>NZ_DASYTH010000121.1:0-75070 GCF_036002505.1 Actinophytocola sp. | reverse complement strand
CGCGGCGCTGCTGCAGCTGTTCGCCGGGCTGAACCCGGAGCGGATCATGGCCGCGTCGATGGCCGTCGGCATGGGCCGCTACGCCCTTGGCAGGGCCGTCGACTACGCCAAGACCCGCACGGTGTGGAAGGAGCCCATCGGCGCGCACCAGGGCGTGGCGCACCCGCTGGCCATCGCCAAGATCGAGACGGAGCTGGCCAAGCTGATGACCCAGAAGGCCGCCGCGCTCTACGAGTCCGGCGACGACGTGGCCGCGGGCGAGGCGGCGAACATGGCCAAGTACGCCGCGGCCGAGGCGGCGGTGAAGGCGGTGGACGCCGCGGTCCAGGTGCACGGCGGCAACGGCATGACCGCCGAGTACGGCCTGGCCGCCATGATCACCGCCGCCCGCGCCAACCGGATCGCCCCGGTCAGCCGCGAGATGATCCTCAACTTCGTCGCGCAGAACTCCCTCGGGCTGCCGAAGTCGTACTGATGTCCACCGACACACTCCGGGAGCCACAACAGGATCGCAGCCGGGCGACCCGGAAACGGTTGCTGGAGGCGGCCATCGAGTGCCTCGCCTCGCTCGGCTGGGCGGGCACCACGGTGGCCGTCGTGGCCGAGCGGGCCGGGGTGTCCCGCGGCGCGGCTCAGCACCACTTCCCGACCCGCGAGGATCTGGTGACGGCGGCGGTCGAGTACGTGTCCGACGAGCGCACCGCCCAGCTGCGCGAACGCGTCAACGATCTGCCCACCGGTCCGGCCCGCACCCAAGCCGTGATCGACCTGATCGACCACATGTACACGGGCCCGCTGTTTCGCGCGGCGCTGCAGTTGTGGGTGGCCGCCGCGTCGGACGAGCAACTGCGGGCCCGGGTGGTGCCGCTCGAAGCCCACGTCGGCCGTGAGGTGCACCGGGTGGTCGTGGAGCTGCTCGACGTCGACGAGAAGGTAGCCGGCGTACGTGAGATCGTTCAGTCCACTTTGGACATGGCGCGCGGGTTGGGCTTGGCGAACCTGCTCACCGACGACAGCATGCGCCGCCGGCGGATCCTCAACGTGTGGGCGGGGATGCTGGACGCGGCGCTCGCGAATGCCCGGATTGGCGGTAGGACCGGCGGACCCCCTAGCTAGGCTGGGTGTTCGGCATCCGTGCGAGGTCACGGAGGATCGGATGCAGGCGTAAGAAAAAGATACGGGCCGCGTTCGAGGGCGGCTGGGACAGCGCTTGCAGGCTCTACCGGCATCTTGCCGGCGGGGGTCAGTTCAGGGCGAACCGAACTCGGATCTGGCGCTGCCGCCCGGTGAGGGTGTGTACGCGGATTTCGACCTTGGATATGCCAGGTATTACGCGGTCAATGCGTCGGTGACCTACACCGAGCCGTTGCCTCGGTTCACCATCGCACCCACGCGTCTCATCGGCAACGCCCTCGACAGGGCAGCCGCTCGCAACGAGTTTGACCGGGCGAAACGGGAAGTCGACGAGATGTCCGCACCGGCTTCTCCGGCAGCTCGCTCTCCTGCAGCTGCGCGCCCCGCCCGTGCCGCAGCTCGTCCGACCCCGGTTCCAGCCCCAGCACCCGGACCGAGCCGCCGTCCGCCCGGCGCAGCCCCTCGATGCACTCCACGGTGGTGGTCTTGCCGGCGCCGGTCGGCCCGAGGATGCCGAAGATCCCGCCTGGCCCGACGGTGAACGACATCCCGTCCACGGCGGTGACGCCGCCGTGCCGCTTGTACCTCGCGATGAAGGCCGCCTTCGGGACACTCAGTGCCCTGAAGGCGGCTTTCAGGGCATCAGTAGGGCGGCCAGACCTCGAAGATGTGCTTGTGTGCGAGCCAGGCGCTCAGGTCGTGCCGGTGCCGGGTGAGCTCCTCGAGCGTCCGGTGCACGGTGCGCAGCGCCAGGTCTGCGTCGCCCACCAGGAGCACCCGGCCGGCCACCGCGGCGGCGAACTCCTCGGAGCGCACGATGCGCGCGCTCGACGCGCCGGGCGCGGCGAGGCCCAGCAGCAGGTCGGTGGTGCGCCAGTAGCGGCCGTCGTGGGACACCCGCACGGCGGTCAGCTCGCTCGGCGCGCGGTGGCCGTGGCGCGAACGCGGGCGGCGGTGGGTGAGCCGAAGGTTGATCTCCGGCAGCAGCCAGGTGACCTCGGAGTCGTGGAACGGGTCCTCGGGCGTGGGGCTCTCGGTGCGCAGGCCCCAGCGCTCCTCCTGGCAGGTGCGCAGTTGCCGGGAGGTGCCCGACGAGTAGCTACGCACCGCGGTAACGGTGTCGACTACGTCAACCAACTGCGGGGTGATGGCCGTTCCCACAGGTCCTGAGGGTAGTCGCCAGCATGCGCCCGGTGATCACCGGGCCCGATTTCTTTTCGTCACATCTCGTGCGCGCAGAGGTATCGATCCGAACACGACGGTGCCCGCGTCTTGACCACTATGGACTCTGCCAGGTAAGGGGAATCCCTTGTCCCGCAAGCCAAGCGTCCACATCATGGTGGGCGGCGGCGATCCCGTCGACGGCCTCGAAGGCGCGCCGGAACGCGCGCTCGGCCGCGGCTTGATCAATGAGCCCGGCGGCCAGTGCGGCCAGCGTCTCGTCGGTGTCCAGCAGCTTCTGATGCTGCCCGGTGCGCACCAGGATGTCCAGGTACAGGTCGGTCGTCCGCCACACCGGTCCGGGCTCGACATCCACCACGTCGACGTAGAAGTCATGATCGAAGCTCGCGCCCGGGTGCGCCCCCCAGCGCGACACCCGCAGGCCGAACCGGGGGAGCAGCCAGGACCGGAAGTAGGAGATCTCCGGGTGTCCGTCCACCGGTCGCGCCATGTACAGCCCGAAGTCCGCCAGCCGGTACTGGTCGACCGCCCGCACGAATCCCTTCGGGTCGGTGTTGGTCATCGCCGCGACGTCGAACAGCTCGATCTTGGGCGGGTGGATCGTCACGGTTGGCAGCCTGGCATAGCCGAAACTGTCGGTGCCCGCGCGTAGCCTCGTGTCGTGGCTCCCGTCAAAGCGCAGTCCGTAATGCGGCCGATCGGCGACATCCCGCGCGCCGACGGCCGGTTTCGCATGGCCAGTGACTACCAGCCGGCCGGCGACCAGCCGACCGCGATCGACGACCTGGAGCGCCGGCTCAAGAGCGGAGAGCGCGATGTGGTGCTGCTCGGCGCCACCGGCACCGGGAAGTCCGCCACCACGGCGTGGCTGATCGAGCGGGTGCAGCGGCCGACCCTCGTCATGGCGCCGAACAAGACGCTGGCCGCCCAGTTGGCCAACGAACTGCGGGAGTTCTTCCCGGACAACGCGGTCGAGTACTTCGTCAGCTACTACGACTACTACCAGCCCGAGGCGTACGTTCCGCAGACCGACACCTACATCGAGAAGGACTCCTCGGTCAACGAGGACGTCGAGCGGCTGCGGCACTCGTCCACCATGAGCCTGCTCTCCCGCCGGGACGTCATCGTGGTCGCGTCGGTGTCCTGCATCTACGGCCTGGGCAGCCCGCAGGAGTACCTGGACCGCACGATCGGCCTCCAGGTCGGCCAGACCGTCGAGCGCGACCTGCTGCTCCGCGCGCTGGTCGACACCCAGTACACCCGCAACGACCTGTCGTTCACCCGCGGCACGTTCCGGGTCCGCGGGGACACCGTCGAGATCATCCCGGCCTACGACGAACTGGCCGTGCGGATCGAGTTCTTCGGCGACGAGGTGGACGCGCTGTACTACCTGCACCCGCTCACCGGGGACATCATCCGCCAGATGGAGACCGTGCGGATCTCCCCGGCCACGCACTACGTCACCGGCGCGGAGCGGATGGAGCAGGCCATCCGCGGCATCGAGGCGGAGTTGCAGGAGCGGCTGGCCACGCTGGAGAAGCAGAGCAAGCTGCTCGAGGCGCAGCGGCTGCGCATGCGCACCGCCTACGACGTGGAGATGATGCGGCAGGTCGGGTTCTGCTCGGGCATCGAGAACTACTCCCGGCACCTCGACGGCCGCGGCCCGGGCACCGCGCCGGCCACGCTGATCGACTACTTCCCGGACGACTTCCTGCTGGTCATCGACGAGTCGCACGTGACCGTGCCGCAGATCGGCGGCATGTACGAGGGCGACGCCTCGCGCAAGCGCACCCTGGTCGACCACGGCTTCCGGCTGCCGAGCGCGCTGGACAACCGGCCGCTGACCTGGGAGGAGTTCCAGGACCGGATCGGCCAGACGGTGTACCTGTCGGCCACCCCCGGGCCGTACGAGATGGGTCAGACCGGCGGTGAGTTCGTCGAGCAGGTGATCCGCCCGACCGGCCTGATCGACCCCGAGGTGATCGTGAAGCCCACCGAGGGGCAGATCGACGACCTGGTGCACGAGATCCGGGTGCGGGCCGAGCGCGACGAGCGGGTGCTGGTCACCACGCTCACCAAGAAGATGTCCGAGGACCTCACCGACTACCTGCTGGAACTCGGTGTCCGGGTGCGTTACCTGCACTCCGAAGTGGACACCCTGCGCCGGGTTGAGCTGCTGCGCCAGCTCCGGCTCGGCGAGTTCGACGTGCTGGTCGGAATCAACCTGCTGCGCGAGGGTCTCGACCTGCCCGAGGTCTCCCTGGTGTCCATTCTGGACGCCGACAAGGAGGGCTTCCTGCGCAGCGGCACCTCACTGATCCAGACCATCGGCCGCGCCGCGCGGAACGTCTCCGGCCAGGTGCACATGTACGCCGACACCATGACCGACTCGATGAAGCACGCCATCGACGAGACGAACCGCCGGCGCGCCAAGCAGATCGCGTACAACGAGGAGCGCGGCCTCGACCCCCAGCCGCTCCGCAAGAAGATCGCCGACATCCTCGACCGCGTCTACCACGAAGCCGAGGACACCGACTCCCAGGCCGTCCCCATCGGCGGCTCCGGCCGCAACGCCTCCCGCGGCCGCCGCGCAGCCGGCGAACCCGGGGGCCGCTCCGCCGGCGTCTACGTCCGCGAAAACGTCAGCAGCATGCCCCGCGCCGAACTGGCCGACCTCGTCCAGCAACTCACCGACCAGATGATGACCGCCGCCCGCGACCTCCAGTTCGAGCTGGCCGCCCGCCTCCGCGACGAGATCCACGACCTCAAGAAGGAGCTCCGCGGCATGGACGCCGCCGGTCTCAAATAGCCGCTGCTACGCCGATGCGACATGAGCTACGTGAATGCGCGACACGCCGAAGTGGTGGTCATGGTGTGGCTTTGGTGATGCCGATGCAGATGAAGTACTGCTTGCCGGGTTTGAGGCTCCAGTGGCCGTAGCTGCCGATGGTGGCGGGGTCTTGGGGGTGGTCGCTGGAGAAGTCGTATTCGCCGGGGGGCAGGACGAGGCGCTTCAGGGTGGCGATGTTCTCCCGGCAGATGGTGCGGCCACCCGTGGTGTTGGCGGGGCAGTTGGGGCAGGCGGCGATCTCCTCCACGCGGGGTTCGGGGCCGCCGGCCAGGGCTACGCGCATGATCTCGGGTGAGTCGTTGTAGATCATGATGACGGCCTTGTCGCCGCCGGGGCTGCCGATCTGCTCGATGCCACCGAAGTCCTTGGCCTCGGTGTCCGCGCGGGTCTGCTGGTTGAGCAGCTGGGCGAAGGTGGCGGTCATCTCGCCGGTGAGGCGGTGGCCGGGGAACTTGCGGAGGAACTCCTCGGCGTCCTCGATCGCCGTGGTCACCGCGGAGGTGGCGAACGACTTGGCGCACGTCAGCAGCAGGCCGGGGAGCAGGTCGCCGCGGGCGGCCAGGACGGCGTCGTTGCGGATCTTGTCGAGTTGGATGCACCAGTTGGTGTCGGCGATCATCGCGGTTTCAGTGTCGGCGGCGACCTTGTCCTGGGCGAAGTCGGTGAACAGCAGCGCGTAGGTTTTCGCCGCCTGGGCCCAGTCGCCCTTGTTGGCATAGGCGGTTCCGCACGCGGCATGGAAAGCCGGCGCAGTGGCCGGAGGAATCAGCTTTCGCTCGCGCAGCGCCGGTAGGGTGCCGCAGCTGTCAATGGTGGCCAGCGCGGCCAGGTCGGAGCGGCCGAGCAGGCCGGTGATCCGGTTCTGGGCAGCCTGGGTGAGCGGGCTTTCCGGCCGGCCGGAAAGGAATCGCACATACGACACCACGGCGCCGGAACCGTTGCCGGCGCGCTCCTGATCCGCGGCGTCCCGGAACGGCAGGCACTCCGCCTTCTCCGTTTCGGCGCGGGTGACCGTGTCCCCCAGGGTCACCAGCCGCCAGCCGCTGATCGCGGCATCGAACCGGCCCACCGCGGCCGCACAGTCCGCCTGCCGGTACGCCTCGTGCCCGTCGTGATAGGCGGAGTTGTCCAGCAGCAACCGGACCACCGAGTACCCGACCGCGATCAGCACCACGGCCAGCACCGCACCCGCCAACGCCAGCCACAGCTTCCGCCGCGAACGCCGTGGCGCCGGTGCGCCGAACACCGGCCCCTCCGCCATTGCCGGATCGGCCACCGGCGCCGGGCCCAGCGGCCCACCCGCCGGCATCGCGGCCGCGGACGTTTCCATCATCGGCGCCGTGGCCATCGGTGCTTCGGCCAGCGATGGCTCGGCTGCCGGCATTTCGGTGACCGGCAGTTCGATCACCGGTGCTTCGGCCGCTGGTGTCTCGATCACCGGTGTGTCGGAGGCCGGCCCGGGCATGGGCGCGTCGGTTCCCGGGCAGTCGGGTACCCCCGCGTCGTCGTCGTTCGTCATGCGCCACCCCAGATCGTGAACGCGGTCCCACTCCGCGTGTCGGACCATCGTCGTCCGTGGCGCACCCGCGTTCAAGAGCGGCGGCCAGATCTGCCGGACCATTGCGGGTTTGCCGTAGGGATTGGCGCTACGTCCCTAGCACGGCGGGCCGGCGAACTCCGGGTGGTCGCCGTCGGTGAAGCGGCAGCCGAAGGTGGGGCGGGCCACCGCGCGCGGGTTCAGGATGTCGTCGCCGGGTGGGCGGTGGCCGGTCCGGACCCACCGGACGAGGTCGGTGAAACCGCGCTGCAGCTCGGCCTGGGTGAAGCCGCAGTGCGCGTTGCCGCGGATGGCGCGGGAGACGAAGAGCCGGGACTGATGGTGTGCGGCGACCTCGTGCGCGTAGATCTGCTCCATGGAGAACGGGACGAACAGGTCGCCGATGTCGTGCAGGGAGAGCACCGGGATGCGCGGATCCCCGTTCACCGCGGGAATGCCGGTGAGGTCGGGGCTCGGGCCCGCGGTCGGCGCGACGCGGAGCACGGAAGCGTTGAGGGTGTGCTCGGCCGGGGAGAGCGCGGGGTCGCCGTCGAGCTGGTACACGGTGCGCAGGTTGCCGGTGACGTTGCCGGGTGCGATCCCGATGGTGCCGGCGGAGAGCCCGGGGTAGAGGCCGAACAGGAACGGGATGTTGGTCAGCGGCGCGAAGCCGAACCCGTTCCAGAACGCCATCGCCGAGTCGATGCCCGGCCGGGTGCCGCCGGTGCGCTGCTCGACCGCGGCCTGCCACTGTTTGCCCACAGTGGACAGTTGCACGTTCGGCGTGAGGAAGCCGGTGCCGAGCTGGGGGAGCAGGCCGAGCACCTGCTGGTCGAACTCCGGCGCGTAGGCCTGGCCCTCGGCGACGGTGGCCGGGAACCGGATCGCGGTGTGGGTCAGCGCCGCCGCGGTCGCGTTCGCGTCGAGGAACGTGTCGAACAGCGCCGTGTCGCCGAGCACCCCGCAGTACGGCATGGCGCCGGCGAACTCACCGCGGTAGTGCTCGATCTCCGCCGCGGTGATGTGCCCGCCCATGGAGAGCCCGGTCATGTACAGCCGTCGCGGGTGATCCCGGGTCACCTGCCGGAACAGCCCGGTCAGCGCGTGCGTGTCGGTGACGCCGTGGCCCACGTCGTAGCCGTTGGTCTGGTAGCTCGAGGCCGCCCAGGCGAACCCCTGCTCGACGTAGAACTGCCGCAGCGTCGGGTTGTCCACCCACACGGTGGTGCCGTTGCCGCGGAACCCGTGCGCGAACAGCACCAGCTCGTGGTTCCAGTGCCGCGGCACCTCGATCCGGTACGCCGAGCCGCCGGCGATCCCGGCGAACACCCGGGAGATCGCGCGGCCCTTCTCGTCGGTGAGCGGGGCGAACGGCGTGGTGGTGCCGAAGTCGCAGTGCGGATCGGCGATCGTGTAGCCGGGTTGGGTGGGGCTGGGCACCGGTGCGGCGCAAGCCGCCGGCTCGGCGGCGGCCGGACCGGCCAGGGCGAGCGTGCCGCTCGCGACGAGGGCGATGGTCAATGCGGCTGGTCGTAGGCGCATCAGCCGATACGACTCCGGTAACGTCCGAATGTCAATCGGGAAGTTCGCCGGTTCGATCGGGTGCCGTTACGCGACGCGCAGGTCGACCTCGATGTTGCCGCGGGTGGCGTTGGAGTAGGGGCAGACCAGGTGCGCCTTGGCGGCCAGGCCCTCGGCGACGTCCTTGGCCACGCCCGGGATGTCGACGAGCAGGCTGACGGTCAGGCCGAAGCCGCCGCCCTGCGGGCCGATCCCGACCCGGGCGGTCACCGAGGACGCCGCCATGTCGACCTTCGCCTGCCGGGCCACCAGGGCGAGCGCGCTGTTGAAGCAGGCCGCGTAGCCGGCCGCGAACAGTTGCTCGGGGTTGGTGTAGTCGCCGCCGGGACCGCCGAGCTCCTTGGGAATGGCGAGCTGCTCGTCGATCACGCCGTCCGAGCTCCGAACCTCGCCGGCGCGGCCGGCCCCGGTCGCCACGGCTTCGGCCGTGTACAGCACGTTCACTTTCTCAGTTCTCCGTTCTCACCAGTTGGTCCAGCGCGGTGGTCGCGACGCGGCGCAGCGTCCCGCGGAGTGCGACCAGTTCCTCGCCGGTCAGTTCGAGGGCTCGAGCCAGCCGCCCGGGCACTGAGCGGGCTTTGCCCTGCAACGCCGCGCCCGCCTCGGTCAGCGTGATCTCGACGCTGCGCTCGTCGTCGGGCCGGCGGCGCCGCCGCACCAACCCGTTGGCCTCCATGCGTTTCAGCAACGGGGACAACGTGCCGGTGTCGAGCTGCAGTGCGGCGCCGAGATCCTTGACGGTGATCGACTTCCGCTCCCAGAGCACCAACATCACCAGGTACTGCGGGTAGGTGAGGCCGAGCTCGTCGAGCATCGGCCGGTAGAGGTTGGTCACCGCGCGGGAGGCCGTGTAGAGCGCGAAGCACACCTGGTCCTCCAGGCGTGTGGTCGCCCGCTCCATGCGCCGCCTCCGCTCTTCCCTCGAGACGAAGAGTAGCACATGATTAAGTTGTGTCAAATTTAATGTCACGCGTCTCGGGTGCGGAACAGCACCGCACCCGCCACGACGGCCACGCCCGCGTACGCGGCCAGGACCCCGAGCCCCGGCCACGGTCTGATCGGTAGCGCGTCCAGGTTCAGCGTGTTCTGGATGGCGAGGCCCGCGGTCATCGGCGAGTACTTGAGGATGCGCTCCCGCCAGACCGGGTCGGTGACCAGCGTCGCGGCGATGGGAAGGACATAAAGCACGCTCAGCACGACGGTGATCGAGGATCCGGTGTGCCTGATGACCATGGCCAGGCCGATGCTGAGCAGCGCGATCAGCCCGAAGTAGAGCACGGTCCCGGAGTACGCCCGCAGCGTCGGTCCGTCTACAAGCGACGGTGCGGGCAGGCCCTGACCCGGCAGGATGAACCGGCCCGCCGCCAGCGAGCCCAGCATGCCGAGAGCGCCGCAGCCGAGCACGACGGCGGTGACCGTTGCGGCCTTGGCGGCGAGCACCCGGCCGCGCCGCGGGTCGGCGGCCAGCGTGGTGCGGATCATGGCGGTCTCGTACTCGGGCGTCACCGTGAGCACGGCCAGCACCACCGCCGCGACCTGCCCGAGCAGCACACCGGACACGCTGTACCGCACCGTGTCGGCGCCCTCCACGGTGCCGAGCCCGGCCATCGCGAGCGCGCCGACCGCCACCGTGGCGGCCACCAGGGACAGTGCGGTCCAGGCCGTGCTGGACACCGTGCGGAGTTTCGTCCACTCGGCGTGCACCGAGCGCGTCATGCGTCCCGCTTTCGCAGCTGCCACAACGCGAAACCGAACGCGACCGCGGCGTAGGCGGCCAGCACGGCGAGCCCCGCCCACGGCGCGATGGCGTCGTCGAACCGCTCGGTGGTGCGCTGGATGGCCAGCCCCGCCACCGGGGTCAGCCGGTTGATCCACACCTCCGCGTTCAGCGACATCACCGGTGCCAGGATCTGCGGGACCACGACCAGCGCGAGCACCACCACGATCGCTCCGACCGTGCGCCGGCGGATCGTCCCGATGCCCAGGCTGAACACCGCGAGCACGGCCAGGAACAGCGCGCTGCCGATGATCGCGCGCAGCGCCGGCCCGTCGGTCAGCGAGACGTACGGGTAGGCGGGCGGCTCGTAGCCGTGCCGCCGCATGTTCCGCTGGCCGATCAGGAACGCGATCACGCTGGCGAACAGCCCGGCCAGGAACACCGAACCGCCGAGCACCAGGGCCTTCGCCACGAGCACCCGCGTGCGGCGGGGGCTGGCCGCGAACGTGGTCCGGATGGTGCCGGTCTTGAACTCCGACGTGCCGAACAGCACACCGAGCGCGACCACCGCCATCAACCCGACCTGCACCCCGCCGAGGCTGTTGGCCACGATGTCGTCGTTGCCGGGCGGCTGCCAGCTGGCGATGCCGTAGCCGGCGACGTCGCCCGACCCGACGACGGTGAACCTCCCGGCCTCTTCGGCGCTGCGGCCCTCGTTGGCGAGCGGGTCGCCACCGGGCGGGCGCACCGTGTCGTCGGTCCACCGGCCGGGGGTGAGCGACGTTCCGCTCACGTTGTCGAACACCGCCGCGCCCTGGGTGGCAGACCCGCGGGTCTCGTTGCCGCCGTTGGTTTTGACGGTCTCGATCTTGGGCGGGGACGAGACGAACAGGCCGGCTTCGGCGCTCGCCGGCAGGGCGCCGACGTTGACCGTGCCGACCTGACGCCAGGAGTTGCCGTCAGTCGACTCGAAGCCCGCGACCGAGGCACCGGTGCGGGTGAGCCTGAGCCAACGTGGCACGGTGCCGCCATTTCCGGATATGTCAGTGTCGAATGTGGACTGCAGCCGGACGCCGTGATCGGGCGTGACCATGATCGCCGCGTACGGCGCGCCGTTGGCCGCGCCAGCCTTGATCATGATGCCGGCCTTGGCCCACTCCTGGCTGCGTTCCTGGCTCACCACGTGGGCGGTCACGGTGCCGTCGCCGGTGAGCGGCTGGTGCACGAAGTGGAACTCGTCGACGAACCGGGGGCCCTCGTTGGCGTTGGTGGAGCCCACCGAGGTCGCCAGCGTGGTCAGCAGGACGGTCAGCCCGATCGTGGCCAGTACGCACCACACCGTGCTGCGCACCGTCACCAGCTTCGTCAGCTCGCCCCGCAGCACCTGGGTGAAGCCGTCCCGGCCGGTCATCGCTCGCCCTCCTGGCCGGCGCCGGAGAACTCGACCGTGTCCCGGGTGAGCTCCATGTACGCCTCTTCGAGCGATGCGCGGTGGGCGGCCACCTCGGAGAACGGCAACCCCTGCTGGGTGAGCAGCGCGACCACCTGTTCGGATGGCAGGCCACTGACCGTCACCCGATCACGGTCAGTGGCCGCCACCGTGGCGCCGGCGTTGGCCAGGACCGACATCGCCCCCGACCGGTCCGAGGTACGCAGCACCACGCGATCGCCGGATGCGGCCGCCAGCAGCTCACGCACGGTGGTGTCGGCGATCAGCCGGCCGCGGCCGATCACCACCAGGTGGTCCGCGGTGCCCTCCAGCTCGCCCATCAGGTGGCTGGACACCAGGATGGCCCGGCCCTCCCCGGCGAGCCGGCGCAGCAGGCCCCGGATCCAGACGATGCCCTCCGGGTCCAGGCCGTTGACCGGCTCGTCGAACATCAGCACCGGCGGGTCTCCGAGCAGCGCCGCGGCGATCCCGAGCCGCTGGCGCATGCCCAGGGAGAAGCCGCCGGCCCGGCGCCTGGCGACGGTGGCGAGGCCGACCAGCTCGAGCACCTCGTCCACCCGCCGGGCCGGCAGGCCGTTGTAGTGCGCCAACCAGAGCAGGTGGTCGCGGGCGCGCCGGCCGGGGTGCACCGCGCCGGCGTCGAGCAGTGCGCCGAGCGCGGTCAGCGGCACCGGGATGTCCCGGTACGGCCGGCCGCCGACCAGCGCCGTGCCCGCGTCCGGGGCGTCCAGGCCGAGGACCATCCGCATGGTGGTCGACTTGCCCGCGCCGTTCGGCCCGACGAAACCGGTGACCTGCCCCGGGGCCACGGTGAACGACAGCTCGTCCACGGCGACGACGGACCCGTAGGTCTTGCGCAGCCCGCGGACCTCGATGGTGGCGTCCATGGCCGGAACGGTAGGGGCGCCGCCGGATCGCGGTCGTCACGCCACCGGGCTGTCTTCGTGTCCCCCGGGCGAGGGATGTTGACATTCCCGAACCGAGTGACGCCGTTCCGCGGTCAACCGAACAGAATGTGTTCGTGAGCGTGGCCGGCCTGATCGAGCGCGCCCAGCGGGCCGTCGCGCCGCCGGACGGTCCGCTGATCATCGCGGCGACCCTGGCCCTGCTGGCCATGCTCGAGGTCGTGGCTGCCGGCGGGGAGCCGGCGGAGGTGTCCACGGCGCTGCTGCTGTGCCTGTGCGCCACCACTCCGCTGGCCCTGGTGCCGGGCCAGGCGCTGGTCGCGGCCGGTGCGGTCACGGTGGCGAACGTGCTCACTCTGGCGGGTGATCTCACGCCCACCCTTCCCGCGTACGCGGCCCAGCTCATCGCCGGCTACCAACTCGGCCGGAACCGGTCGCGGCGGGTGTCGCTTCCGGTCGTGCTGCCGTTCGTCGCCTACGCCGTCGCGCGGCCGGACCTGGCCGCCCTGCTGTTGCTCGTCGCGGTGGCCGCCGCGGTCGCGCTGGGCAACGCGCTCCGGGAGCGCCGGGAGGCCGCCGCGCGCTCCGGAACCCACCAGGTCATGGCGGACAGCCTGCTCGAGCACGCGGCCCGGGGTGAGCGCGCCCGGATCGCCCGTGAGCTGCACGACGTGGTGGCGCACCACATCTCGCTGATCGCGGTGCAGGCCGAGACGGCCCGGCTGACGACGCCCGGCCTGCCGCCCGACGGGGCGCGGCGGCTGGCCGCGATCGGCGACACCGCGCGCTCGGCGCTGACCGAGATGCGCCGGCTGCTCGGCGTGCTCCGGGAGGACGCCGGGACCGCGCCCACCCGCGCCCCGCAGCCCGGCCTGGAGCAGCTCAACGACCTGATCGACGACGCCCGCGAGACGGCCGGCGCAAGCACCCGGCTGATCGTGCGCGGCACGGTCGGCCCGCTCGACCCCGGCATCCAGCTCACCGCCTACCGGATCGTGCAGGAGGCGCTGACCAACGCCCGCCGGCACGCGCCCGGCGCGGCCGTCGACGTCGAACTGGTGTACACGGTGGACGCGCTGCGGTTGTGCGTGCGGGACAGCGGTCCCGGCCCGTCCCGCGACGCGGGCTCCGGCCACGGTCTGCTCGGCATGCGGGAGCGCGCGGTGATGGTCGGCGGCACGCTCTCCGCCGGGCCGGGGCGGACCGGCGGGTTCGTGGTCGAAGCCGTGCTGCCGGTGGACCGGAGTGTCCTATGAGGACGGTCCGGATCGTGGTGGTGGACGACCAGGAGGTGGTCCGCGCCGGATTCGGTGCGCTGCTTGACACTCAGCCGGACTTCACGGTGGTCGGCACGGCGTCCGACGGCGCGGCGGCGGTCCGGATCTGCCGCGAGCAGCGCCCGGACGTGGTGCTGATGGACGTGCGCATGCCGGTGATGGACGGCATCGAGGCGACCAGCCGGATCGCCGCGGGCGCCGACGCTCCCCGGGTGCTGGTGCTCACCACGTTCGATCTCGACGAGCACGTGTACGACGCGCTCAGCGCCGGGGCAAGCGGGTTCCTGCTCAAGGACGTGACCGCGGAGCGGCTCTTCGACGCGGTGCGGGTGGTCGCAGCCGGCGACGCCCTGCTCGCGCCGGCTGTCACCAGGCGGCTCATCGCCGAGTTTGCCCGGCTGCGCCCCCGGCCCGGCGGCGTCACGGTCCCACTCGGCGCGCTGACCCCGCGGGAGACCGACGTGTTGAGGTTGATCGCCGAGGGTCTGTCCAACACCGAGATCGCCGACCGGCTGGTGGTCAGCGAGGAGACGGTGAAGACCCACGTGAGCCGGATCCTCGCCAAGCTCGGCCTGCGCGACCGCACTCAAGCAGTGGTCGCGGCCTACGAGTCCGGTCTGGTGGTGCCGCGGCACCCGGGCTGAACACATGCCAGGCTGTCCGGGTGAAACGGGACGAGGTGATCGACTACTGCCTGGCCAAGCCCGGCGCGGAGGAGAGCTATCCCTGGGGCGACGGGGAGCTGGTCGCCAAGGTCGGGGGCAAGGCGTTCGCGTTCATCGGGATGGCCGGGGGGAGCGTGGGTGTGAAGTGCGGTCGCACCGCCGAGGAAGCGGCGGAGTACCGCGACCGGTACCCGGGGGACGTGACGATCAGCGCCTACATCGGACGGTACGGGTGGAACAGTGTCCGGTACACCGGCGCGGTGCCGGACGGCGAGGTGCGCGAGCTGCTCGACCGCTCCTACGAGGAAGTGGTGGCCAAACTGCCGAAATCCAAGCAACCGCGCTGACTCAGTCGGCGCGGTGGCGCCGCCGCGGCGCGGGAGGTTGAGCGCGGCCGGTCTCCGGATCGGTGCCACCCGGCGTCGGCGGTGGTGACGGGGTCAGGCCTTCCGTCATCTCCCGCAGCAGCTCGTCGAAGATCGGGGTGGACATCCCGCTCTGCCGTGCCATGGTGCGCCCTCCGTGCCCAGGAAAGATCCGCTCGGGACCGTACCGCCATTTGGCCTAAAGCCTGCCAAACGCTCGCGGACACGAATGGGGGAACTCGGGACGGGTGGTCGTGGTGACTACCGGTGGGTAAGGATGTGGGCATGGAGAACCTGGTCTCGCTCAAGGTGGACGTGTCCGACCACGTGGCCGAGGTGACGCTGCTCGGTCCGGGCAAGGGCAACGCGATGGGCCCCGACTTCTGGCGGGAGCTGCCGGTGGTGTTCCGCGCGCTGGACGCCGATCCCGCGGTCCGGTCCATTGTGATCACCGGTAGCGGGTCGCACTTCTCCTATGGTCTGGACCTGCCGGCGATGATGCCGTCCTGGGGTGAGCTGCTCGACGGCGGCGCCCTGGCCGGGCCGCGGACCCGGTTCCTGGACGAGATCCGCACGCTGCAGGACTCGGTGACCGCCGTGGCCGCGTGCCGCAAGCCGGTGATCGCCGCCGTGTCCGGCTGGTGCATCGGCGGCGGAGTGGATCTCATCGCCGCCGCGGACATCCGCCTCGCCAGCGCCGACGCCAAGTTCAGCGTCCGCGAGGTGAAGGTGGCCATCGTCGCCGACATCGGCAGCCTGCAACGCCTCTCCGGCATCATCGGCGAGGGCCACCTCCGCGAGCTCGCCTTCACCGGCCGCGACATCGACGCCGTCCGGGCCCTGCGCATCGGCCTGGTCAACGATATTTACCCGGACCAGGACGCCGTGCTGGCCGCCGCCCGCGACCGCGCCGCCGAGATCGCCGCCAACGCGCCGCTGGTGGTGCAGGGCATCAAGGACGTCCTCAACACCGACCGCGAAGCCGCCGTCGCCGCCGGCCTGCGCTACGTCTCCACCTGGAACGCCGCCTTCCTCCCCAGCAAGGACCTCGCCGAAGCCGTCCAGGCCTTCCTCGCCCGCCGCCCGGCGGAGTTCACCGGCGAGTGACAGGGCGGTGCCGCACGCCGAGGCGGAGGGCGGCGTGCGGCACCGGTAGGTCGGCTGCTGGGTTAGCCGACCGGCTCGAGCACCCGGGGTTCGGGCTTGGGGTCGGGCGGCGGGGTGAGCTCGTCGCGGCGGCGGAGCCAGCGCGGGGTCCACCAGTTGGCGTTGCCGAGCACCGACATCAGGGCGGGCAGGACGACCGCGCGGATGAGGGTGGCGTCGAGCAGGATCGCGGTGGCGAGGCCGATGCCGAGCTGCTTCATCTCGATCGTGCTCAGCGTGGCGAAGACCGAGAAGACGCCGATCATGACCGCGGCCGCGCTGGTGACCACGCCGGCGGAGGTGGTGATGCCGCGTGCCACCGCATCCCGTGTGGACAGTCCGCCGCGGGCGTACTCGCGGATCCGGCTGACCACGAACACGTGGTAGTCCATGGACAGGCCGAACAGCGTCACGAACAGGATCACCGGGAGCCAGGCCACGATCCCACCGGTGGAGTGGAACCCGAGCGCGCCCTCTGCCCAGGTGTTCTGGAACACCAGGACGAGCACGCCGTACGCGGCGCCGGCGGAGAGCAGGTTCAGGCCGATGGCGGACAGCGCGATCAGCGGCGCGCGGAACGCCCACAGCATCACCAGGAACGTCAGCAGCAGCACGAACACGATCACCCAGGGCAGCGCGCCGTTCATCTTGTCGACGAAGTCGTTCTCCCCGGCGGTCTGCCCGCTCACCGCGAACTCCGCACCCGCGACCCTGCCGACCGTCTCGGGCACCAGCGAGGTGCGCAGCTTCACCAGCGAGCTGTCCGCCGCGGGGCTCCCACCCGGGTCGGGGATGGCCGCGGAGATCACGTGGATCCGGCCGCCGGCCGCCTCGTCCACCCGGGGCTTGCGGTCGTGGGCGAACGCGGGGTCGTTGCCGAGCCGGGTGATCAGGTCGTCGACGGCACGCCGGCCGGCCTCGACCTGGTCTGCCGGGACCCGCACCGCGATGGCGTGCGCGGCGCCGGTGCTCGGGAACGCATCGGTCATCCGGTCGTACGACTGCATGATCGGGATGCTGCGCGGCAGGTCGGCGTCCGAGGGCGCGTTGAGGTTCATCGAGAACGCCGGGATGGCCAGCGCGGCCAGGGCTCCGCCGGACAGCGCCAGGGTCAGCGCCGGGCGGCGCAGGCTCGGCTTCAGCAGCGCCTTCCAGAACCGGGGCTCGCCGTGTGACCGGGCGGAAAGCCGCCACACCAACGGGATCCGCGGCCGGTCCACCCAGCGGCCGAGCTTGGCCAGCAGTGCCGGCAGCACGGTGATGGAGCCGATCATGGCGGCCAGCACGACCAGGATCGTGCCGACGGCGATGGAGGAGAACACGATGTCGTTGACCACGAACATGCCGGCCATGGCCACGGTCACGGCGATGCCGGAGACCACGATGGCGTGCCCGGACGTGGCGGCCGCGATCTCCACCGCGTCCACGTGCCCGGCGCCCTTGGCGCGTTCCTCACGTTCCCGCCGGACGTAGAACAGCGAGTAGTCCACCCCGACCGCCATGCCGATCAGCAGGATCATGCTGCTGGTGTTGTCCGTAGCGGGGATCAGGTGCGAGACCAGGGCGGACAAACCGAGAGCGGTGCCCACCGCGGAGAGCGCCAGCAACACCGGAATCCCGGCCGCGATCAGCGCGCCGAACACCAGCAGCATGATCACCAGCGTGACCGGGATGCTGATCAGCTCGGCCTTCTTGAAGTCGTTGCCCAGCGTCGCGGACAGCGCCTTGTCCAGCGAGGCCCCGCCGACCTCCTCGACCCGCAGGTCCGGATACCTCTGCTGGATGGACGCCGTGGTGTCGAGCAGCGGTTGGACGCGCTCGTCGGCGGTCTTCCGCTCGCCCTGCAGCTCCACGTTGACCAGGACCGCGGTGCCCTTCGGGGACGGGACCGGCTCGCTGACCTTGCCCACTCCGGACAGCGCCGACATGCCGGCCCGGACGTCGTTCGCCGCGACCATCGCCCGGCCGCTGTCGAGGTTCCCGCTCCGCGCGGTGATCAGCACGTTCTCCGTCGACGGCCGCTGGAACCCGGCCTCGTCGACGATGCTCTGGTAAGTAGCCAGCTCCCCGGTCGGGTTATCGTCGAAGTCAGCCGACCGGGTGCCGGCGAAGTTCCCCGCCCCGACGCAGATCGCCACGAACAGCAACCACGCCCCGATCGCCCGCCACGGGTGCTCCGCGCTCCATCTGGCGACGCGCACCGTCAACATCGGTTTAGCCATTGGTCCCCTCCGGGAAAGTGTGCCCAGCTTCGTTTCTCACGCCCTCCAAGGCTGGGCCACCACGCCGCCCTTGTGATCCGGTGCAATCCCGGGATCTTGCTCGGGGTTCACCCCTAGGGCACCCCCGCGAGTCCCCGGTTCAGGCACGCGAGTCCCCGTTTCCAGCACACGAGTTCCCAGTTCATGCGACGTACCGTCGCTTGACGAACGCGGTCCGCAGAACCTGGAGGATCCAGGCCGGATCGCGGAGGTCGGCCGATGTCGCGCGGACGACCGTCCAACCGCGCGACGCCAGGTCGGCGTCACGCTCCGCATCGGCCGGTCCGCGGCCCTCGTGCGCCTCGTACCCGTCGTACTCAAGCGCGACCTTCGGCTCGGGCCAGGCGAAATCCAGCCGGTAACGTTCGCGCCCGCGTAGGTCCCGGACGGCGAACTGAAGCTGTGGCAAGGGAAGCTGGGCGTCGGCGAGGATGAGCAGCATCCGGCTCTCCGCCGCGGACTCCGGCAGGCCGGAGGCGATGTCCAGCAGCGCGCGTCCCCGCCTGGTGCCGCGCGGGTCGGCGCGGCCCGAGATCCGCTCCGCGACCCGGGCCCGGAAGCGCTCCCGGAACGGCGGTTCCACGGCTGCGAGGGCCTGGTCGGCGCAGGCCAGCGCGACCGGCCGGTCGGCACGGCAGAGCATCTCGGCGATCACGAACTCGAGGGGGAGGGTGCGCAGACCGTCCAGTTCGAGCACGTCATCCTCGTCGACGCGGCCGTGATGTACCGCGAGACCGGGCCGCCGGGGGATCTTGCGGTAGTAGCCGGACAGCACGTGGATGATGCCACCGTCGGCGGCCTGGCAACCATGCAGCAGTGCCGCCGTATGGCTGGTCAGTGCCGCTCGCGGACCGACGAGCAGCAGTGCCGCCGCGGCTCTGGTGCGCAGGTCGAGCCCGGATTTTCGGTCAACGAGGACCTGTCGCCCACAGCGCACGAGCCGGCCCTGGCTGACCAGTGCCCGAACGGTCGGCAGGCCGAGTTGTTGAATGAGATCCGCTCGGCGGAATGCGCCGTGCAGGCCTTCGGGTAGTTCGCTCACCCATTCACACTGGGCCATCGGTGTCGGCGGGGCGGCTGTCGTGGCCCTGCTTGTGGATAACTGGCGTGCTTGTGGATGACCCGTGAGTTGGGGACTCGCGCGCCTGAACTGGGAACTCGCGGGGGCTAGGGTGTGGGCGTGAGCCAGGCGGAGGTGTTCAGGGCGGCACGCGATTTTCTGGTGGCGCACCAGGAGAATTACGACGGGGCGTATGCCGGGTTCGAGTGGCCGGTGCTGGACCGGTTCAACTGGGCGCTGGACTGGTTCGACGTGGTGGCGGCCACGGAGCCGACGGCGGGGCGGCTGGCGCTGTGGATCGTGGAGGAGGACGGCGCGGAGCGGACGTGGACGTTCGCGGAGCTGTCCGAGCGGTCCAACCGGGTGGCGAACTGGTTGCGCGCGCACGGGGTGGCGCGGGGCGACCGGCTGATCCTGATGCTGGGCAACCAGGGTGAGCTGTGGGAGACGATCCTGGCCGCGATGAAGCTGGGCGCGGTGATCATCCCGGCGTCCACCCTGCTCGGTGCGGCGGATCTGCGCGACCGGGTGGACCGCGGGCAGGCCCGGCACGTGGTGGCGCGCGCCGCGGACACCGCGAAGTTCGCCGACGTCCCCGGCGACTACACCAGGATCGCGGTCGGCGACCCGCCAGAAGGCTGGCTCGACTATGCCGACACGGCCGGCGCCCTGGCGAGTTTCGAGCCGGACGGCGTGACCAACGCGGACGACACTCTGCTGCTGTACTTCACGTCCGGCACGACCGCGCGGCCGAAGCTGGTGCAGCACACCCACGTGTCGTACCCGGTCGGCCATCTGTCCACGATGTACTGGATCGGCCTCGCACCCGGCGACGTGCACCTGAACATCTCCTCGCCGGGCTGGGCGAAGCACGCGTGGAGCAACGTGTTCGCGCCGTGGAATGCCGAGGCGACGGTGTTCATCCACAACTACTCGCGCTTCGATGCCGACGCTTTGATGTCCACAATGGACCGATGCGGGGTGACCAGTTTCTGCGCGCCGCCGACGGTGTGGCGGATGCTGATCCAGGCCGACCTCACGAAGCTGAACACCCCACCGGCCAAAGTGGTCGGTGCGGGCGAGCCGCTCAACCCCGAGGTGATCGAGCAGATCGCGAAGGCATGGGGCGTGACGGTCCGGGACGGGTTCGGACAGACCGAGACCACCCTGCAGGTGGCCAACACTCCGGGCCAGCCGGTGAAACCGGGCTCCATGGGCCGCGCGCTCCCCGGCTTCACCATCGCGCTGGTCGACCCCGCCACCGGGCAGCCCGCCGAGGAGGGTGAGATCTGCATCGACCTGCGCGAGCGTCCCGTCGGCCTGATGGTGGGCTACGCCGACGACGAGGAGCGCACCGCCGAGGCCATGCGGGACGGCTACTACCACACCGGTGACGTCGGCTCCCGGGACGCGGACGGCTACATCACCTACGTCGGGCGGGCCGACGACGTGTTCAAGGCCTCGGACTACCGGATCTCGCCGTTCGAGCTGGAGAGCGTGCTGATCGAGCACGAGGCGGTGGCCGAAGCCGCAGTGGTGCCCTCGCCCGATCCGCTCAGGCTGGCCGTGCCCAAGGCCTACGTCGTGCTGGCCGCCGGACACCAGCCGAACGCCGACACGGCGCGCTCCATTCTGGCCTTCGCCCGGGAGAACCTGGCTCCGTACAAGCGGATCCGCCGGCTCGAGTTCGCCGAGCTGCCGAAGACGATCTCCGGCAAGATCCGCCGGGTCGAGCTCCGCGGCCGCGAGCACGAGGTCCACGCCGACCCGGAGGCCAACGTGGACGGAGAGTACCGGGACGACGACTTCCCGGAGCTGCGCACCTGAGAAATGCGATGAAGGCGGCCTTCCTCGCGCCGAGCGCGAGAAAGGCCGCCTTCATCGCATTCGTTCGTTAGCCAAGCGAACTCCTGATCTCCGCCCCACTGTCCGGAATGCTCTCCGACCGGCACGGCGCCAAGCTGCTCGCCACCGGCGGCATGGTCGTCACCGGGCTGACCTTCCTCGGCCTGATCGCGCTGCCGGTCGACTTCGGCTACGGCCTGTTCGCGCTGTTGCTGGTGGCCAACGACGTCGGCATGGGCATGTTCACCTCACCCAACCGGGCGGAGATGATGAACAGCCTGCCGCCCGGGGCGCGCGGTGCGGGCGCCGGCATGACCGCCACGTTCCAGAACTCGGCGATGGTGCTGTCCATCGGGATCTTCTTCAGCCTCATGATCGTCGGGTTGACCGCGAGCCTGCCGTCCGCCATGGGCAGCGGCCTGGTGGCGCACGGCGTGCCGGCGGCCGACGCCACCCGGATCGCCGGGCTGCCCGCGGTCGCCGTGCTGTTCGCCGCGTTCCTCGGCTACGACCCGGTCCAGCAGCTGCTCGGGCCGTCGCTGACGCACCTGCCGCCCGACCAGACCGGGTACCGCACCGGGCGCAGCTTCTTCCCGAGCCTGATCACCCAGCCGTTCTCCGACGGGCTGCACGTGGCGTTCTGGTTCGCCATCGTGGCCAGCCTGATCGCCGGCGGCGGCGTCCTGGTTCGCCGGGTCAGCGCTGGAGCAGGACGCCCGGGTTGAGCAGCCCGCCGGGGTCCCAGGCCCGCTTGGTCTCGGCCATGAGCGAAAGCTCCACGGGGGAGCGGACCAGCGGTAGCCAGCGCGCCTTGGCCGTGCCCACCCCGTGTTCGGCGGAGATCGTCCCGCCGTGTGCGGCCACCGCCCGGAGCACCGCGCCGGTCAGCTCCTCAGGGTCCTCGGCGCCGATCACGTTGGCGTGGAAGTTGCCCTCGGCCAAATGTCCGAAGAGGACCAGTCGGGCCGGCGCCACGAGCGACCGCAGCTCGCGCTCGAAGGCGGCGACCGCGGCTGCCGGCACGCCCACGTCCAGCTTCAGCGGCACGCCCAGGGCGTTGACCGCCTCGGTGTGGCCCTCGCGATGCGCCCACAGCGCCCGCCGGGCCGGTTCGTCGACGGCGATGGCCGAGTCGAGCACCTCGGCCGACCCGGCCAGCACGGAGATCAGCGGGTCGGCGTCGCCCGCGCAGTCCAGCAACAGGTAGACCGGATACGCCGTGGGAAACGGCGGTGCGATGCCACGGTGCTCGCAGACCAGCCGCAGCCCGTCGTCGTAGAACACCTCGGCCGACGTCAGACCCGGCACCTCCACCCGTGCCGCGGTCAGAACCCGTTGTGCCGCAACGATATCCGCCACCGCGATGGTCGCGGTCGTCCACCGGCGGGTGGCCGGCACCAGCCGTAGCCGCACGGCCGTCACCACCGCCAGCGTGCCCTCGCTGCCCACCAGCGTGCCGGTCAGGTCGTACCCCGTGCTGTCCTTGGGCAGCCCGGCCAGCCGGCTGATGACCCGTCCGTCGGCCAGCACCGCCGCCAGCCCGGCCACCTGGGCCCGCATCGAACCCCAGCGCGGCACCCGCAGTCCACCCGCGTTGGTGCTGACCATGCCGCCGATCGTGGCCGAGTCCCGCGCGGCCAGGTCCACCCCGAACTCCAGCCCGGCCGCCGCGACGTGCCGGTGCACCGCGGCCAGCGTCGCGCCCGCGCCGACCGTGACCTGAGCGGCGACCGGGTCGACCGGCCCGAGCGTGTCCAACCGGGCCAGGCTCAGCACCACCTCGCCGTCCCGGGGCACCCCGCCGCCCACCAGTCCGGTGTTCCCGCCTTGCGGCACAACGGGAATCCGTGCGTCGTGGCAGGCCCGCAGCACGCCGGCCACCTCACCGGCGTCCGCCGGCCGGACCACCAGCCGGGCCCGGCCGCGGAACCGCCCGGTCCAGTCCGTCTCAAAGCCGGCCAGCACCGCGGGATCGGTAAGCACCTGCTCGCGGCCCACGACGGCGGCCAGGGTGGACTCCAGCACCCGCCCATCATCCGTGATGGGTGCGGCTCTTCTGGTGGGACGGTAGCGCGGTGACCGGTGTGGTTGGGGCCTGCAGAGAAGTAACTTGATCGTTTGCTGGGTGGGAAAGCAACGTCACGTTGCTTCCCCACCACCACGAAGATCAACTGGGTGTGTTAGTGGTGCGCCTGTGGCGAAGTGGGGTGCGGGACCCAGCACCTCACGGTCCCACCCGACAGCAATCGTTACCCGGGGTTGCCGCCCGGTGTCATCCGCGTAAATGACGCGCGTCTCCCCGGTGGCCACGGTTGTGAACTGTTAAACGGAACACCATCGCATAGCCGCTAACGCACCGGGAATTCGAACGACACCCCTCATGGAGGTAGGGGAAGCACATGATGAGCACACAGGAAGACACGGATACGGGTTCCGACGACGGGCTGCCCACCGCGCCGTGCAGCGTGGTGTGGAGCAGGGGGCACGCGTACGTCCTGGAGGACACCCAGGGCCGGGCGCGCTGGATGGGTGTGGACGACCGGGGCCGGCCCATCTCGCTGACCAATGAGGATCTGCACCGCCGCGGCTGGAGCCGGACCCGCCGGGCGAGCTGAACCTCGAAGTAGTCTCGCCGCATGGCGCAGGCGGCGGAGGTACGCGGTGCGGAGCGACCCGACCGGTTGCTGACCGTGCCGAACCTGCTCAGCGTCATCCGGCTGGCCGGAGTGCCACTGTTCCTGTGGCTGCTGCTCGGGCCGCGGGCGGACGGCTGGGCCCTGGTGGTGCTGACCGCCAGCGGGATCACCGACTGGCTGGACGGCAAGCTCGCCCGCTGGCTCAACCAGACCAGCCGGCTGGGGAGCCTCCTCGACCCGGCCGCCGACCGGCTCTACACGCTGGCCACGGTCGTCGCCTTCGTGATCCGCGGGATCGTGCCGTGGTGGGTGGCGGCCGTGCTGGTCGGCCGGGACGTGCTGGTCGCCGGCTGCCTCGCGGTGCTGCGCCGGGCCGGCTTCGCCCCGCCCGAGGTCACCTACATCGGCAAGGCCGCCACCTTCGCGCTGCTGTACGCGTTTCCCCTGCTCCTGCTCGCCCAGGGCGCCTCCGCGGCGGCCACCGTCGCCCGGCCGGTCGGCTACGCGTTCACCATCTGGGGCTCGCTGCTGTTCGTCTGGTCCGGACTGCTGTATGTGATCCAGACCCTGAGGGCCATTCAAAACCCGACTAGCGACGGCGGGTCACCGAGCGGTGTTCGGTCCGACTAGCGAGGGTAGGCCGGAGGCCTGCCCGAGCGGTCGGCCGGTGACCGACCAGCTACCCGACGCGTATCAGGCTCGCTGAGCGCGGCTTTTGAATGTCCCTCGTCTGGTTGGACACCGTCGGCGTTGCGCGGACGGGCCCTCTAAGCTTCCGCTCGACAATCGGCCCGCGGGAAGGAAACGCAGGTGACACCGGAGGATCTCAAGTACACCGAGGAGCACGAGTGGGTCGCCGCCACGGAGGGCGGCCGGGTGCGCGTCGGCATCACCGACTACGCCCAGGAACAGCTCGGTGAGGTCGTCTTCGTCCAGCTGCCCGAGGTGGGTCAGAAGGTCGACGCCGGTGCCCCGGCGGGGGAGGTGGAGTCCACCAAGAGCGTCTCGGAGATCTACGCCCCGGTCTCCGGGGAGGTGAGCGCCGTCAACGAGGCGCTGGACGACCAGCCGGAGCTGATCAACAGCGACCCGTACGGCGCGGGGTGGATCTTCGAACTGACCGGCACGGACCCGGACGCGCTCGACGGACTGCTCGACGCGGAGGCCTACGACGCCGTCATCGACAAGGCCTGAGGCCTGGGGGGAGGCACCATCTGCGGGGCTGATCGCGCAGGGTACGTTGCACAGTAACTCTCTATCAGCTCGATGGCGTAGCGCCAGTGTAGATACAAGGGTCAGCAGCAGGAGGAGACCTCAGGTGAGCACCAACGACGGGCCCGGCGTCCCGCCGGAGCAGTCTCCGGAGCGGACATCCGTCTTCAGGGCCGACTTCCTCGCCGAGGTCGAGGGCACCGAGGCTCCCGCCGCGCCCGAGCCCTCGGTGGCCGGGGTCGACGCCCTCCCGGCGGGTTCGGCACTGCTGGTGGTCAAGCGCGGCCCGAACGCCGGTTCCCGGTTCCTGCTCGACCGCGACACCACGAGCGCCGGGCGGCACCCGGACAGCGACATCTTCCTCGACGACGTCACGGTGTCCCGGCGGCACGCGGAGTTCCGCCGCGAGGGCGGCGAGTTCGTGGTGATCGACGTGGGCAGCCTGAACGGCACCTACGTCAACCGGGAGCCGGTCGACCAGGCGGTGCTGGCCGGCGGCGACGAGGTGCAGATCGGCAAGTTCCGCCTGGTGTTCCTCACCGGTCCGGCATCGGGCTCCTAGGGCGCGGACGTGACGGCCGCGGGGAAGCCGGAACGCGACGGGTTGAGCATCGGGGCCGTGCTGGCGCGGCTCCGGCCCCAGTTTCCCGACGTCACCATCTCCAAGATCCGCTTTCTGGAGTCCGAAGGGTTGGTCTGCCCGGCCCGAACCCCGTCCGGCTACCGGCAGTTCACGCTCGCCGACGTGGAACGGTTGCGGTTCGTGCTGTCCGCCCAGCGTGACCACTACCTGCCGCTCAAGGTGATCAAGGAGCAGCTGGACGCGGCGGACGGTGCCGGCCCGGTGCGGCCGCCGCGCGGCCTGGTGTCGGTGCCGGTCGAGCACGGCCTGCCGACGGCGGCGGCGTTCGCCGAGCACGCCGAGATCCGGATGACCCGGGAGGAGCTGCTGGAGCGGTCCGGCATCGACGCCGCGACGCTGGCCGAGCTCGAGCAGTACGGGCTGATCCGGCCGGGGCCGGCCGGTTTCTACGACTCGCTGTCCGCGACCGTGGCGACCACGGTGAACTCCTTGGCGCGGTACGGCATCGAGCCGCGGCACCTGCGGGCGTTCCGCGCCTCGGCCGAGCGCGAGGTCGGTCTGCTGGAGCAGATCGTGGCGCCGCTGTACCGGCATCCGGACCCGGACTCGCGCGGGCGCGCGGAGGAGGTGGTGCGGGAGCTGGCGGCATTGTCGGTGACGCTGCATACGTTGCTGGTTAAGGCCGGGCTTCGGCGCGTCACCGGTGGGTAACTCCGCTCCGTGGCCGCGACGTGACCGGGATCGCCTCGAGATAATGCAAGCGTCGTGACCGGATGGCGGGTAGCGTCGAAGCCAGCGATGAGCGATCCTCAAACATGAGGCGATATCGTCGAGAACGCGGCGGAGGGAGGCGAACCCGATGAGCGAGATGCGGGTCGTGGGCGTGCGGGTGGAGCTGCCTGCCAACCAGCCCATCCTGTTGCTCCGCGAGACCGAGGGTGAGCGGTACCTCCCCATCTGGATCGGCTCGGTCGAGGCCACTGCGATCGCCTTGGAACAGCAGGGAGTCCGGCCCGCTCGGCCGCTGACCCACGACCTGCTCAAGGACGTCATCGGCGCGCTCGGCCGGGAGCTGGAGCAGGTGCGCATCACCGACCTCCGCGAGGGCACGTTCTTCGCCGAGCTCGTGTTCGACGGCGACGTGCGCGTCTCCGCCCGCCCCAGCGACTCGGTGGCGCTGGCCCTGCGCATCGGCGTCCCCATCCACGCCGAGGACTCCGTGCTCCAGGAGGCCGGGTTGATCATCCCGGACGAGCAGGAGGACGAGGTCGAGAAGTTCCGCGAGTTCCTCGACTCCGTCTCCCCGGAAGACTTCCGCGGAGCCGATACGTAAGGCCGCGGTGAGGGGCGAGGTGTGCTCGCGGAGAGCGCTCGCCTGGGGCGGCCTTACCTGTGTTTTCTGGGGGCCAAGCCCCCAGACCCCCGGCCGGCGGGGCTCCGCCCCCCGGACCCCCGCGTGTGGTTGCTGAACAGGTAAAACGTGCGATAGGCCGTCTGGCGTAACGGTGGACCTGAAGCTGAGGTTTAGGGTCGTTTGCCCGCGAGTCGCGTTGACCGGGTCGTCCGGCAGACTTACCGTCGAAGGTGAGCGAATCGCCAGGATGTGATTCTGGGTTCTGGGGGTCCACCGCGGGGAGGCACGCGTGATCGAGCAAGGGCCGGTCGGGGCGGTCGGCGAGCAGGGTGAGTTGTTCCCGGACGACTCGTCCCAGGACGAACTGCTCGGCTACCGGGGGCCGGCGGCGTGCCAGATCGCCGGGATCACCTACCGCCAGCTCGACTACTGGGCGCGTACCAGCCTGGTCGCGCCGAGCATCCGCAGCGCGCAGGGCTCCGGGTCGCAGCGGCTCTACTCGTTCAAGGACGTGCTCGTCCTCAAGGTGGTCAAGCGCCTGCTGGACGCCGGCATCTCGCTGCAGAACATCCGGGTCGCCGTGCAGTACCTGCGCCGCCGCGGGGTGAAGGACCTGGCCAACATCACGCTGTTCAGCGACGGCACCACGGTCTACGAGTGCGCCTCACCGGAGGAGGTCGTCGACCTGCTCCAGGGCGGCCAGGGCGTGTTCGGCATCGCGCTCAGCGGGCCCATCCGGGAGATCAACGGCACCATCCACGAGTTCCCGGTCGAGCGCGCCGACGGCGGCACCGTGGAGCCGATGACCGAGGACGAACTCTCCGCCCGCCGTAAGGCGCGCCACGTCGGTTGATGAGTGTCGGGCGGGTACTCTTCGCGGTGTAGTCGTGGAACCCGCGCGGGAGAGTCCGAGTCAGCTCGGCGCCGAAGGAGCAACCCCTCCCCGGAACCTCTCAGGCATCAGGACCGTCGGGTGAGACGCCTCTGGAAAGCGGGTCGTCGGCGTCGATGACCCCGCCGAAGGTGCAAGTCCAGCGTGCTGGGCGAAGCTCTCAGGCGCCCGTTGTCGTGCGGGCACGGACAGAGGGGGAGGGTCGCGGGTGGCCGCCCGCGGGCCTGACCTTGCACACCGGAGGCGCTACCTATGACGCGGGACCGTATTTCCCTCGCCGCACTCGAGCACGGCACCCCCTTCGCCGACCGGCACATCGGTCCGCGCCCGGCGGAAATGGCGCGGATGCTCGACGTGATCGGCGTCGGGTCGCTCGACGAGCTGGCCCTGCGCGCCGTGCCGGAGTCGATCCGGGACCGTGGGTTCACCGTCGACCTGCCCGCGCCGGCCACCGAGGCGGAGTCGCTGGCCGAGCTGCGGGCGCTGTCGGCCCGGAACCGACAAATGGTCCAGATGATCGGCCTCGGTTACCACGGCACGACCACGCCCCCGGTCATCCGCCGCAATGTGCTGGAGAGCCCGGCCTGGTACACCGCGTACACGCCGTACCAGCCCGAGATCTCGCAGGGCCGGCTTGAGGCGTTGCTCAATTTTCAGACCATGGTCGGTGACTTGACGCGGCTGCCGGTGGCCAACGCCTCGATGCTGGACGAGTCGACGGCCGCGGCCGAGGCGATGACACTGCTGCGCCGGGCCAGCCGGTCGAAGTCCAACCGGTTCCTGGTGGACGCGGACACGTTCCCGCAGACCATCGCCGTGATCGAGACCCGGGCCGAGCCGCTGGGCATCCGGGTCGTGGTGGCGGACCTGACCGGCGGGCTGCCGGACGACGAGTTCTTCGGCGTGCTGCTGGCGTACCCGGGCGCCTCGGGTGCCGTTCGTGATCATGAATCGCTGGTCGCGGCCGCGCACGAGCGGGGCGCCCAGGTCGTGGTGGCCGCCGACATTCTGGGGCTGACGCTGCTGCGCCCGCCGGGCGAGATCGGTGCGGACGCGGCGGTCGGCTCCACTCAGCGGTTCGGCGTGCCGATCGGCTTCGGCGGGCCGCACGCCGGTTTCCTCGCCGTGCGGCAGGGGCTGGAGCGGCAGCTGCCCGGGCGCCTGGTCGGGGTCAGCACCGACGCGGACGGCGCGATGGCCTACCGGCTGGCGCTGCAGACCCGGGAGCAGCACATCCGCCGGGAGAAGGCGACCAGCAACATCTGCACCGCCCAGGTGCTGCTCGCGGTGATGGCGTCGATGTACGCGGTGTACCACGGGCCGGACGGGTTGCGGGCGATCGCGACCCGGGTGCACCGGATGGCCGCGGTGCTCGCCGCCGGGCTGCGCGCGGGCGGTGTCGAGGTGGTGCACGAGCACTTCTTCGACACGGTGCTGGCGCGGGTGCCGGGGCGGGCGGCCGCGGTGGTGGCCGCGGCCCGGGAGCTCGGGGTGAACCTGCGACTGGCCGACGCCGACCATGTCGGGATCGCCTGTGCCGAGCCGACCACCCGCGCGCACCTTTCCTTGGTGTGGCGGGCGTTCGGAGTGGTGGCCGACGCGGATCTCCTCGATGTGTCCACTTCGGACAGCGTGCCGGCCGGGCTGGTCCGGACCTCGGAGTACCTGACGCACCCGGTGTTCTCCGCGCACCGGTCGGAGACGGCGCTGCTGCGGTACCTGCGTGCGTTGTCGGACAAGGATGTCGCGCTGGACCGGAGCATGATCCCGCTGGGGTCGTGCACGATGAAGCTGAACGCCACCGCGGAGATGGAGCCGGTCACCTGGCCGGAGTTCGCCGAGCTGCACCCGTTCGCCCCGGCCGCGGACGCCGCCGGGATGCTCGCCGTGGTGGCCGACCTCGAGCGCTGGCTGGCCGAGCTGACCGGGTACGACGCGGTCAGCCTGCAGCCGAACGCGGGCAGCCAGGGAGAGTTCGCCGGGCTGCTGGCGATCCGCGCCTACCACCACAGCCTCGGGCAGGGCCGGCGGGACGTGTGCCTGATCCCGGCCAGCGCGCACGGCACCAACGCGGCGAGCGCGGTGATGGCCGGGATGCGGGTCGTCGTGGTGAAGTGCGACGACGCCGGCAACATCGACCTCGACCACCTTCGGTCCACTGTGGACGAACATCGCACCGACCTGGCCGCGATCATGATCACCTACCCGTCCACGCACGGGGTGTACGAGGACACCGTGCGCGAGGTGTGTGGTCTGGTCCACGACGCGGGTGGACAGGTCTATGTGGACGGTGCGAATCTCAACGCGCTGATCGGCTTGGCGCGCTTCGGGAAGTTCGGCGCGGACGTGTCGCATCTCAACCTGCACAAGACGTTCTGCATTCCGCACGGCGGCGGTGGGCCCGGGGTCGGGCCGATCGGGGTGCGCGCGCACCTGGCGCCGTTCCTGCCCAACCACCCGCTGCAGCCCGAGGCCGGCCCGGCCACCGGCGTCGGCCCGATCAGCGCGGCGCCGTGGGGGAGCGCCTCCATCCTGCCGATCTCCTGGGCCTATGTCCGGATGATGGGTGCGGACGGACTGCGCCGGGCCACGCTGACCGCCGTCGCTGCGGCCAACTACGTCGCGCGCCGGCTAAACCAGCACTTCCCGGTGCTCTACACCGGCGTCGGCGGCTTCGTCGCGCACGAGTGCATCCTCGATCTGCGCCCGATCACCAAGGCCACCGGGATCACCGTCGACGACGTGGCCAAGCGCCTCGCCGACTACGGCCTGCACGCCCCCACGATGTCCTTCCCGGTGGCCGGCACGCTCATGGTGGAGCCGACCGAAAGTGAGGACCTCGCCGAGCTGGATCGCTTCTGCGACGCCATGATCGCCATCCACGCCGAGATCGAGCGGGTGCGCCAGGGGGAGTGGCCGCCCGAGGACAACCCCCTGCACAACGCCCCGCACACGGCCGCCTCGATCGCCGGAAAGTGGGACCACCCCTACACCCGCGACGAGGCCGCGTTCCCGCTCGGCCCATCGTCCACAAAGGTCTGGCCGCCGGTGCGCCGCATCGACGGCGCCAAGGGCGACCGGAACCTGATCTGCTCCTGCCCGCCCATCGAGGCGTACCAGAGCTGATCATGAGTGATCCGGACGCGGCCGAGGTACTGCGGCGGTTCGCGTCCCTGCGCCAGCACCAGCAGAACGGTCGTCGTTCTCCGCACAAGCCGCTGCTCGCCCTGCTCGCGCTGGGCCAACACCGGCACGAGAGAGTTGGCGTGGTCGGCAACGTCGGAACGCCTTGCCGCACTGATCGGAGAGTTCGCCCCGGTCTCCCGGATCGGCCCCGTCCAACGTGCGGCATACCCGTTCACCCGGCTCCGGAGAGATGGCGTCTGGACGCTGGATCACTCCGTGCCGGACGACCAGAAGCAGCAACTCGCCGATCTCGGCGTCGTCGGCCGGCTGGACGCCGGGCTCGAGCGGCAACTCGCCCGCGACCCCGACCCGCTCAGCCTGGCCGCACGCAGCCTGGTCACCGCCAGCTTTCCGGACACCGTCGCTCCCGATGTGCTCGCCGCGGTGGGTCTCGATCCCGACGCCGTGCTCAGCGGCCCGGCCGTTCCGGGCGACGGCGGCGCGTCGAAGGCCCGGCGGCGGGACGCCTCGTGGCGTGCCGAGATCATGCAGGCCTGGGATCGGCAGTGCGCATTCTGCGGGTACGACGGGCAGATCATGAACGCGTCGGTCGGGCTCGGCGCGGCCCACGTCCGCCGGTTCGCCCTCGACGGACCGGACTCCCTGGACAACGGCCTCGCCTTGTGCGCCTTGCACCACAAGCTCTTCGACCTCGGCGTGCTCGGGCTCACCCTCGACCTCGGCATCCAGGTGTCGACCACGTTCACCGCCCGAACTCCGGCCGGCCGCGCGGTCTACGACCTCCATGGCCGCCGGCTCCGACCCCGACCCGGGACGACCACGCCCGCTGAGCTCCATCTCGTCTGGCATCGCACGGAGGTCTTCAAGGGCGAGCCCCTCACCGCGGAGCACGGTTAGGCGATCTGCTTGAGGGTGACGTCGAGGTTGGTCGGGGCCAGGTCGAAGGTGCGCTCGGTGAGCGAGGAGTCGAGGATGAACGGCTTGGTGAACTGGTAGCGGGTGGTACGCAGCTCGCGCATCATCGGGTTGACCAGGCCGAGTGACCAGAGCAGCGGGTAGGGGACCGTGCTCACCTTGGCCGTGCGCAGGCCGCGGACCTCGGCGAACCGGGTGGCGAGTTGGCGGACGGTCTTCGGGGGGTTGGTCGGCACGAGCCAGGCGCGGCCCCAGGCCCGGTCGTCGGCGGCCACGGTGACCAGCGTGCGGGCCACGTCCGCGACCGCCGTCCAGCTGTGCGGCACGTCCAGCGGGGTGGGCGTGTAGGCCCGCTTGCCGGCGAGCAGCGGTTTGGCCAGCGCCACGCTGAAGATCGAGTTGTCTTCCAGGTAGTCGCTGCCGCGCACCTCGGTCATCCGGATCCGGCCGGCTTCGTGCCGGGCGAGCGCCTCGCGCCACATGTCCGCGCGGAACCGAAGCTTCCAGTGGGTCGCGGCGAGCGGCGTCGTGTCGGTGATCAGACCGTTCTCGGGCACGTAGCCGTAGAGGTTGCTGGTCACGGTGAGCACGGCGCCGCTGCGCTCGGCCGCGGTCAGCAGCGCGGCGCCGAGTGGCGGCCAGTCGGTCTGCCAGCGGTGGTAGAGCGGGCTCACGCAGTTGTAGAGCGCGACGGCACCCTGGGCGAGCTCGGTGAGCCGGTCGGCGTCGGTGGCGTCCGCGGCGATCCGCTCGACGGCGGGGTGCTCGGGCCCGGAGCCGCGGCGGGTGATGATCCGGACCTTGTCGCCGCGCTCGGCCAGCAGCGTCGCGGTGGCGGTGCCGACCGGACCGGCGCCGACGATGGTGTGGAGGGCCATCTGTGTTCCCTTCTCTCGATTGAGATCAGTGCTCTCGCTTCGAATCCATAGTCTCGGTTCAGGTGCTCGCTGTCAAGAGCAGTGCTCTCGAATGTGTGCAACAATCTGCTTCATGACCGAGAAGACACCCGCCGCCGGCTCCATCCGGGCCCGGGTCCGCGCGGAGATGATCGACGAGATCAAGAACGTGGCCCGCCGGCACGTGGCGAACGAAGGAGCGGCCCTGTCCCTGCGCGCCGTGTCCCGGGACATGGGGATGGTCTCCTCAGCGCTGTACCGGTACTTCCCCAGCCGCGACGAGCTGCTCACCGCGTTGATCATCGACGCGTACGACTCGATGGGTGAGGCAGCCGAGACCGCGGACGCGAACGTGTCGAACCGCTCGGACGTGCTCGCCCGGTGGCACGCGGTGGCGAACGCGCTGCGGGCATGGTCCCTGGCCCAGCCGCACGAGTACGCGTTGATCTACGGCAGCCCGGTGCCCGGCTACGCGGCCCCCCGGGACACCGTCGGGCCCGCCACCCGGCCGGTCGTGGTGCTGGGCGCCATCCTCGCCGACGCCTACGAAGCCGGGATGCTCACCGAGGCCGGCTCCCCCCCGGTCCGCAACCCGCTCCGCCGCGAGATCGCCGTGCTGTCCGTCCACATCGGAGCCAAGATCCCCCCGTCCATCATGGCCCGCGGCATGATCGCCTGGACCGAGCTCTTCGGCGCCATCAGCTTCGAACTGTTCGGCCGCATCGACAACACCATCGACGAACGCGACGACTGGTTCCACTACCAGACCCGCGCCATGGCCACCTTCATCGGCCTGCGCTGACCTTGCGGCGAGTCGTACGTTCCAGCACGCGAGTCGTATCGTCCGGCAACCGAGTCGTACCGACACGAACGCCGAACTCGCGGTCCCCAACGTCGAACTCGCGGTCCTGAGTGTCGAACTCGCGGGTGGGTCAGGGCGGCATGCCAGACCGGACTGACAAGATCGCGGTAGTTCGTCCGCGGAAGTGAGGTGGCCATGAGCACCGTGCCCAGCGTCACGCTCAACGACGGTGCGCGCCTGCCGCAGCTGGGCCTCGGCGTGTGGCAGGTGCCGAACGAGACGGTGGCCTCGGTGGTGCACACCGCGATCGCCGCCGGGTACCGCAGCATCGACACGGCCGCCTTGTACCGCAACGAGTCCGGCGTCGGGGACGCGGTCGCCGACGCCGCGGTGCCGCGCGCGGAGCTGTTCGTCACGACCAAGCTGTGGAACAGCGACCAGGGTTACGACGCCGCGCTCCGGGCGTTCGACGAGAGCCTGCGCCGGCTCCGGCTGGACTACCTGGACCTGTACCTGATCCACTGGCCGACCCCGCAGCGCCCGCGGTACGTCGAGACCTGGAAGGCGTTCGAGAAGCTGCGCGCGGACGGCCGGGCGCGCTCGATCGGCGTGTCCAACTTCCACATCTCGCACCTGCGCCGGCTGCTCGACCAGACCGACGTCGTCCCCGCGGTGAACCAGATCGAGCTGCACCCGAACCTGCCGCAGGACGAGCTGCGCGCGTTCCACGCCCGGCACGGCATCGTCACGCAGGCATGGAGCCCGCTGGCCCGCGGCAAGCTGCTGCGCGACCCGACGATCACGGGCCTCGCCCAGAAGTACGACCGGACGCCGGCCCAGATCGTGCTGCGCTGGCACCTCGAGCAGGGCGTCGTGCCGATCCCGAAGTCGGTGACACCGAGCCGAATCCGGGAGAACATCGACGTTTTCGACTTCGAGCTGGCCCCGGACGACCTGGCGACGCTGGCCGAGCTGAACACCGGCCGGCGCACCGGTCTCGACCCCGACACGTTCGACTAGGGCTACTCCGCCTCTCCGGAATTTTGATGCGGTCGTTGCGTTCCGGGGAACGCAGCGGATGGCAGGTTGATTGTGGCTGGTTGCCGTCACGGTCCCCTGAGGTGCGGTTGGTCGGTGCGAGGCAGGCATAGTCCACTCAGGACGGAAGGCCGTTGCCGGTGTGGGTGCCGTCGCGGACCGTGCCGACGTACTCCTCGACCAGATCCTCCAACGCGACGACGCCCAGCACCGTCCGGTCCGGACCGACGGCCGTGGCCAGGTGGCTGCGGGCCCGGCGCAACGCCGTCAGCGCGTCGTCGAGCCGGCTCCCCGCCGGCAGCTGCGGCAACACCCGGATCCGCGACCGGGGGACCGGAGTGGACGGATCCTCGCCGGCCAGGTCGAGCACGTCCTTCACGTGCAGGTAGCCGTTGAGCCGGCCGTCCGCGGTCCGCACCGGGAACCGGGAGAACCCGGTGTCGGTCACCGCCGCCGCCACGTCGCCGGTGGTCGGGTTCGCCGGCACGGTCCGCACCGAGGCCAGCGGCACCACCACGTCGGCCACCGTGCGTCCGGTGGTGGACAGGGTCTTCGTCAGCCGGCGGTGCTCGGCCGGCTCCAGCAGCCCCTCCCGCCGCGACTCGGCGATCAGCGTGGCCAGCTCGTCGGGCGTGTAGGCGCTCTCCAGCTCGTCCTTGGGCTCCACGCCCATCCGCCGCAGCACCCCCTGGGCGACGGCGGTGAACAACCGCAGCACCGGCCGCACCAGCTTGCAGAACGCGTAGTGCGGCGGCACCAGCAGCATCGCCGCCCGCTCCGGTCCGGCGATGGCCAGGTTCTTCGGCACCATCTCGCCGATCACCGTGTGCAGCGCCACCACGATCGCCAACGCCAGCGCGAACGCCACGCCGTGCAGCACCGCCGCGGGAATCCCCAGCCGCTCGAACGGCCGCTCCAGCAACCCCGCGACCACCGGCTCGGCCAGCGCGCCCAGCCCCAGCGAGCACACCGTGATGCCGAGCTGGGCGCCGGCGATCAGCAGCGGCAGCTGGCGGCCGGCCTCGATCACCACCCGGGCCCGCCGCTGCCCGTCCTCGACCAGCCCCTCCAGCCGGTCCCGCCGCGCGGTGATGATCGCGAACTCGGCGCCGACGAAGAACCCGTTGCCCAGCAACAGAAGCAGCGTGGCCAGCAAGGCGAGCGCGTCAGCCATCTGCCGGCATCTCGCAAGCTCGGTGAAGTGCCCTGAAGGCGGCCTTCGGGGCGTTGAGTGTGCCGAAGGCCGCCTTCAGGACACATGACGGCCGCGAAGCCGCCCGCCTCATGTGTCCCCCTTTGCCACCCGGAGCTCGGCGATCCGGTGGCGGTCCATCCGCAGCACCGTGATCAGCCAGCCGTCCACCTGGATCTCGTCGCCGGCGTCGGGGATCCGGCCGAGCCGGGTCAGCACCAGCCCGGCCAGCGTCTCGTAGTCGCCTTCGGGCATGCGGAACCCGGTGGCCTCGGCGACCTCGTCGTCGCGCAGCAGCCCGGAGACGATCCAGCTGTCCTGGCCGAGCGGCCGCACCGGGCTGGTCTCCCGCCGGTCGTGCTCGTCCCGCACGTCGCCGACGATCTCCTCCACCAGGTCCTCGAGCGTGACCAGCCCGGCCGTCCCGCCGTACTCGTCGACCACGAGCGCCACCTGCAGGCTCGAGCCGCGCAGCCGCTCCAGCAACGTGTCCCCGTCCAGGCTTTCCGGAACCGTGAGCACCGGCAGAGCGAGCTCGTCCACGGTGGTCGCGGCCCGGCGCTCGGTCGGCACGCTGAACACCTGCTTGACGTGCACCACGCCGCGGACGTCGTCGAGATCGCCGCCGTGCACCGGGAACCGGGAGAACCCGGTCCGCCCGGCGAGCGCCACGAGGTCGAGCACGGTGGCGTCCGCGCGCAGCGCCTCCACCTGCACCCGGGGAGTCATCAGCTCGTCGGCGGTGCGGTCGCCGAACCGCAGCGACCGGTCCAGCAGGGTGGCCGTGCCCACGTCCAGCGTGCCGTGCTCGGCGCTGGACCGGACCAGCGAGCCGAGCTCCTCCGGGGAGCGGGCCGAGCGCAGTTCCTCGGCCGGCTCGACCCCGAGCCGGCGCACGATCCAGTTCGCCGAGCCGTTCAACCCCTTGATCAGCCAGCGGAACACCGAGGAGAACCCGACCTGCAGCCCGGCGACCGCGCGGGCGGTCTGCAGCGGCCGGGCGATGGCCAGGTTCTTCGGCAGCAGCTCGCCGATCACCATGGACAGCGCCGTGGCCAGCAGCAGGGCGACGGTGAGCGCGATGGGGACGGCCGCGCCGCCGGGCAGTCCGACCGCGGTGAGCACCGGCTCGATCAGGTGCGCGATGGCCGGCTCGGCGATGTAGCCGGTGATCAGCGTGGTGATCGTGATGCCCAGCTGCGCGCCGGAGAGCTGGAAGGAGAGCGTCCGGTGGGCCCGCTGGATGTGCCGGGCCTTGCGGTCGCCGACCCGCTCGACGTGCAGGTCGACCTGGCTTCGTTCGAGCGTGGTGAGGGAGAACTCGGCGGCCACGAACAAGGCCGTGCCGAACGTCAGCGCCACGACCGCGACCAGACCGAGCACGCTGAGGACCGCACCGGTCACCGCGGGCTCAACTCCTCAAGATCACTGGTCGCAAGGGGACCCTAAGTAGTGTAGATGGCCGGTGTCAGGGCGCGTTGGCGGACAGGCCCTCGGCGGTGGCCGCGGACCGGCGGTGCCGGCGGACGCTGGCCTCGACCAGGTCCAGCACCGGGTCCAGGTCGTCCGCGGGCAGGCCCATGGCCAGGTGCGAGACCAGGCCCTCCAGCACCAGCTCGAGGAACGCGGTCAGCACGCCGACGTCCACGTCGTCGCGGAGCTTGCCGGCGTCGCGCTGGCGCAGCAGGCGCTGCCGGGTGGCGGCGGTGAGCTCGCGGGAGCGTTCCGCCCAGCGCGCCCGGAACTCCGGGTCGGTGCGCAGCCGCCGGGACACCTCCAGCCGGGTGCCCAGCCAGTCCGCCGGGTGCTCGCCGCCGCCCAGGGTGGCCAGCAGGTCGCGCATGACCTGGACCAGGCCGTGCTCGGCGACGACCTCGGCCATCCGGTGCGCCTCGTCCTCGGCGAGCGCGAGGAACAGCGACTCCTTGTCCCGGAAGTGGTGGAAGATCGCGCCGCGGGACAGGCCCGTGGCCTCCTCGAGCCGCCGTACGGTGGCGCCCTCGTAGCCGTGGCGGGCGAAGCAGGCGCGGGCGCCGTCGAGGATCTGACGGCGCCGGGCGTCGAGGTGGTCCTGGCTTACCCGGGGCATCTCACGATCGTGTCAGGACGCCTCATTCAGGGCAATCCGTACGTCCGTACTGCGTCGAACACCACCTGACCTACCCAACGCACGCTCGCAGTTCGGTGATTGTCGGTGGGCGCGTGTAGCTTCGAATTCGAGCCAAGGAGGGGGTGTTGACCCTGACCGCAGTTCGTGACCCGGGCATCGCCGAGCCTGGCCGGCGGCGCCTGCGTGACCGGGTGGAGGCCGAGGCGTACGTCGCGTCGGTCTGCTTCAAGCACGGGCCGCCGAAGCTGCTCGGCGTCGAGTTGGAATGGACCGTCCATCACGAGGACGATCCGAGGCGGCCACTCGATCCCGAGAAACTGGCCGCCGCCCTTGGTCCACACGCCCCACGCACGCTCGTCCCTGACAGTCCGCAACTTCCGCTCCCCGCGGGTTCCCCGCTCACGCTGGAACCAGGGGGGCAGGTCGAGATCTCCGCGCTTCCCCGAGCCACCCTGGCCGAGCTGTTCGACAGCGTCACGGCCGACCTCGGCTCTCTCATCCGACTGCTGGCCGCGGAGGGTCTCGTACTCGGTCACCGAGGCACCGATCCACACCGATCCCCGCGACGCGTTCTGGACACTCCGCGCTACGCGGCGATGGAGCGTGCCTTCGCCCAGGTCGGTCCGCACGGCGTCACGATGATGTGCTGCACGGCGGCCCTGCAGGTGTGTGTGGACGCCGGCCAGCCGGAGGCGCTGGCCAGCCGGTTCGCCGCGGTCACCGCGCTGGGTCCGGTGCTGGTCGCGTCGTTCGCCAACTCCCCGCAGCTGCAAGGAAATCCGACCGGCTGGGCGTCGTCCCGGCTGCGCGCGGTGCTCGGGGTGGACCCGGTGCGCAGCAGCCCGTCGGCGATCACCGCCGACCCGGCCGCGGACTGGGCCCGCCGGGTGCTGGACACGCCGCTGCTGTGCCTGCGCGGGCCGGGTGACTGCTGGGACGCGCCGCCGGGCGTCACGTTCGCCGACTGGATGGCCGGCGCGCTGCCCGACCCGCCGACCGTGGACGACCTGGAGTACCACGTGTCCACGATGTTCCCGCCGGTCCGCCCGCACGGCTACCTCGAGGTGCGCTACCTGGACGCGCAGGAGGGCGGGAACTGGGTCGTGCCGGTGGCGCTGCTGGCCGCGCTCATGGCCAGACAGTCCACTGTGGACGAAGTGGTGGAGCTGTGCCGGCCGGTGGCCGGCCGCTGGCTGCCGGCGGCCCGGCACGGGCTGGCCGACAGCCCGGTCGCCGCGGTGGCCAGGCGGGTGCTCGAACTGGGCATCCAAAGACTGCCGGACACCGGCCTCACCAAGGAGGTAGCCGAGCCGATCGCCCATGACCTCGACCGGGTTCTGCACCGGGCCACAAGCAACGGAGGGACTCCCCGATGACCATCGCCGAAGCTCAGACGACCGAGGCACTTCGTGAGCGGGTCGCCGCGGCGCTGCGCCGTGCGCGGGACCGCAGCGTCGCGCTGACCGACGCCGTTGACGACGACGACCTGGTGCGGCAGCACTCGAAGCTGATGTCGCCGCTGGTGTGGGACCTCGCCCACATCGGCAACCAGGAGGAGCTCTGGCTGGTACGCGACGTCGGCGGCCGCGAGCCGGTCCGCCGCGACATCGACGAGCTGTACGACGCGTTCCAGCATCCCCGGGCGAACCGGCCGGCGCTGCCGCTGCTCTCGCCCACCGAGGCCCGCGGCTACGTCCGCGAGGTCCGGGACAAGGTGCTCGACGTGCTCGAGCGCACGCCGCTGGAGGGCCGGCGGCTGGTGGACAACGCCTTCGCGTTCGGCATGATCGCCCAGCACGAGCAGCAGCACGACGAGACGATGCTCGCCACCCACCAGCTCCGGGTCGGACCCCCGGTGCTCACCGCGCCGCCGCCGCCCGGCTCGGCCGGCCCGCCACGCGCCGCCGAGGTGCTGGTGCCCGGCGGCCCGTTCACCATGGGCACCTCCACCGAGCCGTGGGCGCTGGACAACGAGCGGCCGGCGCACACCGCGCACGTCGACGCGTTCATGATCGACACCACGCCGGTCACGAACGCCGCGTACGCCCGGTTCATCGCCGCCGGCGGCTATGACGACCCGCGCTGGTGGTCCGAGGACGGCTGGGCCTACCGGCAGCACGCCGGTCTGACCGCGCCGCGGTTCTGGCTGCGCGACGGCGACGGCTGGCTGCGCACCCGGTTCGGCGTGGTCGAGCAGCTGCCGCCGGACGAACCGGTCGTGCACGTGTGCTTCCACGAGGCGGCGGCCTACGCGGCCTGGGCGGGCCGGCGGCTGCCCACCGAGACGGAGTGGGAGAAGGCGGCCCGGTACGACCCGGCCACCGGCCGCTCCCGCCGTTTCCCTTGGGGCGACGAGGAACCCGGTCCCGAGCAGGCGAACCTGGGGCAGCGGCACCTGTCGCCGGCGCCGGTGGGGGCCTACCCGGCCGGGGTGTCGCCGTTGGGGGTGCACCAGCTCATCGGCGACGTGTGGGAGTGGACCAGCACCGACTTCACCGGGTACCCGGGCTTCGCGGTGTTCCCGTACAAGGAGTACTCCGAGGTGTTCTTCGGCCCGGAGTACAAGGTGCTGCGCGGCGGCTCGTTCGGCACCGACCCGGTGGCCTGCCGGAGCACGTTCCGCAACTGGGACTACCCGATCCGGCGGCAGATCTTCGCCGGCTTCCGGTGCGCCCGCGACGCCGCACCGGACGAGAGGGGATAGCCGATGTGCCGGCATCTTGCCTATCTCGGGCCGGAGACGCGGCTGCCCGAGTTGCTGTTCGACAAGCCGCACTCGCTGCTGCGCCAGACCTGGGAGCCGGCCGACATGCGCGGCGGCGGCGCGGTCAACGTGGACGGTTTCGGCGTCGGCTGGTTCCCCGCCAAGGACACCGGCCCGGTCCGCTACCGGCGTCCGGTTCCGATGTGGACGGACACCGGATTCGCCTCGGTGGCCGAGGTGACCTCCAGCCGCGCGGTGCTGGCCGCGGTGCGCTCGGCCACCGTCGGCATGCCCGGCGTGGAGACCGCGTGCGCACCGTTCACCGACGGTTCCTGGCTGTTCAGCCACAACGGCAGGATCGCCGGCTGGCCGCAGAGCGTGGCTGGCCTCGCCGAGCGGCTGCCGGTGGTCGTTCTGATCACGCTGGACGCGCCGACGGACAGCGCGCTGCTCTGGGCGCTGGTGCGCGACCGGCTGCGGGCCGGTGACTCGGCCGCCGAGGCGGTGGCCACGGTGACGCTGCGGGTGGCCGAGGCGGCGCCCGGCTCCCGGCTGAACCTGCTGCTGACCGACGGCCGGGTGCTGGCCGCGACCCGATGGTGGCACTCGCTGTCCGTGCTGTCCACTTCGGACGCGGTGGTGGTGGCCTCCGAGCCGTGGGACGACGACGCTCGGTGGTCCACTGTGGACGATCACACGCTGGTGACGGCGACGCTCGACGGCCAGGGGCGCCCGGTGGTGCGCACCCGGCCGCTCATCCCGACCGAGCCGGTGATCGAGGTGCACCTGCCGGAGGACCACGCCGCCCGCTCGCTGGCCGCCGACGTCCGGCGCGGGCTCGCCACGTCGCCGAAGATGCTGCCGCCCAAGTGGTTCTACGACGCGAACGGCAGCGAGCTGTTCGAGGAGATCACCCGGCTGCCGGAGTACTACCCGACCCGCGCGGAGCGGGAGATTCTGGCCGCGCGGTCCGGCGAGATCGCCGCGGTCACCGGCGCGCACACCCTGGTGGAGCTCGGCTCGGGGTCCTCGGAGAAGACCAGGCTGCTGCTGAACGCGTTGCGGGACAATGGAACCCTGCGGCAGATCGTCGCGCTGGACGTGTCCGAGTCGGCGCTGCGGGAGGCCTCGGCCGCGCTGCACGCCGAGTACCCGTCCGCCGCCGTGCACGGTGTGGTCGGCGACTTCACCGAGCACCTCGGCCTGCTGCCCGGCGAGCCGCCGCGGCTGGTCGCGTTCCTCGGTGGCACGATCGGCAACCTGCTCCCGGACGAGCGGGCCAAGTTCCTCGGCTCGGTGCGCGACGTCCTCGAGCCGGGGGAGTGGCTGCTGCTCGGCACCGACCTGGTCAAGGACGCGGGCACGCTGGTCCGCGCCTACGACGACGCCGCCGGGGTGACCGCCGAGTTCAACCGCAACGTGCTGCGCGTGCTCAACCGCGAGCTGTCCGCGAACTTCGACCTCGACGCGTTCGCCCACGTCGCGCTCTGGGACCCGGACAACGAGTGGATCGAGATGCGGCTGCGCGCGGTCCGCCCGGTGCGGGCCCGCATCGCCGGCCTCGACATGGAGGTCGAGTTCGCCGCGGGCGAGGAACTGCACACCGAGATCTCGGCCAAGTTCCGCCGGGAACGCGTCGACGAGGAGCTCACCGCCGCCGGCTTCGCCCTGGAGCACTGGTGGACCGATGCTGAGGGGAGGTTCGGCGTCTCCCTCTCCCGCGCCGCTGGCTGACCATATGTTGGCTCCTCACGTCGTTGTGTTGGCCGGTCACGTTGCTGTGTTTGCCGACCGCCTCGCGTCGAACCGCGCGAGGTGCCAACACGGCGACGTCACCCGCCAACACGGCGACGCCAGAGGCCAACATGGCGAGCGCTTGTGGCGGTGAGACGATATCCGTATCGTCGTCTCACATGCGGGCACTGCTGGATCGGGTGCGCGGCCGGGACGAGGCCGATGGCACCACGCGCCAGATCCTCGACGCCGCCGTGGCGACGTTCGAGAACCTGGGCATCCGGCGCGCCACCATGGACGACATCGCCCGGGCGGCGCGGCTCGGCCGGGCGACCGTGTACCGCCGGTTCCCGCAGAAGAGCGACCTGGTGCGGGCCGCGCTGCTGCACGAGCTGCGCCGGTTCCTGGACGGGCTGGACCGGCGGATCGCGGCCGCGCCGACCGTGCGTGAGCGACTGGTCGAGGGGTTCGTCGGCGGGGTCGCCGGCGTGCGCGATCACCCGCTGCTCAGCCGGCTGCTCGCCACCGAGCCGCACGACGTGCTGCCGTACATCACCGTCGACGGCGCGCCGGTGATCGCGATCGCGCGTGCCTACCTCGCCGAGCACATCCGGCAGGGCGTCGCGGCCGGCGAGTTCGGCCCGGCGGACCCGGATCAGGCAGCCGAGATCATGGTGCGGATCGCGCACTCGCTGGTGCTCACCCCGGGCGGGGTGCTGCCCGCCGCCGACGACGAGCCGACCCGGGCGCTGGCCCGGGCCCAGATCGACGCCCTGCTGTAGACGGAGGTTGCCATGGCCGTGACCCACGCGACCCGCGAGTACCGGGGGTTCGTCGACATTCCCCGGGACGGGCTCACCGACCGGCTGCTGCGGCACATCCCGGACCGGCCGCGGGACCTCGCCGCGCCGCCGCCCGGCAGCGGGCTCAAGCCGGTGCCCGGTGAGCGCGGGCTGCCCTGGCTCGGGCACGTCCTCGAGTCGCTGCGCTACGGGCCGGCGTTCGAGCAGCTGAAGTTCCGCCAGCTCGGGCCGGTCGGCTGGGTGCAGATGTTCGGCGTGCCGATGGTGCACATCGCCGGCCCGGACGCCATGCAGATCGTGTACGTCAACAAGGACAAGGCGTTCGGCCACGGCTGGGAGTTCTTCATCGGCCCGTTCTTCCGGCGCGGTCTCATGCTCATGGACTTCGAGGAGCACCTGGCGCACCGCCGGATCATGCAGCAGGCGTTCACCGGCGACCGGCTGGCCGGGTACTTCGGCACGATCACCGAGCTGACCGGGCACACCGTGCGGAACTGGCTGCGGGACAAGGCTTTCCCGCTCTACCCGACGATCAAGCAGCTCTCCCTGGACATCGCCGCCGAGGTGTTCATGGCCGCCGAGGTCGGCGCCGAGCGTCGCCGGCTGGCACGCGCGTTCCTGGCCTGCACCCACGCCGGCACCGCGATCCTGCGGTTCGGCGTGCCGGGCGGGAAGTGGCACGCGGGCCTGCGCGGCCGCGCGGTGCTGGAGGAGTACTTCACCCGGATGCTGCCGGCCAAGCGGGCCGGCGCCGGGGAGGACCTGTTCACCGCGCTCTGCCAGGCGCAGACCGAGGACGGCGAGCGGTTCACCGACACCGGCGTGGTCGACCACATGATCTTCCTGATCATGGCCGCACACGACACCTCGACGATCACCGCCACGGCCGCCGCGTACTTCCTCGGCAGGCACCCGGAATGGCAGGAGCGGGCCCGGGCCGAGTCGCTTGCCCGCGGCGACGCCCCGCTCGACCTTGCCGGCCTGAACCGGCTGCGCACCCTCGACCTCGTGGTCAAGGAGACGCTGCGGCTGGTGCCGCCGGTGCCCGGCCCGGTCCGGCGCACCGTCAAGGACACCGAGGTGCTCGGCCACTACCTCCCGGCCGGCACCCAGATCGTGCTCGGCACCTGGGTCAACCACCTGATGCCCGAGTACTGGACGGATCCGCTGCGGTTCGACCCTTCCCGGTTCGACGAGCCGCGCCGTGAGGACAAGTCGCACCGCTACGCCTGGCTTCCGTTCGGCGGCGGCGTGCACAAGTGCATCGGCATGCACTTCGGCACGCTCGAGGTGAAGACCGTGCTGGACGCCCTGCTGCGGCACCACGAGTGGAGCTTCCCCGCCGACTACGAGCCACGGTGGGGCTTCACGTCGCTGCCGTTCCCGAAGGATGACCTTCCCATCACGCTCCGGCACCAGTCATACGAACGGACGTAGCCGACAAACCCACGATGGTGTGAGTCTCATCGGGTCTGCAGCGACATCAGGTCGCTTCACCCGGGGAGAAGGGGCACTCCCGTGGCTAGTGGATCAAGATCACGTCTACTTCGGCATGCCATTCTCGTGGCGGCGCTTGTCGGCACCGTGGTGCCGGCCGGTGTGGCCGCGGCGCAACCCGACGTCGCGGACACCAGCACGGCGGCCGCCGCGCCGGTCTCCTGGGGCCCGTGCGCCCCGGGCGACATCGCCAACGTGCCGCCGGCGGACCAGTCGAAGTTCAGCTGCGCCAACTATGTGGTGCCGCTTGACTACGACCACCCGAACCGCGGCTCGATCAACCTGGCGCTCATGCGCCGGACCGCGAACGACCAGGCGAACCGGATCGGCTCGCTGTTCCTCAACCCGGGCGGGCCGGGCGGCAGCGGGTACCGGCTGCCCACCATCGGTGGGTTGATCGTCCAGCAGCGGGTGCTGGACCGGTTCGACCTCATCGGGTTCGACCCGCGCGGGGTCGCCCGCAGCACCCCGCTGCGCTGCTTCGCCACCCAGGAGGACGCCAACGCGGTGTTCGGCCGGATCCCGCTGCTGCCGATCACCCGGCAGCAGGAGCGGTCGGCGCAGGACGCCCTGCGCGACTACAGCCGGTTCTGCGACCGGTTCGCCGGTCCGCTGCTGGAGGAGATGGGCACCGTCAACGTGGCCCGCGACCTGGACGTGCTGCGGGCCGCGGTGGGTGACGCCCAGCTCAACTACCTGGGCTTCTCCTACGGCACGCTGCTCGGTGCCACCTACGTGAACCTGTTCCCGCAGCGCTCCCGGGCGATCATCCTCGACGGCAACGTCGACCCGGACCTGCGGCTGCACGACGGTCTCGAGTACGACCACCAGCGCACCAACGGCTTCGAGATCGCGCTCGACGCGTTCCTGTCGCGCTGCGACGCGGTCGGCGTGGCGTGCGCGTTCAGCGACGGCAGCCCGCGGGCGAAGTTCGACGAGCTGCGCACGTACCTGCGCAACGTCGGTCCGATCACGTTGCCGGACGGCACGGTGGTCGACATCGGCTCGTTCGTCAACGGGGTCGCCGGCACGCTGTACGACCTGACCGCGCTGGCCGCGCTCGCCGAGGCCCTCCAGGGGCTCTTCGACGTGATCCACCCGCCGGCGGCCGCACAGCGGGCGGCCGTGTCCAGCCAGAGCGTGCAGACGGTGCTGAGCAAGACCACGCTCGCCAGGCGGGACGGCCGGGGCGACACCCCGTATCTGGCCGACGACTCGTACCCCGCGGTCAACTGCACCGACAAGCCGTTCCGCACCCGGCTGAACCAGATCCCGCAGATCGCCGACCGGTGGGAGCAGGAGATGGCCACGTTCGGCCGGAACCAGGCCTGGTCCGACCCGGCCATCTGCGCGACCTGGCCGCTCGACCGCCGAGACGCCTACACCGGGCCGTGGAACCGCCGCACGCCGAACGCGGTGCTGGTGTACGGAAACTTCTACGACCCGGCCACGCAGTACGAGTTCTCCCGGCGGATGGCGCGTGAGCTGCGCAACGGGTTCCTGGTCAGCGCCGACTCGTTCGGGCACACCATCCTCGGGTTCAGCACGTGCGCCGACAACATCGCCAGCAACTACCTGCTGGAGCTGCGCCTGCCCGGCCCGGGCACGGTCTGCCCGCCGAACGTGCCGCCGTTCCCGTTCATCCCCGGCGTGAACCGCAACGCCGCGGACCGTTCCCAGGCATAAAAGGCGGTGAATGCGTCCTTCCGCACGCCCGGCGTGCGGAAGGACGCATTCACCACACACTCGGGAAGGGGAGTTCCCGTGCCAGTCCGGTCACTTGCCGCCGTGGCGGCCCTCATCGGGGCCACACTCGCCGTGCCGGCGCCGGCCGCGGCCCAACCGGCAGCGGCGATCTCCTGGGGTCCGTGCGCCCTGGCGGAGATCGCCACCGTGCCGCCCGAGGAGCGGTTCCGGTTCAGCTGTACCACCTACGTGGTGCCGCTGGACTACGACCACCCGGACCGCGGCTCGATCACGCTCGCCCTGATGCGCCGGTCCGCCAACGACCAGGCGCACCGGATCGGCTCGCTGTTCCTCAACCCGGGCGGCCCGGGGGTCAGCGGCTACCGGCTGCCGACCATCCCAACCCGGTTCCTCCAGCAGCGCGTGGCGGACCGGTTCGACCTCATCGGGTTCGACCCGCGCGGCGTCGCCCGCAGCACCCCGCTGCGCTGCTTCCTCACCGAGGAGGACGCCGACGCGGTGTTCGCCCGGCTGGAGCTGCTGATCCCACTCACCCCGCAGGAGGAGCGGCAGACACTCGACGCGCTGCGGGACTACTGGGGTTTCTGTGACCGGTTCGCCGGACCCCTGCTCGACGAGATGAGCACCAAGAACGTCGCCCTCGACCTGGACCGGCTGCGTGCCGCGGTGGGCGACGTGACGCTCAACTACGTCGGCCTGTCCTACGGCACGATGATTGGTGCGACCTACGTGAACCTGTTCCCGGACCGGTCGCGGGCGATCGTGCTGGACGCCAACATCGACCCGGACCTGCGCACGCACGACGGTCTGGAGTACATGCGGCAGCGCGCGGGCGGGTTCGAGCTCGCCGTCGACGCGTTTCTCCGGCGTTGCGCAGCGGCCGGGACCGCCTGCGCCTTCAGCGCCGGTGACCCGCGGGCGAAGTACGACGAGTTGCGCGCCCACCTGCGCGGCGTCGGCCCCATCACGCTGCCGGACGGCACCGTGGTGACCTTCGAAACATTCGTCGACGCCATCGTGGGCGCCGGGGTGTTCCAGGCGGCGGCCCTGGCCCCGATGGCGCGGGCCCTGCAGGAGTTGTACGACGTGCTGCACCCGCCGGCGCCGGTGGACACCCGGGCCGTGCGCACCCTGCTCGGCAAGCCCGACGTCCGGCCGCACCTGGCGCAGGACACGCCCTACACGGGCACCGACGTGAACCCGGCGGTCAGCTGCACCGACGAGCCGTACCGTATCCGGCCGAACCAGATCTCCCCGCTCGCCGACCGGTGGGAGCGGCAACTGCCCACGTTCGGCCGGCTGTACGCCTGGGCCAACCCGGCCGGCTGCGTGTACGCGCCCCTCGGGCACCGGGATGTCTACAGTGGACCGTGGCACCGCCGCACGCCGAATCCCGTGCTGCTGTTCGGAAACTTCTACGACCCGGCCACGCCGTTCGCGTTCTCCGAGAGACTCGCCGGCGAGCTCGGCAACAGCCGCCTGGTCGGTGTGGACGCCTTCGGGCACACGATTCTCGGCCGGAGCACCTGCACCGGCGACATCGCCAGCACGTACCTGCTGGAGTTGCGCCTGCCCGGACCTGGCACGGTCTGCCAGCCCGACGTGCAGCCGTTCTAGAGCCACATCGGTGCTACCGACACCACGAGGAGGAGGGCCAGGAACGCGTTGAGGATCCGCCATTGCCGGTCGGTGTTCAGAATCCGGGTGAGGAACTGTCCGCCGGTGTACCACAGGATCAGGTTCGGTGCGAGCACGATGGCGAACACGGCCCCGAGTGTGGCCGCCAGGATGAGCGGGTTGGCGGAGATCTTCGAGTAGCCCGCGGCGGCGCTGAAGGCCATGGTCCACGCTTTGGGGTTCACGGTCGTGATGAGCACGCCGGCCCAGAAGCCGGGGAGTGTGTCCGCCTCGTCGTCGATGGTGTCCGGCCGGGTGCTGCGGGAGATCCGGTAAGCCAGCCAGACGACGTAGGCGGTGCCGGCCACCCGAAGCGCGAGTTGCAGTGTTGGCAGGGACGTGACGACGCCGCCGAGTCCGGCCGCGGAGATGGCGACCACCGTCAGCACGGAGACGAAGATCCCCACCAGCAGGGGTGCACTGCGGCGGAGCCCGAACCGCGCTCCGCTGGCGGCGGCGAGAAGGTTGTTGGCGCCCGGGGTTACCACGGCGATGGTGGCGAAGAGCAGCAAGGACCAGATGAGCGTGGTCATGTGAATGTTGGTTCGGTGGTGGCGGGTGCGGTGGCTCCGGCTCCTTCGGTGCGGGTGGGCGCCTGGCTGGCGGTTAGTTGACCAGGCTGCGGGCCATCAGCACAAGTGCGCTGATGCCGGCGAAGGCGAGGACCGCGTACCGGATCCGGCCGCCGTCGACGAGCCGGCGGGCGGGTCCGGAGAGGGCGAAACCGGCGAGCAGGAAGGGAACCAGGACCAGCGCGGGCAGTGCGTCGCTCGCCCGCAGGTGGCCCGTGGCGGCCAGCGAGACCGCGGACAGACCGGCGCCGAGGGTGAAGTAGGTGGCGAGGGTCGCGCGGATGCGGGCACCGTGCTCGTGCTGGTAGATCAGCGCGAGCGGCGGGCCGCCGATCGCCATGGAGGTGCCGAACGCGCCGCTGACCAGCCCGGCGGTGGTCAGCGCCGGGGGCGTGGGCCGTGGCTGCCAGGTCAGCATGGAGAGCACCGTGAAGGCCAGCACGCCGGACCCGACCACGACGAAGAAACCCCGCTGTGGCAAGGAGTCCACCACCAGCACGCCGATCGCGGTGCCGGGGAGCCGGCCGAGCATCGCCCAGCCGACGCCGCGCCAGTCCACATGCCGGCGCTCGCGGAGCGCGGTCAGTACCGAGTGGACGGTGGTGACCAGCAGGATCGGCCCGGGCAGCAGTGCCGGCTCCACGAGCGCCACCACCGGAACCGACACCAGCGCCAGCCCGAAGCCCAGCACCCCTTGGATGAGGCCGCCGAGCGCCAGGGCCAGGCCGGCGATCAGCAGCGTCATCGACATGGACCCCATCCTGTCGTGGCGTGGTGCTCGCCGGCGCGGGAATTGCCGGTGGGGTAGATCACTGTGTCGACGGAGCTGGCGGTGGCCGGCTCGTTCGACCTGGCGGCCGGTGGGCGTGGTGGTCCGGCCGGAGGGCTAGGACTTACCGGTGGCCGTCCGGTCGCCGGCGATCCGTCCGATGTGGACAACCCGGTGGTCCACATGCGCCGGATCCTGTCGCTGCGGCCCTGCCGCACCTGGGTGGCCTTACTCTGCCGGTCCGAGACCGGAGAGATCAGGCCGCGCAGCACGGTCAAGAGGTCGTAGACCGAGCGGGCCGGCGGTGCCTGGACTGACGAGCAGCGCAGAAGGGAAGGCACCGCGTCAAGGCCCGCTCACGCGAGCGGAGCGAGCCAGTTCTACGCAGTAAGGCACCGCAGATCATCAACATGCCAGTTGATCTTTCGTTCGGCCCGGGTGGGCAAGCAACGTGACGTTGCTTGCCTCCCAGCCCGAGGTGCCTCACCAGGCCGACACCACACCACGACCCATCCCAACCAGAATGCTCAGGTTATTCTCTGTAAGCCCTAACCATCTTCCGCAGCACGTACTGCATGATGCCACCGTTGCGGTAGTAGTCGGCCTCGCCGGGCGTGTCGATGCGGATCAGGGCGTCGAAGTCCACTGTGGACCCATCGGACCTCCTCGCGGACACCGCGACGACGGCCGGGGTGTCACCGTCGTTCAGCGCGGTGATCCCGGAGAGGTCGAAGGTTTCCGTGCCGTCCAAGCCCAACGAAAGCGCGGACTCCTTGTCCGGGAACTCCAGCGGTAGCACGCCCATGCCGATCAGGTTCGACCGGTGGATGCGCTCGAACGACTCGGCGATCACCGCGCGGACGCCGAGCAGCGACGTGCCCTTCGCCGCCCAGTCACGCGACGAGCCCGAGCCGTACTCCTTGCCGGCCAGCACGACCAGCGGCATGCCCGCTTCCGCGTAGGCCATGGCGGCGTCGTAGATCGTGGTCTGCTCACCGCCGGCGAGGAAGTTCCGGGTGAAGCCGCCCTGAACGTTGTCCAGCAGCAGGTTCCGCAGCCGGATGTTGGCGAACGTGCCGCGGATCATCACCTCGTGGTTGCCGCGGCGCGAGCCGTAGGAGTTGAAGTCCTTGCGCTGCACGCCATGCGAGGTGAGGTACTCGCCCGCGGGGGAGTCCGCCTTGATCGAGCCGGCGGGGGAGATGTGGTCGGTGGTGACCGAGTCGCCGAGCAGCGCCAGCACCCGGGCGCCGGAGATGTCGGTGACCGGCTCCGGCTTCAGGCCCATGCCCTCGAAGTACGGCGGCTTGCGCACGTAGGTCGAGCCGGGATCCCAGTCGAACGTGGACCCGGTCGGCGTCGGCAGCGAGCGCCAGCGCTCGTCGCCGGCGAACACGTCGGCGTAGTCGGTGGTGAACATCTCCGAGGAGATGGCGGAGGCGATCACGTCCTGGATCTCCTGCGGCGACGGCCAGATGTCGGCCAGGTGCACCGGGTCCCCGTCCGCGTCGAGGCCGAGCGGCTCGGTGGACAGGTCCAGGTCCATGGTCCCGGCCAGCGCGTAGGCCACCACGAGCGGCGGGCTGGCCAGGTAGTTCATCTTGACGTCCGGGTTGATCCGGCCCTCGAAGTTGCGGTTGCCGGACAGCACCGACACCACCGCGAGGTCGCTGGCCGACACCGCGGCCGAGATCGCCTCGGGCAGCGGGCCGGAGTTGCCGATGCACGTCGTGCAGCCGTAGCCGACCAGGTGGAAGCCCAGCTTTTCCAGGTACGGCAGCAAACCCGCGCGCTGGTAGTAGTCCATGACCACTTTGGACCCGGGCGCGAGTGTGGTCTTCACCCAGGGCTTGCGCTCCAGCCCGCGCTCCACCGCCTTCTTCGCCAGCAGCGCCGCGCCGATCATCACCGACGGGTTGGAGGTGTTGGTGCACGACGTGATCGCGGCGATCGCCACATGCCCGTGGTCGAGGGTGGTCTCGGTGCCGTCGTCCAGCGTCACCGGCACGGTCCGCCGCGGCCGCGAGCCGTTCGGCCGCGCGTTGTGCGAGGGCGCGTCGCTGGCCGGGAACGACTCGGCGATCTCCTCGTCCACGTCGTCGTCGGCGACATAGTCGCGCAGCACCGACCGGAACCGGGTTTTGGCTTCGGACAAGGCGATCCGGTCCTGCGGGCGCTTCGGCCCGGCGATCGAGGGCACCACCGAGCCGAGGTCGAGCTCGAGCGTCTCGGAGTAACGCGGCTCGGCGTCCGGGTCGTGCCACAGGCCCTGCTCCTTGGCGTACGCCTCGACCAGTGCCACCTGTTCGTTCGAACGACCGGTGAACCTCAGATAGGACACCGTCTCCGCGTCGATGGGGAAGATCGCGCAGGTCGAGCCGAACTCCGGGCTCATGTTGCCGATCGTCGCGCGGTTGGCCAGCGGCACGGCCGCCACGCCGGAACCGTAGAACTCCACGAACTTCCCGACCACACCGTGCTGGCGCAGCAACTCGGTGATCGTGAGCACCAGGTCGGTCGCGGTGGAGCCGGGCGGCAGCTCACCGTCCAGTTTGAACCCGACGACGCGCGGGATGAGCATCGACACCGGCTGGCCGAGCATCGCCGCCTCCGCCTCGATGCCGCCGACACCCCAGCCCAGCACGCCGAGCCCGTTGACCATCGTGGTGTGGCTGTCGGTGCCGACCAGCGTGTCCGGGTACGCCTGCCCGCCACGTGTCATCACCACCCGGGCCAGGTGCTCGATGTTCACCTGGTGCACGATCCCGGTGCCCGGCGGCACGACCTTGAACTCGTCGAACGCGGACTGGCCCCAGCGCAGGAACTGGTAGCGCTCGCGGTTGCGCTCGTACTCCAGGTCGACGTTGCGCTCGAAGGCATCCGGCCGGCCGAAGATGTCGGCGATCACCGAGTGGTCGATCACCAGCTCGGCCGGGGCCAGCGGGTTGACCTTGGCCGGGTCGCCGCCGAGCTGGGTGACCGCCTCCCGCATGGTGGCCAGGTCGACGACGCACGGCACTCCGGTGAAGTCCTGCATCACCACGCGGCCGGGGGTGAACTGGATCTCCACGGAGGGTTCGGCGGCGGGGTCCCAGCCCGCCAGCGCGCGCACGTGGTCTTCGGTGATGTTCGCGCCGTCCTCGGTGCGCAGCAGGTTCTCCAGAAGGATCTTCAGGCTGTACGGCAGGCGCTCCGCACCGGGCACCGCGCCCAGCCGGAACACCTCGTGCGAGGCCGATCCGACGGTCAGCGTGCCTCGCGCGCCGAAGCTGTCCTTGCTCGTTGGTGCGGTCACATCCAGCTCCATCTCGCCGGTGAGCGGAAGTCGGTTCTCGGGTACCCGTTCGAGTCTCGCGCACCCGTTCCGGGCTTGCAGCCAGGCCCCCGTGCGCCAAACAGTACGCTTGTCCTGTATTCGCGTTCAAGGAGGGTGTGCCGTGATTCACCTGAGGCATGTCGCTACTTGGCGAGCTTGAGCAAGGCGTAGACGTCGTCCGCCGTCAAGCTCTTGAGCACCGTCAGCTCCACATCGGTGAACGAACGCAGCGGGCTCACGTACCACTTGCCGTCCACATTGGTGGTGACGATGCCGGTGTTCTTGAGCATGCCGGAAGCCAGGTGCACCAACGCATCCCGGGCTTCGCCCGACAGCTTCTTCCCGTTGAGCATCTTGGCCACCTCGTCGGCGCAGAACTTGTCGCTCTCGTCGTCGGCCTGGTAGCTGTAGCAGTCGCCGTCCCGGCGGACGGTGAGGTGGTGGCCGTCGGCGTCGGCCTCGAGTGCCTTGATGACGACCTTCTTGCCGCCGGTGACGTCCTGGGTGTCGGCGTCGAACCGGGTGATCTTGATGTCCTGGGGCTTGGGGCGGCCGGCCATCTGCAGCAGCACCGGGCCGGCGTCGTGCAGGGCGCCCATCTCGTCCGGCGGGAGCAACTCGATCACGCGCTCGAGGTCGGCGTCGGCGGCGGCCTGGGCGAGCTCCTGCACCGCGTCCTTCGGGTTGCCGGCGCCCTTGTCGGCGATGCCCTTGGCCGGCCACTTCTTGCCCGCGTCCTGCAGGGCGTAGTCGGCGATCGTGTAGAAGAGGCTCGGGTACCACTGGTCGCCGACCTTCACCGTGGCGATCCGGATCGGCTTCTTGCCGTTCCTGGTCTCCTTGGCGATGTCGATCTCCTCGTGCGAGGGCTTGGCCTCCAGCCCGCGCGGGAACGCGGCGTCGAGGAACTTCTCGGTCAGCGGCAGCTTGCTCACATCGGAGTCGAGGATCAGCTTGCCGCCCACCAGCTTCGTGATGGTCAGGTGGTCGTTGACCTTCTCGGCGGCGCCCTCGTCGTACTTCAGGTCGGCCGTCTTGATCTCCGCGCCGCGGAGCTGCGCCGGGTCTGCGTCCTTCTTGTACACCTCGAGCCGCTTGAGCTCGTTGGTCATGTCCTTGTTCAGGTCGACCAGGACGGACGCCTCGGCCGGGGCGAGGGTGGCGAAGAACCCGGCCAGGTCGCCCTTGTTGATGGCGCTGACCAGGTTGTCCGCGGCCGCGGTCGGGTTCGGCGCGCCGGCCTTGACGTCACTGCGGTTCAGCGCCCACACGGTGACCACCGAGCCGGCCGCGATCGCGACCACCGCCACGATCGCGCCGATGATCACGCCCTTGCGGCTCTTCTTCTGCTGCGGCGGGAATCCCGGCGGGCCGTACTGCCCGTACTGTCCGTACTGCTGGGTCGGCTGGGGACCGGTCTGCGGATACCCGTAACTTTGCGCAGGCTGCGGCCCGGTCTGCGGATAGCCGTAGCCCTGGGTCGGCTGCGGTCCGGTCTGGGGATACCCAGGCTGCTGGTACGGCGGATACCCGCCCGGCTGCTGCGGGTAGCCGCCCTGCTGCCCGTATCCCGGCTGCGGCGGGTAGCCCGGCTGCTGGTTCGGGTCGTTCGGCTGCCACGGGCCGCCAGAACCTGGATAGGTCACGGTTCCCCTCCTGCGGTTGTCCTCGTTCGTACGCGCCGGCCGGTGAAGACGCCGACCACTCCGAGCAAGGCCAGTGCTCCCCCGATGAGCGTGACCGTGGGGCCGGTGCTGGCGATGCCGAGTGAAGCCTCGTCGGTGCCGCTTTCGACGGTTGCAACGGCACCGATGGTTCCGCAGATTATCGCCACCACCGCGGCCATCGTTGCGGCTGTCCGGCGCAAACCGAACGCATAGGTCGCAACGCAGAGCGTCACCGTCGGAACGATCATGGTCCAGGCGTCCAGCGCGAACCGGAGTGGACTGTCCCGCAGGATGCCGATCGTCCGGATGAGACTGATCGACTCGTAGCTGTCCCGCAGCACCAGCCCGGAGCGGAACCAGGGCAGGAACGTTCCCACGGCGACGAGCACCAGACCGGCACCGCCCAGGGCGGCGCCGGCCGGTCCGATCACGGTTCGGCGCAGACGCACCGGCACATGCTCGCAGGCGCCACTGTCGGTGACCAAATGCCTTCAATGGGGTGAAAGTTGCGTGCGTTGCCGAAGTTTCCAGTGTTACGGGTGGTACTAGTCCACATTGGAGTGGCAGAGTGACCTGGTCGTGGGGCGGTAGGAGCGCCCGCAATGGAGGTGGGGCGTCGTGCCGGGACGACGAGTACGGGCCGCGGGCGTCGCGGCCGTGACCGTGGCGCTGGCCCTGATGCTGGTGCCGGGCATCGCCGTCGCGGTCCCGCCGCCGCCACCCAACCCGAGCGACACCGATCTCAGCGGCAGCCGCGCGGACGCCAAGGCCAAGGCCGGCAAGGTCGGCGAGTTGACCAACCGGGTGGCCGACGCGGAGTCCCGACTGATCAGCTTGCAGGCCGCGGTCGAGCGGAAGATGGAGGAGGCCAACAAGGCCCTGGTCGACCTGCAGTCGGCGCAGGAGGCGGCGCGTCAGGCCAGGGCGGACGCCGACGCCGCGGCCCGCGAGGCCGGCGGTGCCGGCCAGGTGGTCGAGGACGCCCGCCACGGGCTCGACGAGTTCGCCGCCGGCAGCTTCAAGCAGGGCAGCATGATCGGCTCGATGTCGGCCTACCTCGGCGCGGTGAGCCCGCGGGACCTGCTGGAGCGGGCCCAGCTGCTGAACGCGGTGAGCGGTAGCGAGCTCGACGCGCTGGACGTGCTGGAGCGGGCCAAGGTGGCCAAGGCCAACAAGGACTCCGCCGCGCGGGCCGCGCTGGAGCTGGCCAACGCCAAACAGGCTGAGGCCGAGCGGGCCAAGCGGGCCGCGGACGCGGCGACCGAGGCGGCCCGGCAGGCCCAGCGTGACCAGGTGGCCCGGGCGCGGGCGCTGCTGGCCGACAAGGAGGACGCCGAGCGTCAGCTCGCCGATGCGCAGGCCCGGGTCGGCGGGCTGGAGAACCAGCGGCAGCGCTACCTGGACTGGCTCGCCACCAAGCAGCGGGAGGACGCGCTGCTGGCCCAGCAGGCCGCGGCCGGCGGCCGGCCGGTGAACGTGCCCGCGGCCGGCCGGGTCAAGGTCGTGATCGGGCGGGCGCTGGCCCAGCTCGGGGTGCCCTACGCCTGGGGCGGGGGCGACGCGAACGGGCCGACCCGGGGCATCCGGGACGGCGGCGTGGCCGACGCGTTCGGCGACTACAACAAGGTCGGCTTCGACTGCTCCGGCCTGATGGTCCACGCCTTCGCCGGGGTCGGCGTCCGGCTCCCGCACTACAGCGGCTACCAGGCCCGCGCCGGCCGGCATGTGCCGCTGTCCGCGATGGCGCCGGGGGACATGCTGTTCTGGTCCGACGGCGGCGCCATCCATCACGTCGCCCTGTACCTGGGCAACGGGCAGATGGTCGAGGCGCCGTACTCCGGCTCCCGGGTGCGCATCGCCCCGGTCCGCTACGGCGGTATCGAGCCCTACGCGACCCGCGTGCTCTAGGGATGAAGTGCTATGAAAGACGCCTTCAGGGCGTTGAGCGTCCCAATGGGTCCCTTCACAGCACGAGGCTGAACGACCCGCTCCGGGGGCGCCAGCCGGCGGGCGGGTCCTCGCCGACCCGGCCGTCCACGGATTCGCGGAGCAGGTCGGCGTGCCCGGTGTGCCGGCCGTACTCCTCGATCAGGTCGCAGACGAGCCGGCGCAGGCTGGCGTGCCGCCCGTCGGGCCAGCTCGCGTGGACGAGCTGGTCGAGCCCGCCGCCGGCCAGGGCGGCGTCGAGCCTGGCCCGAGACCGTTCCACGGCGCCGTCCCACAGTGCGTAGAGCTGTTCGGGAGTGTCGCCCGCGGCCGAGGTGAACGGCCAGTCCGGGCTGTCCCAGTCGGCGGTGTTCCACGGCGCGCCGAGGGGTTCGCCGCGGAACTTCGTGGTGAACATGTGGTCCTCCACGACGGCCAGATGCTTGAGCAGGCCGCCGAGGGTCAGCGCGGAGGCGCCGATGCGAGCCCGCAACCCGGCCGCGTCGAGGTCGTCGGCCTTCCAGCGGAACGTCGTGCGCAGGCGGTCGAGCGCGCCGAGGAGGTGCTCGACCTCGGTACCGGCGGCCGGTGGCTCCCACGGGTATTCGCTGTCGGTCATGGGCGCCACCGTACCCCGGGCGCCGGCGTGCTCTAATGCGGTCATGTCCTTCGCCGCGGTGATCCTGGCCGGTGGCAAGGCATCTCGACTGTCCGGTGTGGACAAGGTGATGCTCGAGGTGGGCGGGCGGAGCCTGCTGGGCCGGGCGCTGGACGCGGTCACGGGTGCCGACCCGGTGGTCGTCGTGGGGCCGCGCCGGGAGCTGGCGGTCGATGTCGTGTGGACCCGCGAAGAACCGCCCGGCTCCGGTCCGATGGCGGCGCTGGCCGCCGGGATCGCCGTGCTTCCCAGCCGGGTCAAGGAAGTCGCGGTGCTGGCCGCCGATCTGCCCAACATCGGACCGTCCACAGTGGATCGATTGCGGGCGGCCGTCGGGGACCGGGCCGGCGCGGTGCTGGTCGATCCGGGCGGCCGGCGGCAGTGGCTGATCGGGGTGTGGCGGGTGGCGGCGCTGCGCGAGGTGCTGCCGGCGGACCCTGCCGGGCGCTCGCTGCACGCGGTTCTCGGGACGTTGCCGCTGGCCGAGGTGGCCGCCGGGCCGGGGGAGTCCGCGGACGTGGACACCCCGGACGACCTACCCTGAGAGGGGTCTTCACAGCGGTCACACCGCTGATCAGGTGTGCTGTAGTTGGTGAATTGCACCGGTTATGAGGAGGTTCGAGTTGACCGAGCCCGCGGGCGGCGCGCCCCAGAACAGCACGCCGGCGCGCGACGCCCAGCTGCTCGAGCGGACCGTGTTCGAGGTCAAACGGGTGATCGTCGGGCAGGACCGGCTGGTGGAGCGCATGCTCGTCGGCCTGCTGTCGAAAGGTCACCTGCTGCTCGAGGGCGTTCCGGGCGTGGCCAAGACGCTGGCCGTGGAGACGTTCGCCAAGGTGGTCGGCGGCTCGTTCGCCCGCGTGCAGTTCACTCCGGACCTGGTGCCGGCCGACATCCTCGGCACCCGGATCTACCGCCAGGGCAAGGAGAGCTTCGACGTCGAGCTCGGCCCGGTGGTCGCCAACTTCGTGCTCGCCGACGAGATCAACCGGGCACCGGCCAAGGTGCAGTCCGCCATGCTCGAGGTGATGGCCGAGCGGCACGTGTCCATCGGCGGGCAGACCTTCCCGATGCCCGACCCGTTCCTGGTGCTGGCCACGCAGAACCCGATCGAGAACGAGGGCGTCTACCCGCTGCCCGAGGCGCAGCGCGACCGGTTCCTCTTCAAGATCATCGTGGACTACCCGACCGCCGAGGAGGAGCGGGAGATCGTCTACCGGATGGGCGTGAACCCGCCGGAGCCGAGCCAGGTGCTGAGCCCCGCCGAGCTGGTCCGGCTGCAGGGTGTGGCGTCCACGGTCTTCGTGCACCACGCGCTCGTCGACTACACGGTGCGGCTGGTGCTGGCCACCCGCACACCCGGCGAGCACGGGCTGACCGATGTCGCCGGCTGGGTGGCCTACGGCGCGTCCCCGCGGGCCAGCCTCGGCATCGTGGCCTCGGCGCGGGCGCTGGCGCTGGTCCGCGGGCGGGACTATGTACTGCCGCAGGACATGGTCGACGTGGTGCCGGACGTGCTGCGGCACCGGCTGGTGCTCTCCTACGACGCGCTGGCCGACGGCGTGCCGATCGACCACATCATCTCCCGGGTGCTGCAGACGGTGCCGCTGCCGCAGGTGTCGGCGCGGCCCGCGGTCGGCGGCGGGCACCCGGCGCCGGTGGGGGTCTCCGGCCGGCCATGACCGGGAAAGCGGCCGAGGGCAAAGCGGAGCGACGCGGTGTAACAGCGGAACGGCCCCGGTGGGCGCCGCCGATCCTGCAGGGTGAGCGGATGGAGGCCGGCCTGCGGCTGCTCGAGCTGGACGTGCGGCGCAAGCTGGACGGGCTGCTGCAGGGAAACCACCTCGGGCTGGTCCCGGGGCCGGGCTCGGAGCCCGGGGAGGCCCGCACCTATCAGCCCGGCGACGACGTGCGGCGGATGGACTGGGCGGTCACCGCACGCACCACGGTGCCGCACATCCGGGAGACCGTGGCCGACCGGGAGCTGGAGACCTGGCTGGTCGTGGACCTCTCGGCCAGCCTGGACTTCGGCACCGCGGCATGTGAGAAGCGGGACCTGGTGGTGGCCGCGGTGGCCGCGGTCGCGCACCTGACCGGGGGCGGCGGGAACCGGATCGGCGCGGTGATCGCGACCGGCGAGCGGACCGTCCGGCTGCCCGCGCGGGGCGGGCTGGCCCACGCCCGCGGGCTGGTGCGGCAGGTGGCGGAGACGCCGCGCGCGCCCGAGGGCACCCGCGGTGATCTCGCCGAAGCGGTCGAGCAGTTGCGCCGGCCGCCGCGCCGGCGCGGGCTGGCCGTGGTGATCTCCGACTTCCTCGGGCCGACCACCTGGCAGCGCCCGCTGCGCGCGCTGTCCGCCCGGCACGACCTGGTCGCCATCGAGATACTCGACCCGCGGGACATCGACCTGCCGGACATCGGCACCGTCGTGCTGGCCGACCCGGAGACCGGCCGGCAGCGCGAGGTGCACGCGTCCGCCTTGCTGCGTAAGGAGTTCGGCGCCGCGGCGGCCGAGCACCGGGCCGAGGTGGCCAGTGCCGTCCGCCGGGCCGGCGGCGGCCATCTCGTGCTGCGCACCGACTCGGACTGGATCGCCGACACCGTCCGGTTCGTGGTCTCCCGCAAACGCCGGTGGTCGGGAGGGGTTGCTTGAGATGTTCGGGTTGTCGTTGGGGCGGTTCGCCGCTCCCTGGTGGTTCCTGCTGTTCCTGGTGATCGCCGCGCTGGTGGCCGGATACGTTGTGGTGCAACGGATGCGGCGCAAGCGCACGATGCGGTTCACCAATCTGGAGCTGCTGGACAAGGTGATGTCGAAGAAGCCCAGCCGGTGGCGGCACGTGCCGGCGATCGTGCTCGTCGGCGCGTTGATGCTGCTGACCACGGCGATGGCCGGACCGACCGCGCAGCAGCGGGTGCCGCGCAACCGGGCCACCGTCCTGCTGGTGATCGACGTGTCGCTGTCCATGCAGGCTCGCGACGTCCAGCCGACCCGCCTGGCCGCCGCGCAGGTGGCCGCCAAGTCGTTCGCCCAGGGCCTCACCCCCGGCGTCAACCTCGGCCTCATCTCCTTCGCCGGCACCGCAACGGTCCTGGTCGGCCCGACCACCGACCGGGTACCGGTCACCTCGGCCATCGACGGGTTGAAGCTCGCCCAGTCCACCGCCACCGGCGAGGCGATCTTCGCCGCGATCCAGTCCATCGACGGCTTCTCCCAGGTGGTCGGCGGCCCCGACGGCCCACCCCCGGCCCGCATCGTCCTGATGAGCGACGGCAAGCAGACCATCCCCACCCCCAACGGCGACGACCCGCGCGGCGCGTTCACCGCGGCCCGGGCGGCGGCGGAGAAGAAGGTCCCGATCTCGACCATCTCCTACGGCACCGAAACCGGCTCCGTCGACATCGACGGCAAGTCCCAGAACGTCCCGGTCGACGACGACTCCATGCGCGAGATCGCCAAACTCTCCGGCGGCGAGTTCTACAAAGCCGCCAGCGCCGAACAACTCCGCTCGGTCTACGACACCCTCGGCGAACAGATCGGCTACGAAACCAAAGACGCCGACGCCAGCCGCCCCTGGCTCATGCTCGGCACCCTCGCCGCCCTGTTGGCCGCCGGCAGCGCCCTGGTCATCAGCCAACGCATCCCCTGAGAATCCCGCGAGTCCCCGGTTCCAGCACGCGAGTTCCCACTTCGTGCGCGGCTACCGAGACTGAGACAGGCATTGCCCCAACCCGATAATTGGCAGTATGGAACGCCCGCGGGCAGCTGTTCACCGCACGATCATTCTGGTGGATGTCGAGGGGTTCGGGGATCGACACCGCACCAATCATCATCAGGTTGCGGTCCGGGAGGGTCTGTACAGCGCCGTGCGGCGGGCATTCGACGCCGCCGGTATCTCCTGGGCGGATTGCGACCACGAGGACCGCGGCGACGGCGTGTTCATTCTGGCCCCGGCCCAGCTGCCCAAGGCGCCGTTTGCAGAGGTCCTGCCGCGGGCCTTGGCCGAGAAGCTCCATGAGCACAACACCACGCATGGCGCGGAAGAACGGATCCGGTTGCGGATGGCGCTGCACGCCGGCGAGGTCGCCTACGATGAGCACGGCGTGACGGCGGCATCGGTCAACCTGGCATTCCGGCTCCTCGACGCCCCTGCGGTGAAGACCGCGCTCGCCGAATCGCCAGGCGTGCTGGCGGTGATCGCCTCGGGGTGGTTCTTCGAGGAGGTGATCCGGCATTGTGTGCATATCGATCCGGCGTCGTTCCTCCCCGCCACGGTCGCGGTGAAGGAGACCGTGACCACGGCATGGGTCGGCCTGCCCGATCATCCGTACCCGCCCGACCCCACGCGGCTGACGGCCGAACCACCGGCGGGACCGGTGCCGCATCAGTTGCCGGCTGCGCCGGGCCGGTTCATCGGTCGTACCGATGAGCTCGCCATCCTGACCGCTGCCGTGAACGCCCCGGCCGGAGCGGGAGGCACGGTGGTGATCACCGCGATCGCCGGAGCCGGCGGCATGGGCAAGACCTGGTTGGCCCTGCGGTGGGCGCACGAGCACCTCGACCGTTTCCCCGACGGTCAGATGTTCGTCGACCTGCGGGGTTTCAGCGCGGACAACACGCCCATGCCGCCCGAGATCGCTGTCCGCGGATTCCTCGAGGCCTTCGGCGTCGACACCGCCCACATCCCGGTCGACCTGCACTCCCAGGCGGCGCTCTTCCGCAGTCTGGTAGCCGGCAAGCGGATGCTGATCGTGTTGGACAACGCCGTCGACGCCGCGCAGGTGGCCCCGCTGCTGCCGGGCAGCTCCACCACAACAGTGCTGGTCACCAGCCGCAATCACCTGCCGGGGCTCATCACCGCGCTCGGCGCCCACCACCTCCGGGTCGACATCCTCACCGACGCGGAGGCCCGCGCCCTGCTCTCCGCCAGGCTTGGCGCGGACCGCGTGGCGGCCGAACCCACCGCGGTCGACGAGTTGGTCGCCTACTGCGGCGGGCTGCCGCTGGCGTTGAGCATCGTCGCCGGCCGCGCCCGCACCCACTCTCACCTGCCGCTCGACACGTTCGCCGCGGAGCTGCGCGAAGTTGGGCTGGACGCGCTGGACGACGACGACCCGACCGCCAGCCTGCCGGCAGTGCTGTCGTGGTCGGTTCGCGCGCTCACCGCCGACCAGGCTCGGGCGTTCGGACTGCTCGGGATCGCTCCCGGACCGGACATCGGCCTGCCCGCGGCCGCCAGCCTCACCGGCTGGTCCATCCCCCGGACCAGGGCGGTGCTTCGTGGGCTGGACCAGGTATCCCTGCTCGGGCAGGACACCGGCGGTCGCTACCGGGTGCACGACCTGATCCGCCGCTTCGCCGCCGACCACGCTGGGGTTGACCAGATGCCGGCGCTGCGGCGGCTGGTGGATTTCTACCTGCACACTGCCTACACCGGCGAGATGTTGCTCGATCCGGACCGCCCGGTGATCCAACTCCATCCGCCGGCGCCCGGCTGCCGGCCCGATTCGTTGCCCGACTACGCGGCGGCCCTGGCGTGGTTCGAAGCCGAGCAACCCGGAGTGCTGGCCGCCCAGCAGGTCGCCGCCGCACACGGCTGGCACCAGGCCGTGTGGCAGCTGGCTTGGTCCTTGTTCACCTTCCATAGTCGCCGGGGACATTTCCACGACGAGGTCGCCGCCTGGCGGTCCGGGCTTGCTGCCGCCATGCACCTCGGTGATCGTGACCGCGCCCGCGCCCACCACCATCTCGGCCGGGCGTACGCCCTGACGAGCCGCCACGGCGACGCATTGGATCACCTTCACCGGGCCCTCACCCTGGCCGAACATGTCGGTGACCAACGACTCGAGGCGCACACTCATCGGATGCTCGCAGTCGCCGCCGGGCGACAAGGTGATGATGAGCGGGCGCTGAAGCACGCCACCCGCGCCCTGCACTGCCTGCAAACCCTTGACAATCGGATGCGGGAAACCGAAGCACTCAACGCGGTTGCCTGGTATGCCGCCCGACTGGGTCATTACGACCAAGCCCGCGCCAACAGCGAAGCCGCTCTTGCCGCGCACCGCGAGCGTGGCTACCGGAATGGGGTGGCGGCCGCGCTGAACACCCTGGCCTACGTCGCGCACCACACCGGCCGGCACACCGACGCCATCGACTACTACCAGGAGGCCCTCACTCTGCGCCGTGAGCAGGGCAACGTGTACAAGGAGGCCGAGATCCTCGACGGCATCGGTCAGCCGCACTGCGCGCTCGGCCGGCACGACGAAGCCCGCGCGGCGTGGCGGCAGGCCCTACGGCTGTATGAGGTCCAGCACCGCGGCGCCGACGCCGAGCACGTCCTGCGGCAACTGGACGCGCTGGACGGTTCGTGCAGCGAATGATCTTGTGGATCGTCGACGAATACCACAGCTGTTGAACCCGGTGCAGGGGGTGGGCGAAGAGGCGGGTTAACCTCACGGGGCAGGGGGAGCGGTGAGGCGAGGAGTGCGTGCGTGGGACGATCTGTGCTGGTCACGGGTGGTAACCGGGGGATCGGGTTGGCGATTGCTCGGGCTTTCGCGGCGCAGGGGGACAAGGTCGCGGTGACGCATCGGGGGTCGGGGGCGCCTGAGGGGATGTTCGGAGTGCGGTGCGATGTCACTGATGCCGGGCAGGTGGATGCCGCCTTCAGGGAGGTGGAGGACGCGCATGGGGCGGTGGAGGTGTTGGTGTCGAATGCCGGGATCACCGATGACACGTTGTTGATGCGGATGGGGGAGGAGCAGTTCACCCGGGTGGTGGATGCCAACCTGACTGGGGCGTACCGGGTGGCGAAGCGGGCTACGCGGGGGATGCTCAGGGCGCGGTGGGGGCGGATGATCTTCATCTCGTCGGTGACGGGGATGATGGGGTCGCCGGGGCAGGTGAACTATGCGGCGAGCAAGGCTGGGTTGATCGGGATCGCGCGGTCGATCACGCGGGAGCTGGGGTCGCGGAACATCACGGCGAACGTGGTGGCGCCGGGGTTCGTCAGTACCGACATGTCCGACGCCGTGTCGGAGGAGCGCAAGGGGATCATTCTGCAGTCGGTGCCGGCCGGGCGGTATGGCGAGGTGGACGAGGTGGCGGCCGCGGTAACCTTCCTCGCCTCGGACGCCGCCGGGTACATCAGCGGAGCTGTGCTGCCCGTCGACGGCGGCTTGGGCATGGGGCACTGACCAGCGAGATCAGCGGGAGGACCATCGTGGCGGGACTGCTCGAGGGCAAGCGTCTGCTCATCACCGGCGTGATCACCGACTCGTCCATCGCGTTCCACGCCGCGAAGATCGCGCAGGAGGAGGGTGCCACCGTCGTGCTCACCGGGTTCGGCCGGATGAGCCTGGTCGAGCGGATCGCCGCGCGGCTGCCGGAGACGCCGCCGGTGCTGGAGCTGGACGTGACCCAGCAGGAGCACCTCGACGGGCTCGCGGACGCCGTCGGGTCGCATGTGGACGGTCTGGACGGGGTGCTGCACTCGATCGCCTACGCGCCGCCGTCCTGCCTCGGCGAGGACTTCCTGGACGCGCCCTGGGACGACGTGGCCACCGCCGTGCACGTCTCGGCGTACTCGCTGAAGTCGCTCGCGGTCGCCTGCCTGCCACTGCTGAAGGGCGGCGGCTCCATCGTCGGCATGGACTTCGACGCCCGGATGGCCTGGCCCGCCTACAACTGGATGGGCGTCGCCAAGGCCGCCCTCGAGTCGACCACCCGCTACCTCGCCCGCGAGCTCGGCCCCAAAGGCATCCGGGTCAACCTCGTCGCCGCCGGCCCGCTGGGCACCATGGCGGCGAAGTCGATCCCCGGCTTCACCATGCTCCGCGACGCCTGGGGCGAACGCGCCCCGCTCGGCTGGGACACGTCCGACGCGACCCCGGTCGCCCGCTCCGTCTGCGCCCTTCTTTCGGACTGGCTCCCCGCCACCACCGGCTCCATGGTCTGGGTCGACGGCGGCGTCCACGCCCTCGGCATGTAGCAGGTCAGCAGGTGCGGCACTCCCGGAACACGCTGATGCCGAATGTCGTGCTGCCGGAGCCGCCGGCCGCGGCCGTCGCCGTGACGGTGACGGTCCAGCTGCCGACCCAGTTGAGCAGCGGCCCGGAGATGAGGCCGGTCGACGGGTTGATGCTCAGCTTGCTGCCGCTGAGTCCGGTCGCGGACCACGTGTAGGGCAGGGTGCCGCCCTGCGCGGTCATCTGGATCCTGATCTCTTCGGTGTCGGCGAAGCTCCGACCGCCCGGGTTGATGACGATCACCGAGGTGACCACCGATTCCGCCGCGGTGGCCGGCGCCGCCGGGACCGTGGCCAGAATGACCGCCGCGGCGGCGACCACCCAGAAGCTGACAACTCGCCGGATCCCCGGTATGTGAAGGATTCCCATGACCGCATCGTCGTGGAGAAGTCACAGTGTGCGATACGGCCCCGGGGACAATTGCGGCCTTCGGCCTACCCGACTGCGCCGGGACGCGGAGCCGGTGTTCAGCCGCTCCGCCGGCATCGTGAGATCAACTCATGCCAGGCCGGCACATCGAACGTCAGCACGGGCCCCTCAGCGCTCTTGGAGACCCGGACGACCGCGACGGGGCCGATGGCCACCTCGACGCAGTTCCCCGTGGGACTGTCGCTGTAGCTGCTTTTCCTCCACGCCGTCGTGGGCATCGGAGTCGACTCCCTCTCGGTCGTAGTCGCTTGCCAGTGCGGCAAGGTACTCCCGAGAGTGTCCCTCACCCAGGGCAACATCCGCGATAATCGAGACGAGGTTGCGGTAATCCTCGACGTACTCACTGTCTTCGAGGAACAGCCCGCACGTCATGGCTTCCAGGTACACCAGTGGTTCGTGGTTCGTGTACTCGAAGAGCACAAACGGCCCGCCAACTGTGGCTAGGGCGCCGGCTGGTACGACCCGGAGGGCCACCTGCGGCAGCACGGCTGTTTCAAGATCACCCGAGTGGCTGCTGTTGCTGATGGGACTGTGGTGACGCCAGGTATTCCAGTGGCTCCGAAGTCGTGCGACGAAGGACGCTTTCCTCACGCTCGGCGTGAGAAAGGACGCATTCGTCGCACCCACTCCACAGTGGACACTGAGGTGTCGCGCGGCTCCAGCACCACCGGCACGCCAACGGCCTCGGGTAGCACCACCTGAGGCGCTGCTCAAACGATCTTGAAACGGCCCTGCCTGCGGCAGGCCGTCGAGCAGCAGCAATGCGAGCAACTGCTCGTGCATGATCGTGGCGTCGCCAACAGCCAGCTGGAGCGCGTTTTCATGCACGAAGAAGTTGAAACGGGCCGGATCCGGCCCGTGCAGGATCCGCTGCCGGGTCTTCCGAATGCGCACCGCCAGTTTCGGATCCCAGCCCGGCCACCGTTTCTCCATCAAGACACGGATATAGCCCTCGGTCTGCAGGAGACCTGGCACGAGCTCAGGTTCGTAGCTCGTCGATGCATTCGCGGTGCTGTCGTGGTAGATCAGCGCGCGGGTCGCGTCGGGCAGACCGGACTCGTGCCGGCGCAGCCAGTGCCCGGATGTCGCCTCGGCCTCGCGGCACATGGCGCGCAGCTCGGCGCTGCGCTTGCCGTAGACGCCACAGAAGGCCAGGTAGGTGATCACGTCGATGGTGCTCAGCTTGACCTGCCCGAACTCGCTGCGCGCCACCTTGCTTGCCGACCAGCCGAGTTGGCGCCCCAGCTTCGCCTCGGTCAGACCCGCCTCCCTGCGGTGCTTCCGCAGCTCAGCACCCAGCTCCCGGTAGCACGCCGAATCCCACCTCTTTCGCATGCTGAGCACGCTAGGAGACCCATCCGCCGAACCCGCCGCGCCGCGCGCGAACTCCACTCCAACGGATCAATCAACCCGGCAATGTGCCAGCTTGGCACGTGGTGCCGAGCCCGTCATCCGTGGCATGGTCCCATTCTGGCCAAGGCAGGGCGTATCCCGGTTTCGTGCTCGGCGTCGAATAGCGCGCACCACCGACAACTCGCTTCACACCTGGGTGGTGGGGTCTTTCCGGGCGTGGCCGGGCGTTGCGACATCATGTCGGGTGCATGACATGGGCGGCTGTGAAGAAGGGTTGGTCGTGGACGGGCCGGAGGCGTTGCTGTGGTTGTCGTTCGGGGGGCCGGAGCGGCCGGAGGATGTGCGGCCGTTTCTGGAGAACGTGACGCGCGGGCGGGGGGTGCCGGCGGAGCGGCTGGACGAGGTGGAGCGGCACTACCTGTCCTTCGGCGGGATGTCGCCGATCAACCGGTTGAACCGGGAGGCGATCGCGGCAACGGAGGCCGAGCTGCGGCGGCAGGGTTTGGAGTTGCCGGTGTACTTCGGGAACCGGAACTGGCATCCCATGATCGAGGACACCGTCGCGCGGATGGCTGCGGACGGCGTCACCAGGGCGCTGGTGTTCGCGACGAGCGCGTACGGGGGGTACTCGGCCTGCCGGCAGTACGACGAGGACATCGCACGGGCGCGGGCCGTGGTGGGGGAGGGTGCGCCGGAGCTGGTGAAACTGCGGCAGTACTTCGATCATCCGCTGTTCGTGGGGGCGTTCGCGGACGCCGTGCGGGACGCGGCGAAGGCGTTCACGGAGTACCGGTTGGTGTTCACGGCGCACTCGGTGCCGGTGGCGGCGGACGAGTCGGGCGGGCCGGCGGGTGACCGGCGGCGGTACTCACGGCAGGTGGCGGAGGCGGCGCGGCTGGTCGCGGGCGAGGTGGGGGTGGCGGACTACGACGTGGTCTGGCAGTCGCGGTCCGGGCCACCGCAGGTCCCGTGGCTGGAGCCGGACATCGTCGACCACGTGGAAGCGTTGCACGGCAAGGGAACGTCGGCGATGGTTGGGTGCCCGGTCGGGTTCGTCAGCGATCACCTCGAGGTGGTGTGGGACCTCGACACGGAAGCGGCGGAGCGGGCGCGAGAGCTTGGCATGGAGTTCGCCCGGGCGGCCACACCGGGTCAGGACCCGCGGTTTGCCGAGCTCGTGGTTGAGTTGATCAAGGAGCACACGGCGGGCGTGCCGGCCCGGAAGCTGTCGGACTTCGCGGCGGCGGGGCGCACGGTCAACGGGGCGCCGTGTGCGGCGGACTGCTGCGAACCGCCGCGAGGTAGGCCGCGCCCCGCGGGGACAGCCGGTAGCCGACCGGGAAGCTGAGCGTCAGCCCCAGGTTCTTGAGCTTGCGAACGTCCAGTTTGAACGGTGCGGTGTCGCGGCCGAGCGTGGCGGCGAGGTCGGGCGCCCGGACCTCCGGGCGTTCGGCGATGATCGCCAGGGTGGCCGCCGTCCATGGGCCCTCGCCGCTGGCCGCGTCCAACCGGGCCAGGCGCGCCGTTATCTCGTCCACATCGGACGGTGTCAACCGGTCGGAGCGGGCGAGTTCGTCCCGCGGATCCGGGGTGTCAACGAGACGGATCCTGAGCAGGTACACGGGATCCGCGGGGTCACCGCGGAGATCGGCGCGGGCTTCGTCGGGTGCGGAGAATCCGGCCGCGCGGGCGTCCTTCTTGGTGATCTTGGCCGGGTCGACGACCCGGACCTCGTCCACGGCGATCCGCCCGGCTGCGGTCCGGTAGATCTCGCCGGCCGTCACCTGCCGTGCCCGCCAGCGGCGGAACATCACCGTGATGGTGCCGTCCCGAATGCCCGCCTGCAGGCGCTTCTCGACGAGCACCAGCGGTCAGACCCGGCCCGACTGGTTGGACAGGGTGCGCACCGCCTCGTCGATGGCGGCGCAGCGGGCGATCCGGACCGCGTCGAACAGCGGCCGCAGGGCCTGGGCGCGCTTGGCCGCGGCCGACGCGGACAGCGCGCCGCCCGGCTCGTCCTCGCCGGCCAGGTCGAGGATGGCGGACACCTCGGTGGCGCGCTGCAGCACCCGCAGCGCGCGCGGCGGCATGCCCTCCGGCCAGCTGAGCTTGGGCGCCGCCGCCAGCCGGTCGCGCAGCTCCTCGCGGACGCCCGCGCGGTGCTTGGCCACGCCCAGCTCGGTGAGCATGCCGGCGGCCACCCGCATCGCGCCGGTCAGCTCGTGCTCCGCCTCGCTCAGCTGCACGGATCCGCCGGCGGCCGGCGGCGTGCCGAGGTCGAACACGGTCCAGCGCAGCACACTCTCGGCGACCAGCTCCGGCACGACGCCGAGCGCGCCGTGCACCACGGCCTCACCGGTGTGCAGCGCCTCCGCGGCGAACCTGCTGGACTGGCCGAGACCCCGCACGTCGCCCGGCACCGGGAGCACCAGCCGGCCACCGGACGCCCCGGCGCGACGGAGCGCGGCGAGCAGCGCGGCCAGATGCCCGGGCTCGCCGCCGCGCTCCGGAATGTCCACAGTGTCAGCCGTGCCCGCGTCGGCGGCCACCACCTCGTGCAGCTCCGCCCAGTCCTGCAAGGCGTCCAACACGTCGTCGGGCGCGGCGAACCCGCTCAACCACGCCGACGACCACACCACGAACGTCGCGCTCGGAGATGACACGTGGCTGAGGGTACGCGACGTCGGTGACCGCCCGTGCATGGGGAGATCACTTGCCCACCGGACCAACCCGGCGCCCGACCAGCTCCCGGAACTGTTGGTGTTGCTCGGGTCCGGCGAACGCGCGGTGCGGCACGGTGTAGATGGCGATCGCGTTGCCGGCCCCGGTCCGCACCACGAACCCGCGCCGGGTCTCCGCCCAGCCAGTGATCACCTCCCAGGGGAGGTCGCTGTAGGTGGTGCCGTCGACGGCCATCATCAGCAGCGAGTGCTCGTCCACCCGCCCGGTCATCGTGGTCTTCGCCCCCGGGTGCATCCGGAAGGAGATCCAGGCCATGACCGCCGGCAACACGATGATCACGGCCGCGTAGCCGAACCCGACCAGCGCCATGCGGACGTGCCCGAGGACCAGCAGCACCCCGCCGGCGAGTGCGAACGCGAGGGCGACCCACGGCAGGAACCGGACGAACGGGAATCCGGCCCGCACCCCATTCAGCCAGTCGCGGAGGGTCGGATCCCAGGTGAGCTCGATTTGATCGCTGCTCATGGCGGGAACGACACTAGGCGCATGACGCACCCCGGCCGGTCCCGGGTCGAGATGCAGCGCGAGGCCAGCGCCGCCACGACCCTGGAGCTCTTCTTCGACCTGGTCTTCGTGTTCGCGCTGACCCAGATCACCGCGATGATGGCCGACCGCGTCAGCGCCGGCACGGTGCTGCGCGGCATGCTGGTGTTCGCCGTGATCTGGTGGATCTGGACCGGGTACGCATGGCTGGCCAACGTGGTCAAGGCGGACGAGGGCTTCGTCCGGATCTGGATGTTCGCCGCGATGGCGGTGATGTTCGTGGTCGCGTTCGCCGTGCCGGAGGCGTTCGGCGACTGGGCCGGCGGGCTGTGGGGGCCGGCCGTGTTCGCGGTGGGCTACCTGCTGCTCCGGCTGATCCACCTGGGCGCGTTCTGGGCCGTCAGCGAGAAGGACGCCGGGCTGCGCCACCAGCTGCTGCTCTGGACGCCGAGCTGCCTGGTGCCGCCCGGCCTGCTGCTCATCGCGGCCACCACGTCGGGCGACGCTCAGCTCGGCCTGTGGATCGCGGCGGTGGTGTTCGACTACGGCTGGACGCTGCTGATCGGGGCCCGCGGCTGGCGGCTGAACTCGGCCAAGCACTTCGCCGAGCGGCACGGCCTGATCGTCATCGTGGCCATCGGCGAGTCGGTGGTGGCGATCGGCGTCGGGGTGGCGAACCTGCCGGTGTCCTGGCCGATCGTGGTGGGTGCGGTGCTCGGCCTGTCCGTGGCGGGGAGCCTGTGGTGGCTGTACTTCGACGTGGCCGCGCTGCTGGCCGAGCGGGCGCTGTCCCGGGCCCGGGGTGAGCACCGCGCGGCGCTGGCCCGGACCGCGTACACCTACTTCCACCTGCCGATGGTCGCCGGCATCGTCCTGGTGGCGCTGGGGTTGAAGAAGGAGCTCGAGTACGTCGGCGACGAGGCGCAGCACACGCTGTCCGACAAGCTGTACGGGGCGCCGCTGTGGGCCATGTACGCCGGCGTGGCGCTCTACCTGCTCGCGCACGTCGGCTTCGCCTGGCGCTCCTACGGCGCGGTCAAGCGGCAGCGGCTGGTCGTGGCGGTCGTGCTGCTCGCGCTGGTTCCGCTCATGGCGAACGCGCCGGCCATCGTCAGCCTCGCCGTGCTGGCCGGGATCCTGGCTGCGCTCAACGGGTTCGAGTATGTCCGGTTCGCGGCCGACCGGGACCAGATCCGGCATGCCGAACATGACCAGGAGCACTAGCTGGAGCTGCTCAACGTCGAAACCTGAGCCGCGGCCACGTAGCGTTGGGGCGTGACCGATACAGGGGTGTTGACGCCGCCCGGCGGGTTGCCGCGCACGGCGGGGGAGCTGCGCGCGGCCGGATACCTGCCGCGCGGGGTGAAGGACGAGATCAGGGAGAACCTGCTGGCGGCGCTGCGGGCCGGTCGGGACCCGTGGCCGGGTATTGTCGGCTTCGGGCATACCGTGCTGCCGCAGCTGGAACGGGCGCTGCTGGCCGGGCACGACGTGGTGCTGCTCGGCGAGCGCGGGCAGGGCAAGACCCGGTTGCTGCGCACGATGGTCGGGCTGCTGGACGAGTGGACGCCGGTGATCGAGGGCTCCGAGCTGGGTGAGCACCCGCTGGCGCCGATCACGCCGGAGTCCCGGCGGCGGGCCGCGGAACTGGGCGATGAGCTGCCGGTGGCGTGGCGGCACCGGTCCGAGCGGTACGCCGAGAAGCTGGCCACGCCGGACACGTCGGTGGGTGACCTGATCGGCGACGTGGACCCGGTGAAGGTGGCGGCGGGGCGCACCCTGGGCGACCCGGAGACCATCCACTTCGGACTCGTGCCGCGCGCGCACCGGGGCATCGTGGCGATCAACGAGCTGCCGGACCTGGCCGAGCGGATCCAGGTGGCGCTGCTGAACGTGATGGAGGAGCGGGACATCCAGATCCGCGGGTACACGCTGCGGCTGCCGCTGGACGTGTTGCTGGTGGCCACGTCGAACCCGGAGGACTACACCAACCGCGGTCGGATCATCACGCCGCTGAAGGACCGGTTCGGCGCCGAGGTGTGCACGCACTACCCGCTGTCGGTGGCCGCCGAGGTGGCCGTGGTCCGGCAGGAGGCGTGCCTGCTGGCCGAGGTGGGCGACCCGCTGCTGGAGGTGCTGGCCCGGTTCGTCCGGCACCTGCGCGAGTCCAGCGCCGTCGACCAGCGCTCCGGGGTGTCCGCGCGGTTCGCCGTCGCGGCCGCGGAAACCGTTGCGGCGGCAGCACTTCGGCGCTCGGCGCTGACCGGTGAGGACCCGCCGGTGGCCCGGCCGATCGACCTGGAGACGGTGCCCGCGGTGCTGCGCGGCAAGCTGGAGTTCGAGTCCGGTGAGGAGGGCCGGGAGCTCGAGCACCTCGCGCACTACCTGCGCCGCGCCGTGGCCGAGACCGCCCGGGAGCGGTTCCGCGGGCTGGACCTCAAACCGCTGGTGGCCGCCGTCGCCGACGGGAACCTGGTGGCCACCGGGGAGCGGGTGCCGGGCGCGGAGGTGCTCGCCGCGCTGCCGGAGCTGCCGGTGCTGCACGACGTCGCGGCGCGCGCCGGGGTGGCGGCCAGCGACCCGCCGGGCCGGATCGCCGCGGCCGTGGAGCTGGCCCTGGAGTCGCTGTTCCTGGGCCGCCAGCTGGCCAAGGACTCCGACGACGGCATGACGGTGTACGGGCCGTGAGCGGAGCTTGCGGAGCGAACCACCGACACTGCCCCGTCGCCGAGGGACGAGGCGGCCGGGTTCGCCGGCACCGAGCTTGCGAGGTGGTGGCGTGACGTCGTCCTTCGCCGAGCGGTACGCCTACGGGCCCTGGCACGACGGCCCGGACCCGCTCGCACCACCGGTGGATCTGCGGGCCGCGCTCGACGAGATCGGGCGGGACGTGATGGACGGCAGCTCGCCCCGCTCGGCGCTGGAGGAGCTGCTGCGCCGGGGCACCGGCGACCTGACCGGGCTGGACGAGCTGACCCGGCGGCTCTGGCAGCGCCGCCGGGAGATCCAGCGGCGCAACAACCTCGACGGCACGCTGCAGGAGGTGCGCCGGCTGCTGGACGAGGCGCTGGAGGCCGAGCGCGCGGCGCTGTTCCCCGATCCCGACGACGAGGCGCGGTTCCGGGAAGCGCAGCTGGACGCGCTGCCCCCGGGCACCGCGGCGGCGGTGCGCGAGCTGGCCGACTACGACTGGCGCTCGGAGCGGGCCCGGGAGGCCTACGAGAAGATCCGCGACCTGCTCGGCCGGGAGCTGATGGAGTCCCGGTTCGAGGGGATGAAGGAGGCGCTGCAGACGGTCCGGCCCGAGGACGTCGAGCGGATCCGCCGGATGATGGCCGACCTCAACGATCTGCTGCTGGCGCATCTGCGCGGCGAGGACACCACGCAGCAGTTCGCCGATTTCATGCGCCAGCACGGCGAGTTCTTCCCGGAGAACCCGCGCAACACCGAGGAGCTGATCGACGCGCTGGCCGCCCGCGCCGCCGCGGCCCAGCGGATGCTCAACTCGATGTCCGCCGGGCAGCGCGCGGAGCTCGCCGAGCTGATGGGCAGCGCCTTCGGTGACGCGAGCATGCTGGAGCAGATCGCCACCTTGGACGCGAACCTGCGGGCGCTGCGCCCGGGCGAGGACTGGACCGGGTCGGCCCGGTTCCGCGGGGAGAATCCGCTGGGGTTCGGCGAGGGCGCGGCGGCCATGCAGGAGCTGGCCGAGCTGGACGCCCTGGCCGAGCAGCTCGCGCAGTCCTACCCGGGCGCGCGGCTGGAGGACATCGACGTCGAGTCACTGCGGCAGCATCTCGGTGACCAGGCCGGGGTGGACGCCCGGCGGCTGGCCGAGCTGGAGCGGGAGCTGCGCAACGCGGGCCTGCTGGAGCGCGCCGAGGACGGCTCGCTTCGGTTGTCCGCCAAGGCGTTGCGCCGGCTCGGGCAGACCGCGCTGAAGGACGTGGTCGGCTCGCTGCGGTCCCGGCGGGGCGAGCGGGACACCGCGTTGGCCGGCGCCGCGGGGGAGCTGACCGGGGCGACCCGGCCGTGGCAGTTCGGCGACACCGAGCCGTGGGACGTCTCCCGCACGGTGCGCAACGCGGTCCTCCGCACGGCGTCCACTTCGGACGGCAAGGTGCAGCTCGACGTTGTGGACGTCGAGATCTCCGAAACCGAGCAGCGGACCCGGGCGGCGGTCGCCCTGTGCGTGGACACCTCGTGGTCCATGGTGCAGGACAACCGCTGGGTTCCGATGAAACGCACCGCTCTGGCGCTGCACCAGCTGATCACCACCCGGTTCCGCACCGACGCGCTGCAGCTGATCACCTTCGGCCGGCACGCCCGGACCGTGGAGCTGGCGGAACTCGTTGGCCTGGAAGGAGTCTGGGAGCAGGGCACCAACCTGCACCACGCGCTGCTGCTCGCCGGCCGGCACCTGCGCCGCAACCCCGACGCCCGCCCGGTGGTTCTGGTGGTGACCGACGGAGAACCCACCGCGCACCTGGAACCCGACGGTGAAGCCGTTTTCCAGTACCCGCCGGGCCGCACCACCCTGGTCAAGACGATCGCCGAGGTGGACGCCCTGGCCCGCCTCGGCGCCTCGGTCACCGTGTTCAAACTCGGCGACGACCCCAGCCTCGCCAAGTTCGTCGACCTGATCGCCCAACGCGGCGGCGGCCGGGTCGTCGCGCCCGACCTGGACGGCCTGGGCGCCGCCGTCGTCAGCGACTACCTGCGCACCCGCCGCCGGGGCCCGTAAAGTCCCGCACCATGGCAATCGGCATCCAGGTCACGTTCGACGCGGCCGACCCCGAGAAGCTGGCCGACTTCTGGGCCATCGCGCTCGACTACCAGCTCGAGCCGCCCCCGCCGGGCTTCGACAACTGGCAGGAGTTCGCCGCCAAGATCGGCCTGCCCGAGGACCGCTGGTACGACTACGCCGCACTCGTCGACGCCGAGCGCACCCGCCCCCGGCTGTTCTTCCAGAAGGTCCCCGAAGGCAAGACCGCCAAGAACCGCGTGCACCTCGACCTCAACGTCAGCCGCGGCGCCCCGGACAAGGCGGAGGCCTGGCACCGCGTCACCGTCCACACGGAACGCCTCGTGGCCGCAGGCGCCAAGGTCCTCTACGAATCGAACGACCCGACCGGCCGCTGCATGGTCATGCAGGACCCCGAAGGCAACGAGTTCTGCATCCAGTGAGAGTTGGATCGGCTCCATCTCAACGTGGCTCGGCTGTCGTGCGATGAAGGGGGCCTTTGTCACGGTGA
>NZ_DASYTH010000120.1:0-2141 GCF_036002505.1 Actinophytocola sp. | reverse complement strand
CGTGCAGGAGTACGGCGAACGGGTCGACGCCCGGCTCGCTGCCTGGGGCCTGGCGTTCGAAGACCACGCCGACGCGATCACCGTCGGGACCGGCATGCACCTCAGCGCGCACTCACCGAACGCCCTCGTGCGGCGGTTCCGCACCGGCAAGCACGTAACCCCGCACGTGGTCTGGGTGGAGGGCCAACTGCCATGAAGGACTCCTTCGGGACGTTGAGTGTCCCGAAGGAGTCCTTCATGGCATTCCGACCCCACCGACCCGGGACCTTGGACTCGGCGGGCAGGGACGCTTCGCCCCTGCCCGCGGGGAACCGGCCGTGCGAGCGTGTCTCAGGTGGAGGCGATCAGCGTGAGCCGGGCCGGGTCCGAGGTCACCGTTCGGGGAACGGTGCAGGGCGTGGGGTTCCGGCCGTTCGTGTACCGCCTGGCCACCGAGCTCGGGCTGGACGGGGACGTCCGCAACGACGGCGGCGCGGTGGTGATCCGGCTCGCCGCGAGCCCGCCGGCGCTGACCGACTTCGTCACCCGGCTGCGCGCCCAGGCGCCCGAGCACGCCCGCGTCGACCAGGTCTCGATCCGTCCCGCGACCGGCCCGCTCGGCCCCGGGTTCGCGGTGCGGCACAGCACCACCGGCACCTCCGGCACCGGCGGATCCCGGGAGCTGCCGCCGGATCTCGCCACCTGCGCGGCCTGCCTGCGTGAGCTGTTCGACCCGGCCGACCGGCGGTACCGGTATCCGTTCCTGAACTGCACCGGCTGCGGGCCGCGGGCGTCCATCGTGGACGATCTGCCGTACGACCGCGCCAGCACCACGATGCGGGAGTTCCCCCTGTGCCCGCGGTGCGCGGCGGAGTACCACGATCCCGCGAACCGCCGGTTCCACGCCGAGCCCGTCGCCTGCCCCGAATGCGGGCCACGGTTGTGCTGGATCCCCTGTGGTGCCACGAATCCGTCCGCGCTCGCCGAGCGGGCCCTGGCCGCGGCGGTGGCGGTGATCGAGCACGGCGGCATCGTCGCGGTGAAGGGCCTCGGCGGCTACCAGCTCGCCTGCGACGCCGGCGACGAGACCGCCGTGGCCTGGCTGCGGGCCGGGAAAGCCCGCCCCCGCAAGGCGTTCGCCGTGATGGCGCCCGACCTCGCGACGGTCCGCCGGCTCGCCCGCACCGGCCGCACGGCCGAGCGCCTGCTCGCCTCGGCCGCGGCTCCCATCGTGCTGCTGCCCCGCCGGCCCGGCACGGCGATCGCCCCGTCGGTCGCACCCGGGCTGTCCGAGCTGGGCCTGTTCCTGCCCTACACCCCGCTGCACCACCTGCTGCTCGACGCGCTGCGCCGCCCGCTCGTGGTGACCAGCGGCAACCGGGCCGGCGAGCCGATCGTGATCGACGACCACCGGGCGGCCAGCGTCCTCGGCCCGATCTGCGACGGCGTGCTCGGCCACGACCGGCGGATCCTGGCCCGCTACGACGACTCCGTGGTCCGCGTCGTGGCCGGCCGGCCGCACATGATCCGCCGGGCCCGCGGCTACGCACCGGAACCGCTCCCCCTGCCGGTTCCCGCCACGAACCCGATCGTCGGGCTCGGCGCGCAGCTCAAACACACCGTGACGCTGGCCGTGGGTGGGCAGGCCGTGCTGGGTCCGCACACCGGAGATCTCGACGACACCGAGGCCTTCGACGCCTTCGAGCAGACGCTGCACCGGCTGTGCCGCCAGCGGAAGGCCGAGCCCCGGGTGTGCGCGCACGATCTGCATCCGGCGTACCTGTCCACCCGGTACGCCGGGCTGTGGCCCGCCGGGCACCGCGTCGGCGTGCAGCACCATCACGCGCACATCGTGGCGACCGCCGCCGAACATGGCCTGGCTGAGCCGTTCGTGGGCCTGGCGTTCGACGGGCTGGGCATGGGCGAGGACGGCACGTTCTGGGGCGGCGAGGTGCTGGTCGCGTCCTACCGGGACTACCGCCGGGTCGGCCGGTTCGGTACCGCGCCCCTGCCGGGTGGCGCGGCGGCGGTGCGGCGGCCGGCCCGGATGGCGCTGGGCTACCTGTTCGGCGCGGAGGACTGCGGCTCCGAGCCGCTGGAGTGGCCGCTGGCCGGCGACCTGCTCGAGCGGGTGGGCGACCGCGAGGCCGGCGCGGTCGCCG
>NZ_DASYTH010000119.1:0-57056 GCF_036002505.1 Actinophytocola sp. | reverse complement strand
GGTTTCGTGCGATTGGTCGGTCGCGTGCCGCGGTTCGGGCGGGCGGTACTGCTGTCCGCCGCCGTCGCGGGTCTCGGGGTGGCCGCGTGGTCTGGTTCGGCTGCCGCCGAAGACGGCGGGAAGTTCATCGCCCTGAGGACTGAGTCCGGGGCGGCCAGCGCGCCCGTCCAGCAACCGATCAAAATCTGTGGCCTTAACTCGGAATTCGGCTATCAGTGCACGGACTGGTTCACATTCGGAAGCTATGTCTTCAGCCGGTTCGGCCCGGATCTCCGGTGGCAGGGGAGGATCACCATCTGTCGGGGTGAGGAGGCGTTGTTCGTGGATGTGCCTTCTCAGGACCAACTGGCCGGCGACGTGTTCAAGGTCGATATCACCGGCTTCTACTCGTGGCAGGAGGAGCCGTCGCCTGAATGCCTGTGACGATCGCCGGCGTGGACTGCAGTGCCTGCTGACCGGCGCCGGTCCCGTCGCCTGGGAGCCGGGTACGCAGGTTTGCCCCTGAGAACGCCCTAGCTCCGATCGCGTGGTCGGCGTCGCACCGCGACGCCGGCCACGTTTGCTTTCCCGGTGGGGAAGCAACGTCACGTTCACTCCCCGGCGAAGGTAACAACAACCTCAAGTCCGGCGTCTGGTGAGGGGCGGAGTGGGCGGTACCGGCCCTGGTTACGTGTGTACGGCGTCAATGGATAACCGGGTGGTCTGGACGGTGCTTGTGAAGGTACTTCTGGTTGACGACGACGAGCAGTTCGCCGCGGCGCTGGCCAAGGCACTGCGCAGGAGCGGGCATCAGGTGGTCGTCGCGCACACCGCGGCCGCCGCGCTCTCCGCCGGGCCGGCCGACCTGGTGCTGCTCGACCTCGGCCTGCCCGACCGGGACGGCCTCGCCATCTGCGAGACACTCCGCCGGCGCGGCGGTCCGGGCATCATCGTCCTCAGCGGACGAACCGGGGAGGCCGACCGGGTCGCGGGGCTGCGCTGCGGCGCCGACGACTACCTGTGCAAGCCGTTCGTCTTCGGGGAGTTGGCCGCCCGGATCGAGGCCGTCCTGCGCCGGGTCAGGCCACGCCCCGCGGGTGCGCGGTTGGTCGGTGAGCTGCACCTCGACCTGGACCGCCACGAGGTGCGTGCCGGGGGCCGGCTGATCCACCTCAACCGCAAGGAGTTCCAGATCCTCCGGCTGCTGAGCGACCGGCCGGGCGTGGTGCTGTCCCGCCAGCAGCTGGTGGCGGAGGTCTGGCAGACCCACTACCTGTCCAGCTTCCACACGCTGGACGTGCACATCGCGCGGCTGCGCGCCAAGCTCGGCGGCAGCGCGGTCGTGCAGGCCGTGCGCGGCGTCGGCTACCGGCTCACCGCGCCGGAGCGGTCCGGGCCCATGATCGACATGGCCGGGCGGACGCCGTGACCGCGCCGGAGCTCGAACCGGCCGCCCGGCTCGCCGCGGACAGGGTGCTGGTCCTGGGTTCCGGGCCGCCCGGCGACGTGGTCGACGGGCTCGCCGCCGCCCCGCCGTACCCGAACGTGGTGACCGTCATCGGCGACCTGCCGGAAGACTGGCCCGCCGCGCTGACCGCGATCGTGGCCGCCCTGCCCGAGTGCCGGGGCGTGCGGCTGGCGATCTCCACCGCGGCCACCGGCGAACCCTCCCCGGCGGCCGAGCTCGCGAAGATGATCTCCGCACCGGTCCAGGCCTCGCCTGGGCCGGTGCTCGCGCTGCCGGGTGGCCGGCTGTTCGCGCCGACCGGATGGTGCTGGAGCGCGCCCGGCCGCACGGCCATCACCGATCCGTCCGGCCACACCCTTCCGGCCCCGCCGTGGGAGCCGGAGCTCGACCGGTTCGTCGGGCCCGGCAGCCCGCCCGGGCTGCGGGTGCTGCCGACGCCGTCCGGCCTGTGGATCACCTCCGCCGACGCCCCCGCGCCCTACCTGGACGACCCCGTGGTCGCCCGCACGGAGGATGACGACGGCACCGCGCTCGTCGTCGTCGGCGACTCCGAGGGACCGCCGCCCGACCGGGACGCGGTGGCCGGCCTGGCCGCGGACATCGCGGACCTCGACGTGCCGGTGCGGTTCGTCGGCTACGACGGCCGGACGCTGGACCCGGCGGAACCCGAGGAGCACCCGGCCGGGGCCACGGGACCGGGCACGGTTTCCGAGGCGGTACCGGACACCGGACCAGACCTGGAACCCGACGCAGTATCCGACGCGGTGTCAGACACCGGACCAGACCTGGGACCGGACGCGGCACCAGACACCGGACCAGATCTGGAACCGGACCCGGTATCCGACGCGGCACCAGACACCGGACCAGACCTGGGACCGGACCCGGGACCCCCGTGGTGGGTCGGGAACGGGCTGGTGCACGAGATCGAGGTCGGCTACGACCACGGCAGCGGCTGCTTCGTCCTCGGCGGCACCACCCTGACGCCCGGAGCCCTCGGCGAGCGCGCCGCGGCGGACCCGGCCCGGCGGGGCAGGCCGGTCTTCCTGCACTGCGGCGCGGAACCGCCGGGCTGGGTCGTGCAGACCGTCGCGGACCAGATCCACGCCCCGGTGGTGGTTCGGATGACCACCCGACCCGGCTGGCGGGTGCACCGGTACCGGGAGATCGACCGGGGTTCGCCGCTCCCGCTCGAAACCGACGACGTCGCCACGATGGACGACATGATCCGCATGATGGTGGCCACGCCGCCGCGGTGGGTCCCCCGGCCCGCCCCGGAGGTGGAGATCCCGGTGCGGCCCGGCCCCGCGATCACCGTGGGGTGCACCGGCGGTCCGGTTCGCCCGTTCACCGCGGGCGGCGTCACCCTGTCCGCCTGGGAGCTGGCGGCCTGCGTGTGGCCCCGGCTGCGGGGCGCGACCGAGCTCGCCGTGCACACCGAAACCGGTGACCAGGCCACGGCCGGTGCCCTTGACCACGAGCTTCAGCTCCTGGCCACGTTTCTCGGAATGACCGTGACCACCCCCGCCGGCCGGCGCTTCACTCCGCGCGGAGCGCCGGCGGTGACTCCGGCGGTGGCACCAGCCGAGATACCGGCCGATGTCCCACCACTCCCCGATCCCCTCGCCGGGCACGCGCGACCGGCCGGTCAGGACACCGTTGCGGGCGTGGCACCGCCGCCCGCGCCGGCGGAGCCCCACACGGTCGGGCCGGTGGCGCTGACGGCACTTCCGCGCCCGCGCGGTGCCCGGCCGGCGGCGCCCGTTTCGGCGAAGCGCCCGCGGCTCCCCCCGGCACCGCCGGGGGAGATCGTCGCCAGGCCCGCGCCACGGCCCGCGGCCGCGCCGGTGGCCGCCGCGGCGCCCGTGCCGGTGGCCGCCGCGGCGCCCATCCCGGAGCACGTGCCGGTGCCCGGTGCCCCGGCCGCCGCCAGCACGGCCGAGCAGCACCAACTGCTCCGCCAGGCCCTCGACTGGCGCTACGACGTGTACCTGCGGCAGGTGACCCGGGCGCTCGCGCAGCGGCCCGGGCTGCGCGAGGACGCGTTGGCCCCGGACAGCGTCGTGCCCGACCTGGTGGCGGTCACCGCGCTGCTCAACGGCGGGGCGGAGACCTTCTTCCGGGCCCTGCGCGCGGACCCGCGCGACGAGACCGGTGCGGCACTGGTCGCGTGCCTGTGCGGCGGTCTGCGCCGGCTGCCGCGCCAACTGGGCGTGACCTACGCCGCCAGCGCGCCCCCGCCCGGTGGCACCGAGCAGTTCGAGCGGGGGAACGTGCTGGTGGACAACGGCATCCTCGCGGGCTCCACCGCCGCGCCGGAGCTCGCCGCGGACGACGTCGAGCTGGTGATCTGGTCGGCGACGGGCTGCCGGGTGGACGGGTTCGCCGGCGAGGACACCCGGGGCCTGGTGCTGTTCCCGCCCGGAACGCTGCTGGTGGTGCTGGGCAATGACGGCAGCGAGTCACCGGCCAGGTTGTTCCTCGCCGAGCGCCGTGCCGTGGCGGGCGACCCGGACGCCGACGACCGCGTGCTGTCCAAGCTGCGCGCCGCCCGTCCCGCAACCAGATCGAGCGCTTCCGGCCCGGTTCTGGAGGCCACCCGCTCGCTGACGCCGGCGCGGGCCGTGCGGCTGACCGGTCTGGCATGACACCGAGCCACGCCTCACGCGCCCCGGCCCGGCAGGGTGTCCACCCCCTGCCGGGCCGGCCAACCACGACGAGTCCCGCAGCCGACGTGTCGTGGTGACCTTTTCCGTAATCGGGTGAGGAGTCTGTCGATGCGGGTACGGCGAAGAATGACTGTCCTGGCGGTGCTGAGCGGACTTGTCGCCGCCGGCATCGGAGCCGGGTTCGGAGACGCCGCGGCGAAGGGCTCCGAAGCCCCGAGCCTGGCCGAGCTCGCGCTGTCCGCAGACAACCTGTCGCCGGAGGCCATGACCCACGTGCAGCGCACGACCGGCAAGCTGTACCTGACGTTCCCCGACCAGACCTTTGCGTGGGGCACCGCCACGGTGGTGACCAGCCAGAGCCTGGACATGCTGCTCACGGCGGCGCACCTGTTCGTCAGGACCGGCGAGGACGGCAGTGAGCTGCGCCCCGAGGCCGTCACGTTCGTGCCGGGCGAGGAGTACGGCCGCGCGCCTTACCAGAGGTGGTCCGCGCGGGACTGGGGGTTCCCGGACACCTTCACGGCCGGCTCCCCGGACTGGACGCAGGACGACCTGGCCGTGGTCCTGCTGAACAGCCACGGCAGCCTGCACATTCAGCAGGCCGTTGGCAGCCAGGGCATCTGCTTCAACTGTCCCCGTGAGGCCCTCGTCCACGTCTTCGGGTACCCGGGCGGCTGGGAAGAGGGAGCCTCGCTCTACACCGGCTGCCGGGTCGTCGCGGATTTCCGCGGGCTGGGGCTACCGGGCCAGGAGTACCAGCCGGGCGACCTGTTCGGCACCTGCAGGGAAGGAACGCCGGAGTTGACGCCGGGCTCCAGCGGGTCCGGACTGCTCACCGATCTGGATCCGACCACCGGCCTTGGCCGCATCATGGGCATCATGACCTGGGGTCCCGGCGACATCGACCGGAACAAGCGCGCCAACCGCAGCTTCGACCCGAGCACACCGCCCAACAACGGCGGAACGTACCTGAGCGACACCGCGAAAGCGCTGTACGACCGGTACCAGAACGCATAGGCGGCAATCAGAGCTGGCCAGCCTCACATCAATGTATCGCGGTGCCAGTGGTCCGAACCGGCGGAGGTGCCCGACCGTGACTGGAATGAACGGTCGAGCCAATCGTGCGGGAGCCCCGATATGAAAATCACCAGGCGGGCAATTGTGCTGGCGTTGAGCGGCCTGGTCGCCGCCGGCGTCGCCACCGGCCTCGGATTGACGACACAGCAAGTCTTCGCCCAGGACGCCCCGGATGCGCCCACCCTGAACGAGCTCTTCGTGCCTCAGCAGCACCTCTCCGACACAGCACTGGACTTCGTGCAGAGAACGACCGGCAAGCTGACCGCCACGTTCAGTGACGGCAACACCCAGTCGGCCACCGCCGTGGTCGTGGCCAGCGAGAGCCTGGACATGCTGCTCACCTCTGGGAAGGTGCTGTTCGACAACCGCGGCGAGGGCCCGGTCGAGGTCCGGTTCGTGCCAGCTCGACGCCTCTTCGAAAGCCTCATCAACGAGCCCGGGCCGTACGGCACGTGGACCGCCCGGCGCTGGGTGAGCGCGCCCCACTTCGACCAGAACACTCCCGTGACGGCAGAGAGCAACCTGGCCATGGTTCTGCTGAACACCCGCAACGGTCTACATATCCAGCAAGCGGTCGGCGGCGCCCAGGGACTCTGCTTCGCCAACTGTCCCCGCGCCGGACATTTCCACGTCTTCGCCTACCACACCGGCCACGACGACGGACGGACGCTGGACACGACCTGCCAGGTCAACGCGAAATTCACCAGACCCGAACTACCGTACGGCACCTGCATCGAGGGCAATCCCGCGCTCGGCGCAGGATCAAGCGGGGCCCCCGTGATCGCCAATCTCGACCCGAACACCGGCGTCGGCCTGGTCGTCGCGGTCAACACCTGGATAACAACCTTGAGTGATGGAAAGAAATCCAATGGTGGCACCTATCTCGGCCGCCTGGCTTCCGCAATGTACGAGGGATACCGACGCCAGTAGGCACCCCGGCTGCCTCAAGATCACCTCTCCGCGCCGTAATATGCAGCACCATCAGTGACCCCTTCAGTTGCGACGCGTTCAATTCCTGACACAGGCCGGCGCGCAAAGGCACCTGACCCACAAGAGCCAGAATGGCGGCGAGCCCCGGACGGTCCTTTGCCCGGGGCTCGCCTGCCGTGCGGGTGCGATCAGCTATCCCGCCGACCGATGACAAGCTTCACCACAGCACAACCCTGCCGGTGTAATCATCCCGGCAACCCTCTTCGGGGTCCACCGCCATCTGCGACCAGTGCTTGTCGAGCCACTCCCCGGAAGGATGCGGAACCCAGACCCAGCGAACTTCGTCGTGGGCCCCCCGACCGTCGGTCATGATCACAGTGACACGCAGGCAACTTCTATAGGACCAGCGCCAGCTCGCCCGCTCCCACGTATTGTTTCCGCGATAGTCGAGTGAGGTGAGCTCCGGCAGCCTATTCTCGTTCAGACCTTCGACCAGCACCGTGTGCACCGTGGCGTCGGTGTCCATGACAATGCGAATCTGTGGAGTGAGTGAGCCAGAACCCTCCGCTGAGGCAAACTGCGTCACCACCACCGCGCCGATGAGCGGCAACGCGGACGCCGCAAGCCCAAGACAGCGCCGCGCGAAGCCATGGCGGACAGAATTCACGACCGGAGGGTCACAACCATGAGACATAGTCAATCCTCTTCTTCAGGGCAACCCCTGAGAGTCGGTTTCGGTCCGCCCAGCATGAGTGCCCCGAGTTCCTGACCGGAACTATCCGGAACGCGGTTTGACGAAAATGTCAGAGCCGGTCTCCATGCGTGCCCTGAAGGTGGCCTTCAGGACGTTGAACGTCCCGAAGGTCACCTTCAGGACACTGCTTCCACAGGTATCGGCCGCGCTGGCGCGGTATCCGATCGCGGACGGTGCTGACCAGCCGGTTGATGTGCCGGGGCTATCTGGTCGGGTGAGGCAGACCTGGGAGTTGTGGCCCGGAGCACGGCGACATCGGACCGCTGTCGCCAGTCTCCTGCCTGGCTTGATCACCGAGACTCGGACCACGGTGCGCCGGGTCGATGGCGAGGACCGGCGCTCGGTTCTGCGCGCGTCGGCACAGACCTACCTTTTTGGCCCAGCTACTCGGCGGAGTGCTCCGCTACCAGACGCTGCCGCGGCAGATCGTCGCCGATCTCATTGAGCGCGAGCGTCGGGTAAGTCCGCGGCTACGTGACCTCGCGTTGCGCATCGGCGCCATGACTTGTCCTATCCGCATGTCCGTTGATCTTTAGCTCACAGATGGCCTTTCTCAACGATTTTCACCATCACCTCAAACACCGGCGACCCCGGCAAGGGGTTGCGCTTCTCGGCCACCTTCTGCCAGCCCCATTTGCGGTAGACCGCCCGCGCAGCCTCGGCTGCCGGCAGCACGGTTAACGTGGCGCGCTCCTCAATGCGGTCTTTAAGGAGAAGGTTATGGATAGTTTCGGCAACATGCTGCCGACGCCACGGTCGCCGGACCAGCAGCTCAACGAGGGCGAAGGTGCGGTTGGGGTACTCCTTGGTTAACGCCTCGTCGACCGGCGTGGTGAGATTTTGCCACCATGGCGCATTGGGCAGCAGTGTGATACCAAACCCAAACGCCACGAGCTGGCCTTGCTCGCGGGCCTCGATCAGGGTAAAGCCGTCTCGTTGGCGCTGGGCGGCAAACCGTTTCTTGAACAAGGCAAGGTGCTCGTCACCCCACTCGTAGGGCGGCTCGGCGTAGACCTCCGTGTAGAGGGCGGCTAGCTCGTCAAGGTGCTGTCCGGCTGTTTCGCCATCAACGAAGGTGAACTCAACGCTCGATAGCGGCACGAATCTCATCCTCTCTGGCTGGAGCAACGCGGCGAAGATAGTCACGCAGGTGGCCGGTAAATTCACTGACCGCCGACGAAAGGCCGTACCTGGCGGTCAGGTCGGCGTGAAAACGAATCAGCCGATCAAGGATCCGCGACGAACGCATTGCATTGGCCAGGTAAAGGGCACCGGTGGCGAGGGTCACGGCCTCAACTGGCTCACGCTGACTTAGTCGCACCTTGGCCAAGCGCATTTCGTCGAGGATTCTGCTGCGATCGTAGCCTTGGGTCTGGCCTGTCGAGCCTGTAGAGCGTGGCGTTCGGCTCGATCGGCATAGGCACGCCAGCGCTTCGGGTCGGTGTCCTCCAGTGCGAGCTGGGTGTATGTGCTGGCAACCAGGCTGTCTACTTCGGCTTGGTTCATATAGTGGTGCCAGTCGGGGGCCGGCTCATCGTCAGGAGCGTCGTGCCAGATCTCGACGCAGGCTTCGGCGGAGCGGGCGGCATCCCGCGCTTCCCGGTTGCCGAGTTGGGCGTAGGCCCGTGACTCCAGGCCAAGGAGTTCGGCGCGCACTAGGTCGCTGCTCGACCGCGGCAAGGCGTAGAGGCCGGTGCGGGCCAGGTGCAGGCTATCGTCGTAGTTGCCAAGAGCCGTGGAGAGCTGGGTCATGTCGCCGATGACCTTGACGCCGAGCGGCAAGGCGCTGGAGCCGGCTTCCCGGCAGGCGTGCAGGGCCAGCACGTAGTAGCGCTGGGCAGCACCGGGCAAGCCGTGGTCGTAAGCTATCCAGCCCGCCAGCTGCGCCAGTTCAGCCATGATCTGAAACAAGGTCCGGAGGGTTGCGGCATCGGTGGTCCCGTGCAGGCTTTCAGCCACGGCGTTGAGTTGGCCGACGACAGCCTTGCGCTTGAGGCCGCCCACACCCGAAGCATCCCAGCGCCGGAAGAGTTTGACCGCGGCGCGGAGTTCGTCCAGCTCGTCCGGCCCCAGCGTGTTGTCACTCACCGGCGGCACCGGCAACGAGGCCGCCCATTGCCGGATGGGCTTGAGCAGCGCGGCGCTGCTCAGAACGGACAGGCGTTCAAGCACCTGTCGCCGACTGGCCAGGTCATGGGCCGAGAAACCCTCCATGACCTGCACGGTGTGGCCGGAAACGAGGGAGAAGTCCAGCGGGACCGAGGACAGCAGCGTGTAGCCGTCGCTTCGGCCGGGAACCTCGGCAATCGCCTCCAGCAGCTCGCTCAGCTCGTCGGGCGTGACCCGGAGGTGGCTGGCCAACTTGCGCCGGAGCCAGGGCTGCGGCTCGGTCTCGGCACGCTCCCAGCGGATAACCGTGGAACGATCGACACCCACAAGCGCGGCCAGGTCGTCTTGACTGTGACCGAGTGCCTTCCGACGCTGGGCCAGACGCAGCCGCCTGAGCGCCACGGGTTGTTCTCCTTCCGTCACTCACAAGATAGCTGGCAAGCGCTCTACCTGCGCTGTTGGGCCGAACCGCTGCAACATTTCTGCCACGTTGGAGCGGCTTGCGCGCCCTGGTTCGGTCACTCTGCTGTCCCGTTGGCTGGGGGACATGAGCAACGGCGGGACTCCGAGCAGGCAACCTGGCAATGGCGACGAAGTTCGTCAGCTGGATGACGAGCACGGCCAGGTAGAAGGAATAGCACCAGTCGCGACTGTGAACAGTCATCTCCTGTCCAGTGATACCGACTGGCCCGAAGAAACCGGCTGATGTCCGATCCATCCGAGGCCCGTATGGTGCGGGCGTGCGGGCCCCCGCGGAAAGGTTGGGTATCCGCAGCGTGACCACCACCGAACTTGACGAACTCCTCGACCGTATGGGCCGTCAGCGTTTCCTGTCGTATGCTTTCCGGCCCGACCGCGATGGACCGGAGGTCGCCGCGTTCGTCCACTATTGGGCGGGTGGTACAGCGGATGTGGCGATCGTTTTTGACGAGGCGAGAGCGTCTGCTTTCCGCACGGCTGGTTCCGGTGCCGATGTGTTCGCGCCGGAATTGGTGTCGTGGTGGTACGCCTCGAAACCGGTGTGGACACTGCGTGCGCTGCTCGCGTTGCCGGAGCCCGGGCATCCTGATGAGCCGGTAGAACTCATGCACCCACCGCCTGAGTGCGTTCTTCCCGCAGGTCGTCGAATGCCGGTACTGGTGCGCGCGCGGCTGGTTTGAATGTCGAAGCCTCTTGTCCCCACTGGCATGCGATGTGCTGCCGAGGTTGGGAAGGTGAACGTGAAAGGGCACATTGGGTTCGGCACGGTGGACGGGATCACAGTGGGGGTGACCTGGTGAAGGACAGGACGACCATTGGCGTGCGGAACCGTCGGTTGTGCCTGGTGCTGCACCGGTTGCGGGCCCTGTCGGGGTTGAGCGGGCTGGAGATCGCGGCGAAGCTCGGGGTGTCGTCGAGCCTGATCTCACGGGCCGAGTCGGGCAAGCGCGGCATCAGCCGTGATGACCTGTCGGCGCTGCTCACCCTCTACGGGGTGGACCGCCCGGCTCGCAATGCGTTGCTGCATCTGCACGCCGACGCCACGAGCCCGGAGATGCTCGACCGCGGCGATCTCGACTTCCGCGACGATCTTGCCACCTGGTCTGGTCTTGACCAGGACGCGACGGTGATGCACCTCTACGAGGCGCTGATCGTTCCGGGTCTGTTGCAGACCTTTCCCTACGCCAGAGCGGCCATCATCGCTGCTGACCTGGGCTTGAGCGAAGAGGAGGTGGAGGAGCGGGTCAACGCGGATATCGCCCGGCAGTCGCTGCTGCGCGGCCCGAGCGCTCCGCACCTCGACATCATCCTGCATGAGGCTGCGCTTCATCAGCGGGTGGGCGGTGCCCCGGTCATGCGTGATCAGCTTGGCTACCTGCTGGAAGCGTCGTTTCGAGCCCGGATCGAGATCCGGATTGTTCCCGCCGAGGCCGGTGAACACGCCGGCATGGGTGGCCCGTTCGTGATCCTGGACTACGCCGAGTTGCCCAGCCTGGTCCGCCTGAGGAACAAGGTCGGCACCCTCTATCTGGAGGATCAAACCGACGTCGCGGCCTACCAGCGAGCCTTTGACAGCGTGCGCGCCATCGCGCTCGCGCCGGACCGGTCAGCGGACCTGATCAGCAAGATCGCGAGCAACATGACCTGACCGGCACAGCAGAGGTGTCCCGCCGACCCGACCTCGACAAGACCTTGGTCGGTTCGGCGGGCGGTGTCACCGCCACCCTCCATCGGCGCTAAGGGAGCCGATGGCCGGGCGCGGGGACACCAGGGGTCGGCGGGATCTGGAAACCCGCCGACCCCGCCGTCCACTGTGGATATCGGGGAAGCAACGTCACGTTGCTTCCCCCTCCACGGGCGGCGGGTTCAGACTTTTGCGGAGACGAACTCCTTGCCGTCCAGCGATTCGGCCACGATGCTGTCGACCTGCTCGGCCGGGATCAGCACGCCGCCGTCGAGGTTGGTGCCCGTCGCCTCGCCCTTGGGGGAGACCAGCCAGGTTACGGCGACCCGCCGCTCGCCGGTGCGCGACACCACGACGAGCTGGCAGCGTACCCCCGAGGGAATGCCGGACACCGCGGCGTTGATCCGCACCCAGCCCGGGGCCGGTTCCAACCGGACGGTCAGCCGGGCGCCTCCGGCGGTGGAGATCGACGCGTACCGCACACCCGACACCGACGGCGTTCCGACCGTCGTGGTCGGCACGGTCGTGGGCGCGGCGAGACCGGCACCGGTGCTGCGCTGTCCGATGAGGACTCCCCCGGCGACCGCGAGACCGAGAACGGCCGCGGCGGCGGCGACCAGGGCGGCGATCCTCGCTCCGGATCTGCGCGGGGCACGCATCGTCAGAATGGGCGCGGGCAGATCGGGCTCGGCCGGGGCGGCGTCGGCGAAGGCGGCGGGCGGTGCGAACGCCAGCATCTGGTGCACTCCGACAAGCTCGTCGAGCACCGTGCGGCACTCGGCGCAGGTGACGAGATGCTCGTCGATCGCCTGTGCCTCCTGGTCGTCGAGCAGACCGAGGGCGTAGACGCCGAGAACCTCGACATCGTGGTCCTCATCGGTAGCCATGGAGCCCCCTTTCCGCGCTCAGCATGACAATCCCTGGTTCACGCAACGCACGACCCTGGACATCAGCTCATCGGTCATGACATTGGTGAAGTCTCCGTGGTCGGTCGCCGAGCTGTTCCGTTGGTCGGGAAAGCTGTCGATCTGATATGAGGGTCCCGCCGGCACGTCGTACCCGACCCGGAGGACGAGATGGGGAACCGGGAACGTCGCGCGCGGGCACTCGCCGTTCGAGTTCGGAAAGACCACGTGGGAGCGGTGGTTCTCGCTGTCGGTGTTGCGGCCGTCCCAGCAGTTCGGGAAATCGAAGGTGCGCACCACCTGCTCCCGCGCCGGGCACAACGGATAGTTCGAGGTGAACCGGTCCGGATGCTGGCTGCAGGACCAGCGGGCGACACCGTTGGCGCCGCCGTTCGTGACGGCCCTGGCATCGCCGGTGACGATGCGCAGGAACCGCGGCATGGCCACGACATCGCTCGCCGGATTGCCGGAGAAGCGCAACTCGACGAACGCGGGCTCGACGATCGTGCCCGTGTTCCCGCCGTCGCCGGTATGCGCATGACCGCTCCCGTGCAGGCGCAGCACCGGCCAGAAGTAGGTCGACTGGTCGCCATTCACGCACGTCGTTTCCGCGGCGGCGAGACTGGCATCGGTCGACCTGGCGTCAGTCGACACATTTCCCACGTAGTCGTGCATGTGGTGCGCGCCGTCGGTCTCACCGGGCCGGGTGATGAAGTTGTCGGCGTTGCGATGCCCCCTCTCGTTGCGCCCGCAGTCGATGGTGACCGTGCCGGTGGAGGCGTCCGGCCAGCGCAGGTGGGGGGTGGGTGTCTCGGCGACAGCGCTGATCTCGACGAAGCCCGGCTCCGTTCCGGCACCGCCGCAGCCCGACGCCGCCGCGGTGATCGCGACGAGCACCGCGATGTGAGCACGCATCGATGACCACATGTCCGTGGCACGAACGCCGTGTCCCAGATGTTCACGGGTTCCGCAAGTTTCTTGATGGAGTCCTCCGTCATGGGCACGAGCACTGGGCCGACCGGGTTCACGGAATCGGCCGACCGCCGGCTGACCCGTGGTCGGGGCGCACGGGGACGTCAACGGAAGGTCAATTCGGGAGAAATGCCCGCCGCTTTCTCTCCGCTCGCCGTGTTGTCCAGTGAGCGGCGAAATCAGAGGAGGAGCGGTGAGCGAACAGGCTCGGGGCATGGCATCTCCCGAGGAGGTCGTCACGCGCCATCGGCAGGTCAAACGCTACCGGCGGGGCCGGGCGGTCCCGGTCCCGTCCCACGCGGGCGGCACCGACGCGCCGATCGCGGTCCACCCCGTTTCCGACGCCACGGAGGGCAGAACCCGCGCACCGTCCGGACGACCGTCGTTCCGGTCGATGCGGACCTGGGTCACGGTCGCCGGCGCCCTCGCCGTCCTCCTGGGCACCGCGATCACCACGGGCTACGTGGCCATGAAGAGCGATCCGGCATTCGGCAGCCCCGAGCAGCTGACCCCGGTACGGCCGGCGCCCCGCCCGGCGCCCGGCAGAATCGGCCCGCCGGTGTTCATCCCCAGCCGGGCGAGCGGGACCGCTCCGGCGCCGTGACCGCCGCCGCGCCCCGCGGAACTGCAAAATCCGCATCAATTCTCCCCGCCGTGGACGCCACGCCGGGGCCGGAACACCTCACCGGGTGCGATCATTCTCCGGGCGAGCGGAGAACCTGACGACCCATGAGGTGGCATCGTGAAGATCGTCATCGTGGAGGACGACCAGCGGTTCGCGACGATGCTCACCCGCGCCCTGAGCCGGTGTGGCTACGACGTGCTGCACGTCGGCACCGCCCGGGAGGCGCTCACCTGCGGTCCGGGGGACCTGGTGCTGCTGGACCTGAACCTGCCCGACGGGGACGGCCAGGATGTCTGCGTCAAACTGCGGGAGCGCAGCGGCGTGGGCATCATCGTGCTCAGCGGCCGGCTGTCCGAGCAGGACCGGGTCACCAGCCTGCGCGCCGGGGCCGACGACTACGTGGTCAAGCCGTTCGGGTTCGGTGAGCTGATCGCACGGGTCGAGGCCGTGCTGCGCCGGGTGAAACCGGAGCCGGTCGGCGAGCTGCAGGCGGGCCAGCTGCGCCTGGATCTCGACCGGCACGAGGCGACGGCGGCCGGGGAGGCGATCCCCCTCAACCGCAAGGAGTTCCACCTGCTCGCGTTGCTCGCCGCGCAACCCGACCACGTACAGTCCAGGGAGCGACTCCTGGCGGAGGTCTGGCACTCGACCTGGTCCGCCTCGTCCCGAACGCTCGACGTGCACATCGCCCGGCTGCGGTCCAAGCTCGGCGATCGCGCCCAGATCGAGACCATCCGCGGCGTCGGCTACCGACTCACCCTCGGAGTCCCCACAGTACACAGTGCCAGAGCGGTCGCCCCGATTCCGTGCACCACGGGCTGAATGCGGTCCACCGGAAGAGAAATGCCCAGGGCGGCCAGGGCTGGCAGGTGCGCGAAAAGACTTAGGGCCTGCCGGGAAAATAACTTGATCATTTCGGCTCGTTGGGTTTGTTGGTGTGGTAGGGGCATCGAGCGTGCTGGCGGCGGGTGGATATCTGGCGTCCGATTTCGTTCGGTTGTCTCAGCAAGATCGCTGTTTCGGGGCGTTCAAGCTCATCGGTGAGCGCCAACGCCCCAAGACGGCGATCTTGCCCGCGGAGCCGTCCCAACGAAGATCAACTCAGCGTGTTATCGATCTGCGGGCCCCAAGCCCGTTCCTCCCCTGTACGCGGCATCCCCGCCGCAGGCCCCATTGCCGGGCGCTCCGGCGGCGTCACATGGACGATCGGGTGTGGAGTCATGTGCCGCATCGGAGAAGTTGGCGCACTGCGCACCGGTGGATATCGGAGCGGATGACATATCGGCGGAGAGGGCAGCCCGTACCGTAGCGGTCGCCCCATTATTGGGTGTGCGAACGATCCGTACGTTTGCAACATTTACCCAAAATCCACGGCAGGTAGTGAACGTCGATATTGCGGAAGAGGGCGCCGAACGTATCCTGGGTGCAAGCCCAGCCCGGCGCCGGGTAAGCGAACGATCAAATATCAGCGTGGCGGCGTGATGACTGATTCTACTTTGCAGGGCAAAAGCTCGCAACGGTCGGCCTGGCCGTCCGGGGGGCGCGACACCCCGATGCCCACAGAGCCCGTCGAGCAGCGTGTCAGGGTGGGCTTCGCTCCCGGACGAAATCGCGTGCTGGGGCATTGCATTCCACTGATGCGCCGACGTCTCGATTTTTTCGAGTCGCTCCGCGCGCTCGGCGACATCGTCGAGATCGGCCTCGGCCCGCGGTCGGCCTACGTGCTGACCGAACCGAAACTGATCAGAAGGGTGCTCGTGGACGACGCCGCGGCTTTTCACCGCGGTGGGATGTTCAAGGAAGGGCGACGCCTGGTGCCGCAAAGCATTTCCGTGCTGGACGGCGAGGAGCACAGGTCGCGGCGCAGACTGCTGCAACCCGTGTTCCAGCGACTGCGCATGGCCGGGCACGTCGCCACCGTCCGACGGGTGGTCGAAGAGCGCATGTCGACCTGGCGACCGGGGCGGACCGTCGTGATGGAGCACGAGGTGAGCCGGATGGTCATCGCCTCGTTGACCGAGGTGATGTTCTCCGCGAGTCTGAGCGCCCAGGCGATGGCCGACGTCTGTCGTTACCTGCCCATACTCTCTGAAGGCGTCATCGTAAGATCCTTGCTGCCATCCGTGCTCACCGCGGCGCCGACGCCGGGCAACCTGCGGTACCGGACCGCGACGGCACGGGTGCACCGGCTGATCCAGCGTGAGATCAGCCTGCATCGATCCGGTGTCACCGGCGGCAACACCCTGCTGTCTCTGCTGCTGTCAGCCCATTCGGGGAACGCCGATCAGCCATTCACCGATCAGCAGGTCCGCGACGAACTGTTCAGCTTCCTGCTCGTTGCGTCGGAAACCACACCGGGTGTCTGCTCATGGATCTTCCACGAGCTTGCCACGCATCCTCACGTCGCGGCATCGGTCGAGGCCGAGCTCGACCGAACCGTGGGTGAAGCGCCGGTCGACTCCACCCACCTGCCGCTTCTCGAGTACACCGGCAATGTCGTGCATGAGACGTCGAGGCTGTACGCAGGCTCGGTGTTCATGCGCGAGGCGATCGACGAGGTGGACATGGGCGGATTTCTGCTGCGACCTGGCGATCAGGTCCTGTACTCGCCGTACGCTGTGCACCGCGACCCACGCGTGTACTCCGATCCCACGCGCTTCGACCCCGACCGCTGGTCGACCGCCCGGTCGGGAGCGATAACCCGTCACTCGTTCTTCCCATTCGGTGCCGGTGTGCACCGATGTATCGGCGAGCCGCTCGCCCTGATGACCATGACGACGGTCGTCGCAACGGTCTGTGCCAAGTGGCGTTTCACTCCGGTGTCCGACTACCACCCACACACCAGGGTCACCATCGGCGTCCGCCCCGAAGGCGTCGAACTCGTCTGCACCCCACGCAGCGTCCGATCCCTACCCACCCCGCCGAAATAGAGGGGCGACAAGTGGCAACCTTTGTTCCGCCAAAATTCAGAAAGTATTTCGAGCCGAACCTGAGCCCTCATGCCGAGGTCGCCGAACGTGCAGCCCTCCAGTGGGCACGCGACATGGGGCTCGTGTGTAGCGCTGACGCCGAGGAACGTTGGCGGAACGCGGAAAACGGCGTGCTGGCCGGCTATGTGGCTCCGCTCGCGTCGGCCGAGATGGTCACCATTCTCGCCCAATGGGGTGGCCTGCTGTTCGTGCTGGACGACCAGTACGCCGAGGGCCGCTACACGTCCGCCGAGGGGTGGCGTTCGGCGATCCTTCACCTGCATCGGGTAATGGAGACGGCGAAGGTCGACCCCGACGAGGACAGCCCGGCTGCCCGGGCACTGGCGGACCTGGTCGGACGACTCTACCCTCGCGTCCGCTCGGCATGGCGCCGTCGTTTCGCCAAGCACGCCTGGGAGTCGTTCGACGCCGCGACCGCCGAGAACGCGTACCGCAGCCTGAACCGACCACCCGGCATCAACGAGTTCGTCGCGTTGCGCCGCCCCGCCAGCGCCATGTTGCCGCATCTCGACGTCACCGAACTCGCGTCGGGCTCTGATCTCCCGCCCGAGATCTACGACCTGGAGGCGTTGCAGGAACTGATCCTGGCGACGACGGACATCGTCGCCTGGAGTAACGACGTCGCCTCACTGGAGAAAGAAGAAGCGTGCGGCGAGAAATGCAATTTCGTCCTCGTTCTGGAGCACGCCGAAGGACTCTCGCGCGAGGCTGCGATCGACGCGGTGCTGGGTAGAGTGTCCGAACGGGTGGAGCAGTACGTCGAAACCGAACGAGTCGTCAAGCACTTGATCCGCCGTGAGCCACGTGAGATCCGGGAGCAGGTCGACTACGTCATGCACGGATTCCGCTCGTGGATCGGTGGGCAGGAAGTCTGGCACGAAAAGGCTGAACGATTTCGATCTGCCGCCGCCGGCGGCACGGTGGAACACATCACGCCACTGGTGTTCGTGGCGGACCCCGGTGCCCTGGCCACCTGAGTGGTCGGTGGCGGGTCGGCGTCGGCGTCAGGTCGTTGAGAACGCCACGGACTGAACCAGGCTTCGTCGGCCCGAGTGAGCTCCCCGGGGGGAGAACCAAGGAATCTCCCCCGGGGTCGGGTTGACGGCTGTCAGCGAGGGCGTCACCACTCGGTGTTGCAGCCGAAGGGATCCGACGACCAGTACTGGTTCACGTAGCACCACTTGGTCTTGATATAGGTGCTTCCGTTGTAGAGGTCGACCCTGACGTAATCGATCCAGCGTACACCCCAGGTTGTCTGGTAGTAGCACGGTTGCGTGCCCTGGCATGGGTAAACGTAGCCGTTGACCCAGACCTGCTTCGGTCCGCTATTCGGGTCGAACCCCTGATAAAATGCCTTGGTGAAATAGATTCGGCCCCACATCATGAGCGGCTGCCCGGTGGGGGCGGCGCTCGCCGGCGCCACCAGGAGTCCGCACATCATCAGGGTCGCCACGAGCGACGCGGCCAACCTGGTCCACACACGACGGACTTTCACTGATCTCATCCGAATTGCCTCCTGTTTACCGTCGACTGTCCGGGTGCGTCCAGTGAACACCACACGCCAGGGCTGGGCTTATCAGTGAGCAGGACATTGCGAGCTTTTTAACGTGGTCGACTGCGATGAATGGGTCATTCATCGCACTGGACGACCTGGTTCCATGTTCGTCCCCAGTGCGGCTCGTGCGCGGCCTTGACGGCTTCAGGGATGAAGAGGATGCCGGAGCGGTCGTCGGCGTGCGCGGGCAGGGTCGTTCCCGAGAGGACATCCGGCCGGGGCACGTCGCGGTGCACCGGCAGCACACCTAGCCGGGTGCACCACGCGCGCTGAACGTCGGGGCGCAGGGCGAAGGCGATGTACCGGGCCGCCAGCTCGGCGGTGTCCTCGGGCACGCCCGCTGGAATCCACAGTGCGTCGAGGGTGTCGGTGGTGCCCTCCCGCGGCACCGTCCAGTCCACGTCGGCCCCGGCGGTCTGGAAGGCCAGAACGTTGGGCAGCGCGCGGAAGCAGAGGTCCAGCTCGGCGCGGCGCAGCCGGTGCTCCATGCCGACGCTGTAGTCCAGCGCGCCGATCTGGCCGCGCAGCCGGTGAAGCCACGACCAGCAGGGATCCATGCGCGCCGGGATCGCCGCCGGGTCTCCCCCGCCCATCACCTGAGCGATCGGGATGAACCCGTTGCCGCCCGGGTACAGCGCGATCCGGCCACGGTGCCGTGGCTCGGTGAGCACCTCCCACGATCGCGGCGGATGGTCGGGGTAGGCGGCCCGCCGGTAGCAGAGGACGTACTGGACGGCGTACGGGTGAACGCACGGAAAGCTGTCGTGCCCCTCCGGACGCGCGCGGTCGCGCAGCTCGCCGAGGACGGGGTGGCGGGCCGGGTCGAGCGGAACGCACCCACCCGCGGCCGCCGCGCGCAGCGCGGGCACCGAGTTGGACCAGACCACGTCGACCGGCGGGCGCCCGCCGCGGGCGAGGGCGCCGGACAGCGCGTCCGGCAACGCCAGGCCGACGTGGAACCGGTGGGTCACCCGGACCCCGGTCGCTCGCTCGAACGGGCCCGAGACGGCGGACGCCAGCGCCGTTCCCCAGCGCCCGCGCCAGGACAGCACCGTCAGGCTCACCGTGCGGGGAGCAGGCCGAGCAGCCCGCCGGCCGCCCAGATCCGCCGGACGAACCGGCCGGGCGGCTCCAGGGGAATATGCCTTCCGTCTATTGTGGACAGAAGTCCCTGGTCCGGCAGGACGCTCACCCGGCCGCCGTTCGGCACCCGGGCGAGGTCGGCGGGGTCGGCGAAGGTGAGACACGGCAGGCCGTTGTTGGTGGCGCTGCGGAAGAAGATCCGGGCGAAGTCGACCGCGATCACCGCGCCGACGCCGTTGAGCAGCAGGGAGCGAATCGAGGTCTCCCGGCTGGAGCCGCAGCCGAAGTTCCGGCCCGCGACGAGCACGTCGCCCTTGCGCAGCCGGGACACCATCGTCGAGTCGTACTTCGCGAACAGTCCCTGCCGCACCCGCTCCGGATCCAGGCTGAAGTACTCGGGCGGGTGGATCACGTCGGTGTTGAGGTCGTCGCCGAAGACCCAGGCGACCCCGCTGATCATTCCTCACCGCCCAGATATCCCAGGGTCGCCGCCCTGGCGACGCTGCGTGCGCTGGCCAGATAGGTCCGGCTGTCCCAGTGCCCCATGCGTCCCCGGAAGTTCCGGTTCGACGTCGACACGCACACGTCGTCCGCGCCGAGCACGCCCTTGTCGATTCCGCCGCACGGCCCGCAGCTGGGATGGTTGATGATCGCGCCCGCGTCCATCAGGGTCGCGATGTGCCCGGCCCGCAACGCCTCCTGGAACTGCGGCATGGACGCCGGGATCACCACGAACCGCACGTCGGGATGAACCCGCTTGCCGCGCAGCACTTCCGCGGCCGCGGCGAGGTCGGACAGCCGCGCGCTCGAGCAGGAGCCGAGGAAGGCGACCGACAGCTCGACGCGCTCGAGGTCCTTCAGCGCCACGACGTTGGCCGGGGACCACGGTTTCGCCACCCTCGGGGTGAGCCCGGTGAGGTCCATCCGCACCGTGCGCTCGTAGGCAGCGTCCATATCGGACTCGACGAGGCCGGCCGGGGTGACGCCGTCGCGGCGCCGGCAGTACTCGACGGTGACCTCGTCCGGGCGGAACACCCCGAACTTGGCGCCGATCTCGACGGCCATGTTGGCGATGGCGAACCGGTCGTCCTGGCAGATCCGCCCGGTGGACTCGTCGACGAGCTCCAGCGACCGGTACCGCGCGCCGGACTCACCGAAGCGCCGCAGCAACTCCAGCACGATGTCGCGGCCCGAACAGTCGTCCGGCAGCGTTCCCTCGAACACCACCCGGATCGTGGGCGGAACCCGAAGCCAGGTCGTGCCCGTGGCCAGCGTGAACAGCACGTCGGTCGAGCCCATTCCGGTCGCGCACGCCCCGAGCCCGCCGCCCATCACGGTGTGGCTGTCCGCGCCGACGATCAGCGCACCCGGCACGCACAGCGGGTGCTCGACCAGCAGCTGGTGGCAGATGCCCCGGTCGACCAGCAGGTTGGTGATCTTCCGGGTGCGCGCGAACCGCAGGAACCGGTTCGAGATGTCCGCACGCTCCACAGTGGACGGTGGGGAGAAGTGGTCGTTGGTCAGGATCACCCGGTCCGGGTCCCAGATCTCCAGCCCCCGGACGTCGAACTCGTCGGCGAGCAGGGCGATCGTGGCGTCGTGGCCCAGCACCGCGTCCACCCGGACCAGCCGGTGGACCTCGTCGGCGCCTTCCACCGTGTGCGCATCGATGATCTTGTCGCTGATCGTGCGGCCGCTCATACCCGCTCCCACGATGCCGGCGGCGCGTCCCGGAGGTGGGCGTCCACCACCGCGCCGGGATCCTGCCCGGCCAGCGCCGAGCGCAGGAACGACCGCCGGGCCGCGTACGCCGCGTGGAACTCCGACTTGTCCCGCCGCTCCGTCCGCAGCTTGATGTCCCGCAGGTCCTCCCGGACGCTCGCGTCGTCACACGGGATGCCGGCGCGCCGCAGCAGGTGCCGCACGAGCGCGGCCCCGCTGTGCTTGCCGAGCACGTACTCGATGGACCGGCCCACCCATTCGGCGGGCAGGAACTCGTAGCTGCGCCGCTGTTTGAGCAGCGCGTCCACGTGCACCCCCGACTCGTGCCGGTAGACGTTGAACCCGGTGACCGGCTTGGTGGGGCTGGTGTGCACGCCGCTGAGCTCCTCGGCGGTTTCGGCGAGCCCGACCAGCGCGAGCGGGTCGACGGCGTGCTTGACCCCGTACAGGTGGGTCAGCGCGGCGACGCACTCGGCGAGGTCAGCGTTGCCCGCGCGCTCGCCGATCCCGTTGACGGTGCAGCTGATCGCCTTCGCGCCCGCGCCGACGGCGGCCAGGGTGGACGCCGTCGCCAGGCCGAAGTCGTTGTGGCAGTGGGTGCACAGGACCACGTCGTGGTCGAGCGCATCGTCCACTTCGGACACCAGCCGGCCCATGCTCACGGGTTCGGCACAGCCGACGCTGTCGGCCAGGACCAGCCGGGCGATCGGCACGTGGCCGCGCAGCCGGGCGGCGATGTCGATCAGGTAGCCGGGATCCGCCCGGGTGGCGTCCTCGAACACGACGTTGAGCGTCATCCCGGCCTCGGCGACCAGCTCGGCACCCGCCCGGATCGTGTCGAAGGCGTGCTCCCTGGTGATGCCCATGACCTCGCGCAGCCGCAGGTCGCTGGTCGGCATGAACAGGAAGACCTCGTCGGCCCGTGCCCGCGCCGCCGCGCGGACGTCGCCCGCGAGGGGGCGGGCGGTGGCGCCGATGCGGGCGGCCAGCCCGAGCTCGCGCATGGCGAGCAGGGCGTCCACCTCACCGGGCGCGGAGGCCGGGAACCCGGCGTCGAGCACGTCCACCCCGGACGCCGACAGCAGCGTCGCCAGCCGGAGCTTCTCCTCCAGGCTGAACCAGACGCCCGGGGCCTGCTCACCGTCGCGCAGCGTGCAGTCGATCACTTCGACGGTGGCGGGAAGCCTCGGATACTCGTGCCGAATCCGGCCTGTCGGGTCCATCGTCATCCTCCTCGCTCGCCCGGGACTCCTGGTGCATCTCGATGTCGCACCACCGCACGAGGCCGGCCACGCACGGCATCCCGTCGTGGCGCCACATCATGCTCGGCTCGGCCATCCGCCCGGGCTCGCAGATCCGGCTCGCCCCCGCCGCGGCGAACCGCTCCGCGAGCTCCCGGAACTGCGCGCCGGTGGCGCCCAGCCCGATGTTCTGCAACCTCGCGCCGACCGGGCGCAGCAGGTCCACCGCGGCGCCGGCGGTGCGCACCGGAACGACGCGGATCACCCGGTTGCCGCCGCCGGACTCGGGCAGATCCGGTGCCAGCACGACGGTCCAGTCGAAACCGGCGGAGGTCCAGGTGCTCCAGCTCGACTCGTCCGTGGCGGCCCGCCAGACGTCGGCCGTGCGCTGCAGCGCCGCCGCCGCGGCGGCCCGGTCGCTGAGCTCCCCGAGCGGGTGACCCTCGGCATCCGCGGCCATCGCCGCGGCGAGCACCTCGGCGAACCGGCGAGGGCTGTGCTCGCCCTCCTCCACCAGGTAGGCCTGCGGCGCGATGCAGGCGTGCTGGTTGAAGGTGGCCACGTCGCGCGCCACCGCGGCCGCGGTCCCGGCCAGGCCCCGCTCGGCGAGGTACCGCTGGGTGAGCACCCCGGCGGAGAACGTGTGCGGGTGCTCCACGTACCGGTGCTCCGGCCGCAGCCGGGCCCGGATCGCGCGGCAGGCCTCCGCTCCCCCGTAGGCGATGACCGCGTCCGCCACGCCGAGCACGGCGTCGAGGGACCCGTGGTCGTCCCGCCTCCAGTAGGTGACCACGACGGCGTCCGCCAGCGCGGGCGCCACCTCGGCGAGCGAGGCGACGAAGGCGGCGGCGAACGCCGGCTCGCCGCTGGCCACCTTCGCGATCACGGCCGACTTCACCAGCAGCGCCCTGATGATCGGCAGGGCGGGCAGGCCGGGCACGTTGCCGGTGAGGATCACCCCGGTGATCTCCGGGCCGTGTGCCCGGGTGCGGCCGGCGAGCTCCGGATCCGGCCGGAACCGGTCGAGCACGGCGGGATCGCCAAGCTCCCGGCGCAGCGTCGCGTACAGCGTGGCCCGCCGGTAGTTGGCGAGCTCGACGTCGAGGCTGCGGTCGACCGCCTCCGGCGAGAAGCCGGTCGCCGCGACGATGCGCCGGCGCGCCGCCAGCCGGTGCGGGAACTCCCGATCCGTCCACTGTGTACATACCCGGTCGATCACGTCGATGATCGCCGCGACCGGCAGCCCGGCCAGCCGCGACCGCGCGGCGCGCAGCCCCTCGGCGACGGCCGGCCACCGGGCCGGCTCCGGCCGCTCACCGCGGTGCGCCAGGTCCGGCCGGTCCGGTGCGAACAGGTCGAACGAGCGGAGGTGGGCCCGGTCCACCCAGGACGGGAACCAGGTGACGGCGGACGGATCAGGCATCGATCCGGCCTCCTCCGGTGATCCCGTCCAGGACCAGGGAGCACCCGCGGGCGCTGGTCCGGTCGACCCGGCCGGTGACCGCGACCCCGTGCTCGCCGGCGACCGCCCAGTCCCCGGTGAGCACGGCGTACGGCCGGTCGATGACGCACAGGTCGGCCACGTCGAGCAGGCCGGCTCCGCACTCCCGCGGCGACAGGTCGTCCGGGTGGCGCACCCGGGCCCGGACCATCGCGTGCCCGGCCTTCGGCCGCTCGCCGCGGGGCCCGAGCGCGACGTCGGCGCTGTCGTAGAGCTGGCTGGCCAGCTCCGTCATGCCGAACAGGTTGAGGTGCGTGCCGCCGCCCAGGCCGAACGCCTGGTCCAGCAGGGCCCGGAGCTCGTCGGTGGCGACCGCGCCGGACCGGCTCTTCGCCCCGCCGGCGTCGACCGCGCGCGATCCGGCGGGCAGCTGCCGGACCTCGCCGTTCTCGATCAGGGCGCGGCAGAGGTTCGCCATGGCCGACGTGCCGCCCATGAGGACCACCGGCCGCTCCTCGGCGATCGCGCTGTCCAGGCTCAGCCGCAGCGCCGGCCAGACGAACCCGTCCGGCCCCAGCGCACACGTGCTGAGCACCGGGTCCCCGAACGTGCGCGCGATCAGCTCCATGCCGTAGGCCATGACCATGTGCGGTGCGGCGGCCGCGGACGGGACCAGGCGGACCACCACCGGGCGGTCCAGGCCGGCGAACACGGCGTGCCGGGCGCCGGCCACGATGGACACGTCCATCAGGCGCAGGCCGCGTTCGCTGTAGGTCACCTCACCGGCGACCCGCCCGGTCGTGCTGCTGGTCCGGAACGTGCGTGCGCGGTGCGCGTCGTCGAACAGGAACGGCGGCGCGGTCTTGTAGACGACGTCCGGAACTCCCGTCCCCGGTCTGGTCCGCCGCCAGAATCCGGTGATCGCCGGGAAGTTCGCCGCGGCCAGCTCGATCAGCCGGGCCTCGACGTCGCCGGCGTCGCCCGGGTCACCGCTGGCGAGCGCGGCGATGTCGGCGCACAGCCGGTCGACGGCCGGGTCCACATAGGACAGTGCCACGTCAGTCCCCTCCGGTCAGGGTCAGCAGCGGGCCGGTGGCCGCGGTCGTGACCAGTGCCATGACGACGAAACAGGTGAACAGCTCGGTGGGGAGAACGCCGATGGACAGGCCGACCTGCAGCACGATGATCTCGGTCAGCCCGCGGCAGCTCATCAGCACGCCGAGCGCCAGGGCCGGGCGCGGGGCCATGCCGGTCACCAGCCCCGGCACCGCCACGCCCAGCACCTTGCCGCCGACCGCCACCGCGATCACCGGCGGAAGCAGCCACGCGGTCGCGGACAGGGCGCCGATGTCGGTGCGCAACCCGACCATCGCGAAGAACACCGGCAGCAGCCACCACGTCGCGGGCCGCAGGACCCGCTCGACGAGCTCGGCGACGGCGGGCGAGTCCCGCGGCACGATCACGCCCGCCAGGAACGCCCCGAAGATCGGCTGGACACCGATCGCGTCGGTCGCGGCCGCCGAGGCGAGCAGCGTCGCCAGGACGACCACGGCCACCGCGCCGGTCCGCGCCGCGGCCACCGCGGCCGCCCACCTGAGCGCCGGCCGGACCAGCAGCCACATGACCGCGCAGAACCCCAGCGCCAGCACCAGGGTCCCGGCCGGACCGCCCGGCGACGTCCCGGCCGTGGCGACCACGACCGCGAGCAGGCACCATGCGGTCAGGTCGCTGACCCCCGCGGTGGCCAGGCTCAGCGTCCCCATCCGGGTGCCGTCCATTCCCCGCTCCGCCAGGATCCTCGCCAGCACCGGAAATGCCGTGACGCTCAGCGCGATCCCGCAGAACATCGCGTAGGGCAGTGCGGCCGCCCCCGCCGGCCGCACCGCGGCGAGCGGGCCCACCGCCAGCAGGACGCCGCCGAGAAACGGGACGGCGATGCCGGTGTGCCCGAGCACGACCGCCCGGGAGCCGCAGGCCCGCAGCAGCGGCAGGCGCAGCTCCGCGCCGACGGTGAACATGAAGAAGACCACGCCGAGCTGAGCCAGCACGCCCAGGGCGAGCAGCGCGCCCGGGCCGAAGAGCTCCTCCCGCAGGCCGGGCGTCACCGAGCCGAACGCGGACGGGCCCAGCAGCACGCCGGCGGCGATCTCCCCGATCACCGCGGGCTGGCCGAGCCGCTCCGCGAGCCCGCCGGCCACCCGGGCCGCGACCACCACCAGCACCACGGCCAGCAGCAGGTGCGCGGCGTCGAGCTGGACGCCGGGCGCCGGCGCGAGGCCCGGGCGCACGACACCGCCCGGCGGTTCGCCGCGCAGCACCCAGGCGGCGACGGCGGCGGGGAGCACGGCGAACCCGGCATACGCGAGGCCGTGCCGCACCGCTCCCCGCCCGGTGGTCGCCGGGCGGGTGCTCGTCACGGCCGCGCTCCGCCGCTTCCCGCCGGCAGCGGCGTGACCAGTCCGGCCCGGAGCAGCCGCTTGACCAACTGCCGCTGGGGGAAACCCAGCGGCCCGCCGAACGAGCCCAGCGTCACGGGGCCGGCGCGCAGCGCCGCCCAGACGCCCTCCGCGCCGTCGCGGTCCAGACCGCGCACCGCGGGCCGGCCCTCGACCTGGAACCGGTGGCAGGCAAGCGGAGCGTCGAGCGGTGCGGGCAGCGCGCCCCCGTCCGAGAGCGGATCCTTCCAGTACTGGGCGAACGCGGCCTTCACCTCCGGCGGGACCTGGTAAGGCGCCGGCGGCATGAATGCCTTGAACCCCGGCACGTCGACCCCGGGTCCGCGCCGGGCGGTCACCCCGCCGACCAGTCGCAGCGGCGTGCCGTCGTCCACTTCGGCCGGCTCGGCGAGCCCGGCCGCGCGCATGTAGGGACCGTCGCGGTCGAGGTCCTCGATCCGGCCGGTGCCGCCGGAGAGGACCTGGAGCAGGTCCGGGATCAGCGCGGTGTTGAGCAGCGCGTCGAAGGTGCGGTCCTGGATGTCCAGGTCGGCCACGGCGCCCCGGCTGCGCCAGTACACGCTTTCCGGATCGTTCTTGCCGATCGCGTGGTACCACTGGTCGATCGACAGGGCGAACGTCTCGGCGAGCCCGTGCCAGCCCTCGTCGTAGTCCTGCCACAGGTCCCGCTTGTCCTGTTCGGACAGTGCACTCGAGAAGGTCTGCTCCAGCAGCAGCGCGGTGGCCGCGCCCATGGTCATGCCGAAGGCGACCCCGGAGGAGAACAGCGGATCGACGAAGAACGCCGCGTCACCGGCGAGGATCCAGCGCTCGTCGAAGTCGGTGAACCTGTCGTTGATCATCGAGTAGTTCGTGGCGGTGTGCACGCCCTCGGCGATCGGCTCGACGCCGCCGATCAGGTCCCGCACGTGCGGGACGGACCGGACGGCCCGCATGAAGGTCTCCGGGTCGGTGAAGTCCTTGCCCGGCTCGCGCAGCACCTCCGGCAGGGTGACGATGCCGATCGAGTGGGTCATCGTCCGCCGGCCGCCGACCATCTTCGGGACCGGGATGTACCAGCACCATCCGTCCTTGAACGCGCTGCACAGGATCGGCGAGAGCGAGTCATCGTGGAACACGTTCCACTCCCCCGGCAGGTCCTGCGCCGGGAGCCCGCCCGTGAAGTGCTGCCAGATCGCGATGTTGCGGTACTCGGAGAGCCACTGCCGCTTCGCCTTGGCGGCGATGCTCGTGCGCCGGCCGGCCGCGTCGACGAAGTAGGCGGCCCGCACGCTCCTGCCGTCCGCCAGCCGCACCGCGCAACCGGACGGTCCGGACTCGAACCCCTTGACCGCCACCCCCTGGAACACCTCGACGCCATGATCGGCGGCGTTGTCCAGCAGGATGTGGTCGAACTCGGAGCGGTTGACGTGCAGCGCCCACCGGTACACACCGTCCTCGACCACACTGGGATGGTCGAAGTAGGTCACCTTCGGACTGGTCTCGTCCCAGCTGTAGATCCCGCCGAACTTCTGCACCCAGCATTCGCTGGCGAGCACCTTCGCCAGCGCGCCGCTGGCCTCCAGCGCCGGAACCACCGGGTGGGCGAACGACTCGCCGATGTGCTCGCGGGGGAAGATCTCCTTGTCGAACAGGGCGATCCGGAGGTTGGTCCGCCGGGCCAGCACCGCCCCGAGCGTGGCACCGGCCGGGCCACCGCCCATGATCACCACGTCGTACTCGTCGCGAATCTCGTGCACCATCAGGCAAACTCCTCACCTGCAGCACACCGCGGTCCGGACAGTCCTTTACCGACTGTTCCGTCACCGGCCGGCGGGCGGATGGCCTGTCTGCCTGGCAATCTTTGCGCCGAACAGAGCAGGGCAGACCCTCCCGCACAGCGCCTTTTGATGGTCTTTTAACAATTTTCCGCCTTACCTCGCTGGCTGCGTCCTCACAGTTACGTAAAGCATCGTCGCAAGTTTCCACTCGCCCGTTTACCCTGCGATGATGCGCAAGGTTCTGGTGGTCGAGAAGGACCCGACATCGCGGGCGGCGCTGACGGATGCCATGACCGCTTTGGGATACGAGGTCAAGCAGGCCGCCACCGCACTGGACGCGCTGCGCGGAGTGATCACCGAGCCGGAGCTGAACCTCGCCCTCTTCGACCTCCACGTGTCCGATCTGGACGGACTGACCGCGCTGCGGATGCTGCGCGACGCGAGCGACGTGCCGGTCATCGCCACCGGCAACCGCAGCAGCGAGAAGGCGCTCGTGAAGGCGCTGAACGGTGGCGCGGACGACTACCTGATCAAGCCGTTCTCCACGGAGCACCTGATCGCGCGGATCAACGCGCTGCTCCGCCGCACCACCGGGAGACCCGCGCCGTCCGAGGAGCTTCTCGTGGTCGGCGAGCTGCGGATCGACCCCGTCCGCCGGGGCGCCTGGATGGGCGACCGGCCGCTCACGCTGACCCGCCGGGAGTTCGACCTCCTGACCTACCTCGCGCAGCGGATCGGCCAGGTGATCAGCAAGAGCGAGCTCAGCCGGTCGGTATGGTCCCGCCCGCACCCCGGCACCGGCCGCACCATCGACGTGCACGCGTCCTGGCTGCGCCGCAAGCTCGGCGAAACCGCCGCGAAACCACGCTACCTGCACACCGTCCGCGGCGTGGGTTTCCGCATGGTCGTCCCCGAAATGCCCTGAAGGCGGCCTTCACGACGTTCAGCGTCGTGAAGGCCGCCTTCAGGGCATTTCGGTCGGGTTACTCGCCCGACACCGGGTCGTTGTCGCCGTTCCACAGTTCCGACAGGAGGGGCGCCTCCACCGGCTGCGTCTCCGCGGGGATCGCCGGCACCCCCTCGTCCTGCCGGAGCTGCGTTCCCGACCCCGGCTCGAGGGGAACACCGGGACGCACCTCGAGGGGAACACCGGGAAGCAGAGGTGTGAGCCCCTCGGCCTGGCATGCCGCCAGCGGGTCCCACCACATCAGGCTGGCCCAGTCACCCTTCTGCGACTCGCAGATCGTGAAGGTCTTCGAGAACCACGTCCGGCCGCTGTACGGCTCGGCCTTGATCACGACCTGGCCATGGAACCACTCGTCCGCCTTGTAGAAGACAGATTCACCGTGCCTGGCCAGGTAGGTGCAGGCCTGGTCGTCATCCCGGTCCGGCGGGCACACCTTGACCGAACGGTAGATGTCCTGCCCGCGCGGATCCATCGTGATCGAGATCTGCTTGTCGCCGTTGCCGGCCGACGCCGTCCCCGAGAGGACGAGCGCGCTCACGCCGGCGCCCAGCACCGCGGCGACCACCAGCCCGGCGCGCCACAGCCGGCCACCCCGGAATCCGGGGAGAATACGAGAGATAATCTGCCGTGCCATAAACAACCCTTCTGATCATGCCGCCCGGGTTTCCGGGAGCCGCCGTTTCGTCCTCACTGGAGAACACGGGGAACGCGGGGGCTCCGGAACGGTTCCCACCAGGACTTGATGCCAATGTCAGTGTCGTGCCAGCCGGACGGCCGGTGTCGCCCTAGCAATCAACCCGCTTGAATTCGGCAGCGAAGAACGGACCGTCGAACCGCACGCACAATCTGCGTTCACGAGCTGAATATGGCAAGCTGTGGTATCCACCGAACCTGGCTCCACCCGAGATCACGAATGGACCGTCGCCGATCGGGCAGGTCATTTCGATCTCATCGTCGAGCCAGAGACGTTCATGGGAGCACACCACATTGTCGGCGTGGTCGTAGACCGTCACCCACGCCTCGAACCATCCCTTCTGGATCACTTTCAGCTGCAGCGTGGAAGGCGTGATCGGCACCGGCACGCCCTGGGCGCAGGCAAGGTCCCGGACACTCGACACCGGAGCCGCTGCCGTGCAGGTCTCGTCGGGCATGGCGTTCCTCAGCCGTACCAGGAGATCCCGACGAGCCGCCACGCCGCCGTGAGAGTTTCCGGCGGCGACCCATCCGTGGAGGACCCCGGCGAGCCGCCACGAGCCGTCCGCCGCCCGTGCCGTCGCCGTTCATCCCGAGGCGGACCACCATGGTGGCCGGATCACGCCCTGTGAAGCAGTGTCCCGCGGTGATGATGACCGTCGGACTGATCAGCTCCGAGCCGACCTCGGAATTGTTCCGGACGCGGTCGGCAGCGTCGCGCCGCACCACGACGGCGGTCGCGACGCCCAGAAGCGTTACCAAGGCCAGCACGCCCAACACCAACGTGCGCTTCGTGACCATCATTCTCCTCGTTCCCGCGCCCACTCCACCCGTAAATTAACGGGACGCACCGCGAGCCGCACCGGAACGGCCACCCATTTTAGCCGGATGTGAGCCGGAACACGCCGAGCCCTTTACGGAAATGTGCACATTTCCGGCTTCCGGCGGTGAACTTCTCCTGAACGTTCATCCGTGCCATTGACTGCCGGAAAGAAATTTCATCGCCCATTTTCGGGAGGAGCGACGCGTGAGGCTTCCGGGTGGACGCCGGGCTGACCGATCGGCCAGCGACGATGCCCTCGTCGCGTCGCTGTACGAGCACCATGGAAAGCGGATGCTCGCGGACGCCACCAGGATGACCGGAGACGAGCACCTGGCCGAGGACGTGGTCCAGGAGGCCTGGATACGGGCCTGGCTGCACCTCGACGCCCTGCTGAACAAGCCAGGCTCGATCCGCGGCTGGTTCCGCACCGTCGTGCAGCGCATCGTCATCGACCAGGCCCGGGCGTGTGCGGCCCGGCCGGTCGAGGTCGCGCCGGGCCACGCCCCGGACGAGACCCCGGACGATCCCACCGAGCTCGTCGAGGACGCCGTTCTCGTCGCACAGGCCCTGAAATCGTTGTCGCCCGAGCATCGTGAGGTGCTGGTCGAGGTGTACTACCACGGCCGGACGGTCAACGAGGTGGCGGCCTTTCTGGCGATACCGCCGGGAACCGTGAAGTCGCGCGTCTTCTACGCGTTGCGATCCCTGCGGACGGTCATCGGTGACGAATGAGACCTGTCCCCCGGATCATTGAGCCGCCTTCTGCCCTGTGGGGGACACCGCGAACCAGGTGCCACCGACACCGTTCCCCTTGACGTCGCCGGCGGCCTTGTCCTGGCTGTAGCCGTAGACCGGCCACCCGCCGATGGTGAGCTGTTTGGTGCCGTCGGGCCGGACGATGGTGTCGACCAGCGACCGGTCGATCCCGTCCACGGGGGTGTCGTCGGACGTGACGACCGCCGGCGGCCACATCTTGGCACAGGCACCCACACAGTTGCTGCGGGGCGGGTTCGCGGTGTCGCGGTCGAACCGGTACAGGGTGTATCCGTCCGCGTCGACCACGATGGTGCCCAGCTGGTCCGATCTGGTCGCGGCGAGCACGGCGCCCTCCACGGCCGCCTTGTCGGCCTTCTGCCCGGTCGGGGTCACCGCGAACCAGGTGCTGCTGTTGCCGTTCCCCGTGGCCTTGCCGGGGGCCTTGTCCTTGCTGTACCGGTACAACGGCCTCCCCCCGAGGGTGAGCTGCTCCCGCCCGTCCGCGCGCTTGACGGTGTTGACCAGCTCGTTGGCGACGCCGCGCAGCTCGACCGGGGTGGACCCGACGAGCGCGGGCGGCCACTTGACGGCGCACTGGCCCGAGCAGGTGGCCTTCGGCGGATCGGTCTCATCCCGCTCGAAGCGGTAGAGGACGCGGCCGTCCTGGTCGGTGACGACGTTGCCCAGGTCCTCGGTCCTGGTGACGGCGAGCACCGTGGTGGCACCCTGGCCGCCGCCGTCCGCCGCGGGCGGCGACTTCTGGGCGGACCCGCCCGTGGCGGCCGGCGGGGGCGGCTGGGTGGGCAGCGACTCGGAGCTGCAGGCCGCGAGCAGTCCCGCCAGCGCGAAAGCGCACACCGCCACCGTCAACCGTGAACGTCTCATCATGGTGCTGGCTCCGATACTGTGCCGGTGGATTCCGGGCTCAGGCGGCGGCGGGCGGGGAGGCGATCAGGTCGTTGCCCGCTCTGGTGATCCGGGCAGGCACCCGCTGACCGATCGATCCGGCCCGCGCCGGACGGACGAGGCCCTCGTGGGCCAGGGCACGGGACACCGCCTGGTCGCAGCAGGGGAACCCGTCGATGAACAGGTCGGGCTCGCAGCTCAGCGAGATCTCGGCGCGACCTGCCGCGACTGCCCGGAGCACGGCGAGCGCGCGGCGGTTCCAGCTCACCAGTGCCCTGTCTGACTGACGAACCATGGGGTCCTCCTCCACACGCGGACGGATTCGCCTCGTGCGACCGTCCGGCACGCTTCATCCGTGGCACGGTCCGGCACGGCGAGAAGTTCATCCGGCATGTTGCTTTCCTTGCGGGAGTGAACGTGACGTTGCTTGCCCGCTATGGCATGAACGTGACGTTGCTTCCTCATCACCGGCAAGGGCGAAGTGCAAAGCCTCCATCAAATTCACGGTTTCCTTGCGCCAGCAATGGTTCCACTCGTATCGGCGGGTGCCATCATCGGCTGGGCCAGAGCTCAGCCCGACGGGGGGCCACCCTTCACAGCAAAGGGAAATGCCCATGACGGCAACATCGGTCATCAACTCCCTGAATTCCGGCGACGTGCTGACCCCGGCCTCGCTCGAGCACGCGGCGAAGCCGTTGGCGATCAGAACGACGGACGACACGGCCCGCGCGGTGGAGCGCGGTCGGGCCTTCGTGGACAGATGCCTCCGCGAGGACCGGCAGGTTTACGGGTCCACCACGGGGTTCGGCCCGCTCGTCGTCCACAGTGGCCGGGACGACCCCGAGGACCAGTGCGACAACGTGTTGCAGCACCTGACCGCCGGCCAGGGCCCGGACCTGCCGCCCGAGGTCGTGCGCGCGACCGTGCTCGTGCGCCTGTGGTCGCTGTCGCGCGGCGTGTCGGGCATCTCCCCGGCGGCGCTGGCGAGCCTGCGCGACATGCTGGCCACCTCGTTCGCCCCGGCGGTACCCGAGCTCGGTTCGGTGGGTGCCAGCGGTGACCTGGTGCCGCTGGCCCATGTCGTGCAGAGCCTGCGGGGCGTCGGGCACGCCTATGTCGACGGTGCGCGGATGCCCGCCGGCGAGGCCCTGGCGCGGGCCGGGCTCGCCCCGCTCGAGCTCGGTGGGCGGGATGCGCTGTCCCTGGTGAACGGCACCTCGCTGACCACCGCCGCGGCGGGCCTGGCGGTCGCGTCGATGCGCCGCTCGCACGAGATCGCGCTGGCGTTGAGCGCGCTGCTCACCGACGTGCTCGGCGCGGCTCCGGCGTTCATATCGCCCCCGCTGCTGCGCGCGTTCGGCCATCCCGAGGCGGTGTGGGCCGGTGAGCGGCTCGGCTACTGGCTTTCCGGCACGCGGCCGTCGGGGGCGCGTGCACTCCAGGAGCCGTACAGCGTGCGGTGCACTCCGCAGTTGCTGGGCGCGGCGAGGTCCGCGGTGGACTGGGCCGAGCGGGTCGTGCGGCAGGATCTGGCCGGCGTCAGCGACAACCCACTGTTCTTCGCCGACGAGGACCAGGTCGCCCACGGGGGCAACTTCTTCGGCCAGCCCTGCGCGTTCGCCGCGGACCTGCTCTCCATGGTCGCCACCCAGATCGGCAATCTCGCCGAACGCCAGATCGACCTCCTGGTCGACCCGCACCGCAACGGCGGCCTGCCCGCGATGCTCGCGCCGCACGGCGGGAAGCAGCACGCCGTGCAGGGGGTTCAGGTCGTGGCCACCTCGGTGGTCGTCGCCATGCGGCGCGCGTGCACGCCCGCGAGCATGCAGAGCGTCCCGACCAACCTGCACAACCAGGACGTCGTGCCGTTCGGCACGCAGGCCGCGCTCACCGCGCTGAACCAGGCCCGGTCCCTGCGCCTGCTGCACGGCTGCCTCGGCGTGGTGCTGCGGCAGGCCGCGCACCTGTGCCCCGGCGGGCCGACCGCGCAGCGCTGCGCGGAGCTGGTCGGCGCGCTGGCCGAGGTCGTCGCGCCCCTCGAGCGGGACCGCCCACTCCACGGGGAGATCCGCGCCGCCGCGGACGTGCTCGACCGGTTCGTGCCGCGGCACGTCCCGGAGCTGGCCGACCCCGCGACGTGCGCGCTGGAGGAACGATGACCACGGCACCCGTCGGCTACGCGCCGCGGCCGGACCTGCGGCACACCGCCGTCCAGACTGTCGAGTCCACTGTGGACTCCGAGTTTCCGTTGCTGCACCTGCCGATGCCCGGCCACCGCTTCCGGCCCGACAGCCGGTGTGCCACGTGCCGCCGGGACCGGGTCCCGGCGCAGGTGCGCCGCCCGCCGCGACCGTCGTGGCGCTCCGGGCCCGACGAGGAATCCCTGGCCTGGTTCCGCTGGCTGCTCGGTCACCATCTCGCGACCGGCGTCTGGCGCGTGCAGCGGGAGCTGCTGACCGCGGCGCTCGACCCGGGCACCCGGCGCCCGGACGCGATCGAGGCCGTGCACACCACGGCGGCCCTGTACCGCACGTACTCGACGCTGTTGCTCTACTCGGGCAGCTGCACTCCGGCGGTCTACGCCAGGGTGATCCGGACCAGGATGATGGCGTGGCATCCGGCGTTCAGCGGCACCTGGGCACGGGACCACGAGCATGTCTCGGCCCTGCTTCGCCAGCTGAAACCGCTCACCGACGACACGGTCGCCCGCTCGCTGCGGGCAAATCGTCTCGTGCACATGGCCGTCGCCAAGCGGCTCGTGCCCGTCGGCAGGTCGCTGCTGCGCCAGTCCGGCGGCGATCCCCGCGACACGACCGACGGCGATCGCGACTGCTTCGACGAGTTCTTCCGGATCAGCCGCGACGACGTGTGCCGGCACTCGTTCGCCACGCAGCTCACCGACCGGATCCTCCTGGCGCGCGCGGACATCGCGAAAAGCCCGCTCGCCGTCGACCACGGCGACGACGAGCTGCACCGCCTGCAGGCCGATCTCCCGGCACAGCTGGCCCAGCTGGCCTCGATGGTGTCCGAATGGAAGGAAACCCGGTCGTGACGAACTCCACGCAGGACCTGACGAAGAACGTCGCGCTGACGCCCGAGGTCTACCGCTACGTGCTGGACCAGCTTCCCCCGCTCTCGGCCCCGCAGCGGGATCTGATCGAGCGGACGCGGGCCCTCGGCGGCATCAGCGAGATGCAGATCCCGCCCGAGCAGGGAGCGTTCCTCACCCTGCTGACGAAGATCGTCCGGCCGCGCACGGTGGTCGAGGTCGGGACGTTCACCGGGTACTCGACACTCGCGTTCGCGAGCGGCCTGGGACCGGGCGGCCTGGTGATCACCTGCGACACGTCGGCCGAGTGGACCGCCATCGCCGCCGAGACGTGGACGGCGGCCGGAGTCGCCGACCGGATCCAGGTCGAACTGGGCCCGGCGGCGCGGACGCTGCGGCACATGCGCCCGGATCCGTTCGTGGACCTGGCTTTCCTCGACGCGGACAAGACCGGGTACGTCGAGTACTGGGAGCTGCTGGTGCCCCGGCTGCGGCCGGGTGGGCTGCTGCTGGCCGACAACGTGCTCTACGCCGGCGAGGCGGCCGCACCCGGCGCCACCGGAAACGCCCGGGCGATCCGCGAGTTCAACGCGCACGTCCTGGCCGACGACCGGATGGAGTCCGTGCTGCTGCCCATCGCCGACGGTCTGACGATCGCCCGCAAGAGGTGAGTGAGGAAGAAGGCCGGTGAGAGCCGCGATCCTGCGTGCGCCGCTTCGGGTTCTCGTGACCGGGGGAGGCCGTGGGCTCGGTCGGAGTTCACGGCGGCCGTGGTCGCCGCCGGCCGCGACCGCGCGGCACTCGAGCTGACCGCGGAGATGACGCGGAACCTCCCCGGCCGGATCGAGTGCATTCCGGTGGACCTGACCGCACCTTCGACGTCAACCTCGTCACCGCGCACCGGACCATTCACGCGCTGCTGCCTTCGATGATCGACCGCGGCTTCGCCACCGTCACCGACGCCGTCCGCGCCTTCGACCGCATCGTCGCCGGCGGCGCCGACAATCGCTCCGGTGCATACGTCACGGTCGACGACATCCGGAACCCCAGACCGTCACAGACATTCCAGCGACGGCGTATCTCCGCGCTCCACGGTTGCGAGATCGACCAGGAACGAGTCGTCCTCCACATCTTCCCGGGTCGGCACCCGCACGGACACGGCCTGGCCACCCTTGCAGACGGTGACGATCCCCTGCCACAGCAGTCCCGGGAACGGGGTCGTGAAGACGTAACTCCCGACCTGCGTCCAGCCGGTGCACAGATAGTGGGAATCCTCGTTGAGACCACAGGCCTTGATCCAGACCATACCGGGCGGGCCGCCATCCACCTCTGTCGCGGTCCTCACCCTCATCATCTTCGGACCGGTCCCGGCGGCGGCCGGCCCCGTCCACACCGCCACGACAAGACCCGCAACGGCGGCCAGCACGAGCAGCGCCCGACCGAGCCGCGGCACCCGGCCGGCCAATCGCACGAAGGAGTTCTTCTCAGACATGTGGCTACATTCCAGTCATGTTGGCAACTGATTCGGCAGAGATTTCCGGTCCTATTTGGCGGGTGCGGCCGGTGCCGCGCCGCCCCGGCAGTATGACGGGGCCCACCACTTCAGCCCGGCCCAGCGGTCCTCGCTCGACCTCGGGATGCAGAACTTCCTCATGAACTGCTTCTTGTCGTTTCCGGCCGTCACGATGACACTCACCTCACCGACGTACCAGTGGTTCGGCGCGGTGAAGACGGTGCCGCGTACCTTCTGGAGATCGGTACAGGCATCCGACACCTTTTCCTGACTCGTACCGCACACCCGCACAGCGGCGACGTCCCCGCCGAAGGCGGCACTCCCGTCGGTTTCCTTCAGATCGATATCGATCTGTTGACCGTTGGTGGCCGGATGGCATTCCTCCGCCCATACCTCATTGTCGCGCAGGATGCCGCTCAGGTAGCGGTCCACCTCGTTGTCAAACGCCTGGAAGGCGGGTATCTCCATTTGCACCGACTCATGATCCACGCAGACGGTGACCAGGCCCTGCCACCGCCAGCCGGGCAACACGTCCACCATGCCGTAACTCTGCACCGTCATCCACTGGCTGCACACCGGCACGTTCTCCTGGTCCGGGCCGCAGATCTTGACGCGGTGCGCCGGCGGGTCGACGCCGGCCACCTTTTCGTCGAACTCCAGCCTCAGTACCTGCCCGGGGCCGCCGGCGGAGGCCGACCCCGACCACACCGCCACGAAGAGGCCCGCCGTGGCGGCCAGCACGAGCGCCACCCGACCGAACCGCGGCGTGCGCCTGACCAGCCGCACAAACCAGTTGTTCCTGATCACGGAAAACTCTCCTTCACGGTTGCGGGTCATCACAGGCATTCCAGCGACGGTGCCTCCTGCCGCACCGGAATGTCGCTGACATCGACCTCGACCCACGGGTTATCTGTATCGGACGCAAATTGCAGGTGCATGGCCTGGCCACCGAGGCAGAGGGTGACCCGCCCCCACAGCCACGCATATCCCGCGAACGGATTGGCGGGGTGGGTGTCGTATCCGGAGCTGCTGTACGTTGCCCAGGGAGTGCAGACCGTGCCGCCGAACATCTGGATCTCCCCGCAAATCCTGATCGGAAGCAGATAGACCTGCCCAGGCGCGCTCGTGGTCTTCAACGCGATCCGCTTGGGGACCTCGGCTGCGGAGGCCGGCCCCGTCCACAGCACCGCGAAAAGACCACCGATGGCGGCCAGCAGGACCAATACCCGACCCAATCGCGGCAGGCGCCCGACCAACCGCACAAAACAATTGTTCCTGGTCACTTGGCAAAACCTTCCCAGCCAGCCTGTCCACAGCGGAATTCAAGGCAATGTCCCAGGACTCGAAGGTAGTGGGCTCCGCGATCGGGCCAGCCCACCGGCTTGACAAGTTTGCGGTCATGTGAGGCGGCGCGCCGGCTGACGGTCACGGCTGTTGCGGACCGCGTCGACGGTGAAAACCAGCAGCGACAGCCACACCAGGGCGAATCCGATCCAGCGGCTCGCGGGCATCGGCTCGTGCGCGACGAACACGCCCCACCCGAACTGCAGGACCGGCGCCAGGTACTGGAGCATGCCCAGGGTCACCAGCCGCACACGCCGCGCCCCGGCGCCGAAGAGCAGCAACGGCACCGCCGTGACCACACCGGACCCCATCAGCAGCAGGGCGTGGCCGGGGCCATGGCTGCCGAACGTCGGCGCGGGCAACCCGAACAGGTACCCGAGCGCGGCCGGCCCGATGATCATCGTCTCCGCGGTGAGGCTCGCGGCGGAGTCCAGCGGAACCGTCTTCTTGACCAGCCCGTACCCGCCGAAGGACAGGGCCAGCACGAGTGAGATCCAGGGCAGCCGCCCGTAGTCGAGGGTGAGCACGACCACGGCCAGCACGGCGATCGTGACCGCGGCGGTTCGCGCCCCGCGCAGCCGCTCGCCCAGGACGACAACCCCGAGCAGGACGCTGACCAGCGGGGTGATGAAGTAGCCGAGCGCGGACTCGACGACGTGCCGGGTGTTGACCGCGTAGATGAGGGTGCCCCAGTTGACCGTGATGAGGACGGCTGCGCTGGCCACCATCAGCCAGCCGCGCCGCGACAGGCCGATGAGCGGCTGCCAGCGCCGCAGCACCATGGTCACGATCAGCATCACCGCGAGCGACCAGGCGATGCGGTGCGCGAGGATCTCGGTCGCCCTGGTGGGCAGCAGGAGCGGCCAGTAGGCGGGGAACAGCCCCCAGATGAGCTGGGCGCCCACGCCGTAGGCCATGCCCGTGTGCTCGCCGACGGCCGTCGGTGGGGCACGGTGCTTGGCCATCGCTAGCCCGGATCCTCGCCCGTCACGCTGGTCAGAGGCCCAGGGTCGCTGCCGAGACCTGCCACAGCAGGGCGGCTGCCTCCGGATCCACCGCGTAGGGAGTGACGCCGGTCCGGGTGCCGGGCACGTGTGGTCCGGCTTCGTTGCAGTTCTCGAAGTAGCGGCCGGAAACGCCGTCCAGCAGCGGGGACGCGGCCACGAGCACCGTCGTGGCCGCACCTTGCTCCGCGGTCTTGCCGCGCATACCCTCCGCCTTCGCCTCCTCGATCATGGCTTCGAGCACCTCGGGTGGGATGTGGCGGTGCAGGCGCGTCCGGATCCCGCCCGGCATCACGGCGTTCATCGTGATCCCGTCCGCACCCCAGCGTCTGCTCCCCTCGACGCCGAACAGCGCGTTCGCCGTCTTGGACTGGCCGTAGGCGCGCAGCGCGTCGTACGGGCGTCGCTCGAAGTGGATGTCCTCGAACACCACGGGGCTGCGGATGTGCGCGATCGAGCTGACGTTGACCACCCGCGCCCCCTCCGCCTTGAGCGCGGAGTGCAGGCCGACCGTCAGCGCGAAGTGGCCGAGATGGTTGATCGCGAACTGCAACTCCCACCCGTGCGGGGTATGGGTCCGGGGCGGAACCATGACCCCGGCGTTGTTGACCAGAATGTGCAGCGGACCGTCCCATTCGGACACGAACCACCGCACCGACTCCTGGTCGGCGAGGTCGAGCGGCGCGACGTGAACCTGCTTGTTCCCGGTGGCCGCGGTGATCTCGTCGGCGACCTCGAACCCGGCGTCGACATCGCGGGCCGCGATGGTCACCTCGGCACCCGCCACGGCGAGCGCACGCACCGTCTCGACGCCGAGGCCCGACGTCGCACCCGTGACGACGGCGCGCTGGCCGGACAGGTCGACCCCGGCCACCACCTCGAACGCCGTGGTCCCGAAGCCGAAGGGCGTGGTGATCCGCTCGCTCATGCTCACCCCTGCCAGGTGACCGGCAGGTGGTGCGCCCCGCGGATGACCTGCTTCTTCCACGTCACCTCGCCGGCCAGGTGCAGCCGGGGGAACCGGGCCAGCAGCCCGGCCAGCGCCTCCTGCAGCTCGATCGTGCCGATCGGCCGGCCGATGCAGTTGTGCACCCCGTGCCCCCACGCCAGGTGGGACGCCCCCCGGTCGAGCCGGAACTCCCCCGCGGCGGCGAACTGGCGCTCGTCGCGGTTGCTGCCGCCGATCGCCACGAGCACCGGCTCACCCTCCCGCACCAGCGTGCCGCCGATCTCGACATCGGTCGTCGGATAGCGCGGCATGGTGCCCGCGCCGCGGAACAGCGGGATGAACCGGAGCATCTCGTCGATCGCCTCGGGCAGCCGGCTCGGCTCGGCCCGCAGCTCGTCCCACAGCTCCGGGCGTTCCACGAGGAAGTAGGCGAACTTGGCGATCTGGTTCACGGGCCCCTCGTAGCCGGCGACCATCAGCGCCATGCAGAGGTCGACGAGCTCCTGCTCGGTCAGCTCGCCGGAGTCCCGCGCCGCGACCAGGGTGGTGAGCAGGTCGCCGGCCGGCTCCGCGCGTCTGGCCTCGACGAGCTTCAACACGCTGGTGCGCAACTGTTCGGACTTCGCGAGGATCTCCTCCGCCGGCCGCCCGGCCGCGGACATCCGCGCGTCGCTCCACTCGCGAATCTGCGCGCGGTACCCGTCCGGGACACCGATCATGCCGGCGATGACCCCGAGCGAGATCGGCGCCGCGAAGTCCTCGACGAGGTCGGCCGGCGGCCCGAGCCGCTCCATCCGGTCCACAAGCGACTCGACCATGGCACGCACCCACGGCCGCAACCGTTCGACCTCGTGCACGCTGAACGGTTTGGCGACCAGACCGCGCACCCTGGTGTGCTCCGGCGGGTCCAGGCCGATCAGGCTGGCACCGTTCGGCGCGAGGTCGGCCTGGCTCGGCATCGCCCGCCCGGCACCCGCCGCGCGGCTGAAGCGCGGGTCGCCGAGCACGAAGCGGGCGTCCTCGTAGCGGGTCACCAGCCAGGCCGGTTCGCCGTTCAGCAACTGCACCTTGGGCAGCCGCGCGAGGTCGCGGACGAGGTCATAGGTCTCCGAGACGTCGATGCCCTCGTTGCCGTTGAACGGGTAGGGAAACGGCGCGAGGACCGCGGGATCTCCGGTTGCCCGCTCGTCCATGGGAACACCACCTCCGATCGTGGTCAGTTGAGGATCACGGGCAGGGTGTCGAGGCGACGCATGAACTTTCCCGGTCGCCAGACGGCATCGTCGGGTGGCACGGTGAGCCGGGTGCGCGGAAAGCGCTCGAACAGCGCCCGCAGCGCGGTGGCCGTCTCGATGCGACCGAGCTCGGCCCCCAGGCACCGGTGGACCCCGTAGCCGAAACCCAGGTGTCCCTTGGTGTCCCGGTCGGGGTCGAACGAGTCCGGCTCGGGGAACCGCGCGGGATCGCGGTTCGCCGCGGCCAGGGAGATGAGCAGCAGCTCGCCGGCCGGGATGGTGACGCCGTCCAGCTCGATGGGGGCGGTGGTGTAACGGGGTGGTACGAAGCGGAAGGGTGACTCGTACCGGACGATCTCGTCGACGCAGCCGGCGAACAAGCTGGGGTCGGCGAGCAACCTGGCTGTCTGATCGGGATTGGTGAGCAGCGTGAACACCCCGTTGCCGATGGCGCTGGCCGGCTCCATGCCGCCGACGAGCAGCAGGACGTAGGTGGACGTGAGCTCGTCCAGACTCATCCGGCCCTCGTCGTGGCGGTGCAGCAGCGCGGTGAACAGGTCGTCACGGGGCCGCTCGCGTTTGAGCGCGACCAGCTCGACGGAGAAGTCGTGCAGCCGCTGGGCGGCCTCCTCGATCTCGGTGATCACCGGTGATGTGATCATCTCGGTTTCGAGCACCGCCAGCATGTTCCGCTCGTCGACCGGAACACCGACGAGATCGCAGATCACCGTGCCGGCCAGGGGACGGGCGAACCGGTCGAGCAGATCGACGGGTTCGCCCACGGGCAGCTTGTCGAGCAGCTCGGCGGTGATCCGTTCGGTGTCGGCGCGCAGCGCGACGAGCCTGCCGGGGCTGAAGATGCTGCCGACCAGGCCGCGCAGCCGGCGGTGCTCGTCGCCGTCCCGGTCGAAGAAGCTGCGGCGCGAGCCGTGCGGCAGGTGGGCACGTTGCTGGACGCGGACCAGGCAGTGTGAGTTGATCTCCTTGCGGTGCGCGACCAGGTCCCGGCGCACCGAGGGATCGGACAGCACCTGGCGCACGTCCTCGTAGCGGGTGATCACCCACATCCGGTAGCCGTTGTTCTCCACGGCGAACGCCGGGGTCGACTCACGGATCGCGGCGAGCGTGGGGTACGGCGCGGTCATCAGGTCCCGCATCGGCACGCGCCCCAGTACCGGCGGAATCGCCTGCGTGGTGGTCATGACGACATCGAAGCCGGCGGCGTCCCTTCCGGACAATGCGGCGTTCCAGCGGACGGAATGCAGGATTGCCGCCGGCACCGGGCACAAAGGACGGTGGCGCCGTGCGGAAACGGCGACTCCCCCACAGTGACATCGAGGTGTCCCGGCTCGGGCTCGGCACGGCGACGTGGGGCTTCGGCGACACCGAGGACGACTCGGTGGCACAGTTGCGCCTCTTCGCCGACGCCGGGGGCACGCTGATCGAAACCGCCAACGTCTACGGAAACGGCGAGAGCGAGTGCGTCATCGGCCGGGCGCTGGCAAAGGAGCTGCGCCGGGACGACTTCACGCTCGCCACGAAGGCCGGCCTGGTGCCGGGAAAGCCGCCGCTGCGCACCGACGCGTCCAGGGCGCGGATGCTGTCCGAGCTCGAGGGTTCGCTGCGGCGGCTGCGGGTCGACCACGTCGACCTCTGGCTCGTGCACACCTGGGACCGGCGGGTGCCCGTCGAGGAGACGCTGGAAGCGATCGACACGGCCATGCAGGACGGCAAGGTCCGCGCCGCCGGGCTGTGCAACTACAGCGGCTGGCAGACCGCGCTGGCGGCGACCGTCCAGCAGCTTCGCGGTGCGGCGCCGCTGTCCGTCGTCGAGGTCGAGTACTCGCTCGTCCAGCGCGGGATCGACCGCGAGGTCCGGCCGGCGGCGCGGGAGCTGGGACTCGGCGTGCTGCCGTGGGCGCCGCTCGGCCGGGGTGTGCTCACCGGGAAGTACCTCGACGGCGTGCCGGAAGCCAAGCGCGGCAGCCGGTTCTTCCAGTGGTACGTGCGCGACTACACCGCGGATCCGGCCCGGGTCGGCATCGTCCGCGAGGTCGTGGCCTGCGCGCGGGAGCTCGGGCTCACACCGGTCGCGGTGGCGCTGGCCTGGGTGCGGGACCGGCCGGGCGTCTGCGCGCCCCTGGTCGGCGCGCGGACGGCCGAGCAGCTGTCCGCCTCCCTGTCCGCGGAGTCCGTGGAGCTACCGGAGTCGATCCGGAAACGCCTCGACGCCGTCTCCGCCATCCCCCTCGGCTACCCCGAGCGGAGCCTGTGACGGAGGCTTGTCACGCAGGACGCAGGTGAGCCGGGCCGTGCACGTGCGCCGGCCCGCCTCGTCGGTGACCACGATCTCCAGGGTCGCGGTCGTCCGTCCCAAGTGGATCGGCCGGCACACGCCGGTGACCACACCGCCCGTCACCGCACGATGGTGCGTGCAGGACAGCTCGAGCCCGACGGCCATTCGGCCCAGGGTCTCGGCGTGCAGCGCGGCCGACAGGGATCCCAGTGACTCGGCGAGGACGGCGTTGGCGCCGCCGTGCAGCAGGCCGTAGGGCTGCCGGTTGCCCTCGACCGGCATCGTGCCGGTCATCTCCTGGAGGTCCCACCGGGTGATCTGGATGCCCATGCGGACCGTCAGCAGCTCGTGCCCGGACATGCTACGAGGCGACCATCGTCGTGGACGTGAACCGCTTGAGCGTTCGGGTGAGCTCGTAGGCACACCGCCGGAGCTCCCGCGAAGCGCCGGCCGGGTCGAACCCACCGAGCCGGCCGACGATCGACAGCGCCGCCGCGGCCTGGAACGCGGTGCCGTTGCCACACAAGGGAACCGCCAGGCTGACCACACCCCGCCGGGCCGTAGTCAGGGAGGCGATCCCGGCGCGCCGGATCTCGAGAAGGTCCCGTGCGGTGGGTGGGGTGGGATCCGGGTCGTAGGCCTGCAGGACCAGGTCCGCCGCCGTGGCGGTGGTGACCCGTATTCCCCGGTGGCCGTAGACCTGGTTGAGATGCTGGACGTTCCCGTTGACCAGGGCGCTGACGGTCGCGGTCGCACCGGTGGTGTTGTGCAGCTCCACCAGATACGGCGTCGACTCGCTTTTGAGCAGCGCCAGGAAGGTGTCGTCGCCGCCGCGGACGGAGAGGTACCTGACGCCGGACCGGGTGATCATGTTGTGCGCGCACAGCGTGGCCAGCAGCCGGTGCGCGGTCGGCTTGGGCAGCCCGCAGCGGCGGCTCACCTCGGCCAGCGGCAGCGGTTCCGCGCTCGTCGTCAATACGGTGAGAATAACCAGCGCCTTGTCCACGGCGCTGAGCGTCAAAGGAGCATTCATGCCACCGCACCTACGCCGAAAGGGTCGACGGACTCCAGTACGGTATGCTCACTCCTCCCCCGCCGGCAATTCAATTGATGTGGTTTTAAGGTTCCCGGCCGGCGGGGTAGTTCAGATCCGCGACACAGATCAGATCGTCGACAACGCTTTCCAGCCAAGTCGTCACCATCGACAAAGACCATTCAGTACCGGAACCGGATGCCGTCGAGATCTGCGCCGGTCTCCTGGCGGGCCCGACTCGAAACGCCAGATGAATCTGGCACTCGGACAACGTCCAGATCCACGCCCAGGCCTGATGGCGCTCCGGCAGTACGACAACACCTCCGGTCTCCGGCAGCGTGTCCAGCACCACGGCGGTGTCGGCCCGGGTGCGTCGAACGGCGTCGAAGCCGACCTCGGCCATGGCGGCCAGCCACGCCGGCACTCCGAGGAGCGGCACCACGTCCTGGGCGGCGGCATGCAGGACGCCGACGTGCCGACGAATCCATCGAATCTGGCGCGGCGTGAAAATACCGACGATCCGCCCGTCCATGCGGTCCCAGCAGATCATCGGTCAACTCCGTTCGGCCTCGGTCCGCCGAGAAGGAAACACCGGAGGCGGAACACACCGGAACGGTGCGGGGCAGGACTTGATGCCGATGTCAGCTTCGCCCGGCCGCATGCCATATGCAAGGTGCACTCGGACATCACGGCCCGGGAAGCAACGTGACGTTGCTTGCCATAGAGGGAAAGCAACGTCACGTTGCTTCCCTTCTACGGCATTTACAGACCGGTAAACGATCACTAAAGTGAAGGGCCGCTTCGCCGATGTCGTCCGAAGTGCTCCGACACAGTGGGGGGCCACACACCGGCCCAGCTCAGGGGGCCTGATCCGACACTTCTGGGACATCACGTGCTTGAGACGAACCAGTCCACAGTGGCCGACCGATCGGTCCGGCTCCCGCTGCTCGTGCTGGCGGCCCTGGTCGCCGCCATCGGGGCCCTGGAGAGCATGCCCTTTCCCGCGCTCCCCCTCATCCAGCGGGAGCTGGGGCTCGACCCGGCCCAGGCCGGGTTGCTGTCCACCACGCTGATCCTCACCGGTGCGGTGGCGATGCCGATCGTCGGCAAGCTCGCCGACAACCACGACCCGCGCCGGGTCCTGCTCGGCGTCACCTGGTGCCTCGTCGCGGGCGGCACCCTCGCGGCGTTCGCCGGCTCCTTCGGTCTGATGCTCGCGGCACAGTTCCTGCAGGGCATCGGCACGGGCATCGTGCCGGTCACCTTCGCCCTGGTCCGCGGGTTCCTTCCGGCCGGGCGGATGCCGCCGGCGGTCGGCCTGGTCGCCGGCGTGTTCGTCCTCGGCGGCGGTCTCGGCATCCTGAGCGCCGGGCCGCTGGCGGACGCCCTGTCCCGGCGGTGGATGTTCCTGACGCCCACGCTGGTCGTGGCCGCCCTGGCCCTGGTCGCCCCGCTCCTGCTGCCGCGCACGGGCGACCGGCGGGAGCGCGCCGGGCGGCTGGACTGGCTGGGCGCCCTCCTGCTGGCGGCCGCCCTGGTCACCCTCATGATGGGCCTGTCCCTGGTGTCCAAAACCGGGTGGCCGGCATCCCTGGGCCTGCTGGCCCTGGCCGGCCTGCTCACCGCCGGCTGGACCCTGGTCGAGCGGCGGGCCCGCAACCCGCTCATCGATCTGCGCCTGCTGCAGCGGCGCGGAGTGTGGAGCTCCTGCCTGGCCGCCGCCGTCATGGGCGCCGGCTACGCGGTGTCCTTCTTCCTCATCCCGCAACTGCTGGCCCTGCCGCCCCGGACCGCGGGCTTCGGGTTCGGCGCGTCCCCCAGCACCATCAGCCTGTACCTGTTCCCTCCCGTGGTGGCCGCGGTCATCGTCGGACCGCTGGCCGGCTTTCTCGTGCGGCGCTTGGGTTCCCGGGCGGTGGTCGGCACCGGGCTGGCCCTCACCGCCACCGGCGCCCTGGTGGCCCTGGGGTGGCACAGCTCGCCCTGGCAGATCGTGCTGAGCGCGGTGCTGACGGCCGGTCTGGGCGCCTGCGCCGCCTCCACCGCCCTGTACACCGCCGTGATCGAATCGGTCCCCGCCTCCGACACCGGCGTCGCCACCGCGCTCAGCGGCATCCTCCGCGGTGTCGGCGCGGCCGTCGGCGTCCAGGTCGCCGCGGCCGTGCTGACCGCTTCCAGCGATCCGGCCACCGCCCTGCCCCGGGAATGGGGCTTCCAGCTCGGCTTCGCGCTGTCGGCCGGCATCGCCCTGCTTCCCCTGCTGACCGCCTTCGCCCTTCCCGGGCGCGCCCGCCAGGACACGCAGGTCCCGCTGCCCGCCGGTGCAGCCGTCACACCGGTCGCACGGTGACCTCCGGGGGCTCCCAGCAACTGGCCGCTCCCGTGTAGTACGAGGTGCCGCTCGTCCACGCGATCACGCCCGCGTTGAAGTCGTTGAGCGCCTGGGCATAGGCGCGAATCCGGGGAAAGGTGTCGCCCAGGGCCGCGAGCAGCTCGGCGTTGGCGGCATCGTAGGCATCCATCAGATCCTCGTACATCGCGGCGGCCGCCGCCTCGGCATCGGACAGCGAGCCGCGCCGGCTCCCGGCGATGACCAGCACGATGTTCTCGGCCTCACCGTCCGCCAGCTCCTTTTCTCAGCGAAAGAACGTCCTGGAGCAGGACGGTGCGATCGACATCGATATCCAGCAGGCGGGTGAGCAGCGGGTGCGTGAGCCATTCCTTCGGGAGCTCGATACCGAGGCTGATCTCCGTGAGGACATGGTCGACGCGCTGTGCGACGGTCCCCCGCCGGTGGGTGAGATAGGCCGGCACATCAACGGCGTCGTTCCGCCGGCAGGAAGCGAGGCACGCGCTCAGGTAGCCGACGATGGCATCCGCCAACCGCGCCATGAGCGCCGGGGAGCAGTGACGCGCGAGGCTGGACCACACGGACGCGATCGGCGGGGCCCACCGTGGCTCGTGGAAGGCCATCGGCTCGTAGTGGGCCCGGGTGTCGGTGATCGACGCCGCGATCGACGCCCGCACCGCCGCGGGATCCCCGGCGCGGCCCGCGTCCCACTCGCTGTCGCGCCGGGTCAGGCAGATCGCCAGCCGGGCCAGATCGAACAGGGTCCGGCGGTCACCCGCGGGCCAGCACAGCGCCGCCAGATAGGTGAAGTTGGTCTCCCGGAGCGCGACCAGGTCCGCCGCCTCGGGCAGCAGGTTCCAGGACAGAAACCAGCGGTCGACGCGGTCGGCCAACTCCGGCCCGTAGTGACCACTGCACCGCAGCGGGTACCGGCGGCGGATCGACGGCACTAGACCCGGCTCTTCGCGATCATCGGCAACGCGCCGGGCCGCGTCGTGCCCCGCATCCTCTCCTTGACCTGCCGCCCCGGCACCAGCGCAAGCCGCCACCGGGCGGCGACGGCGGCCACGATGACGGCCATGTCGACCATGGCGTAGGTGTCACCGATGCACCGGTGGACCCCGGCGCCGAACGGCCCGAAGGTACGGCGATCGGCGCCACTCGTTCGTGCGGGCAGCCAGCGGTCCGGATCGAACCGCGCCGGATCGGTGAAGAGGGACTGGTCGCGGTGCATGGCATACGGACTGATGAAGAACTGGGTGCCGGCAGGATGACGCCGGCCCGCGACGTCGACGTCGACCAGCGCCCGGCGGGGAATCAACGCCAGCGAATACATCCGCAATGCCTCGTTCAGCACGCGTCGCGTGTACGGAAGCCGGTCGACGTCGCCGAACGACACCGGACATCCGCCGAGCACGGAGTCGAGCTCGGCGTGCACGCCCTCCTCGATCGACGGGTTCGCGGCCAGCTGGTAGAAGATCCAACCCACCATCGCCGCGGTGGTCTCGGATCCACCGGCCAGCAACGTGACGGCCTCGTCGTGGACCTGCTCGTCGGTCATTCCCGCACCCGTGTCGGGATGACGTGCGAGCAGCAGCAGCGACAGGAGATCTCCGTGATCGGCGCCGGCCTTCCGGTAGTCGTCGATGATGCCGTGGATCAGCCCGCGCATCCGGCCGATCGCTCCGTGGAAGCGGCGGTTGGCCGGGGTGGGGAGCTTCTCGAGGAAGGGGAACGGGGCGAAGGTGTGCCTGGGAAGTTGCCTGAGAAACTCCGGAAAGAGCCGGTTGAGCTCGTCCACCGCCGGCGCCGCGAGGTCGGTGGAGAACAGCGTCCTGGCCGTGGTCCGGAAGGTCACGTCATGCAGCTCGTGGGGCAGGTCCAGAATTTGGCCGGGCCGCCAGGACGCTGCCTTCGTTCGGGCCACCTCGTTCATGATTTCGACGTAGCGCGGGAAGTTTCGGGCGTGAAACGCGGGCTGCATGAGCCTTCGCTGCCGGAGGTGGAAATCGCCTGAGGAGTTGGCCAGACCGTTGCCGATGAATGGCTTCGACTTCTCGAACAGTGATCCCTTGTCGAAGTTCCTCGCCTCCACCACCATGATCTGGTGGACCAGGTCGGGGGCGTTCACCACCTGAATCCGCTTCGGGCCGAGCCGGATCTCGACCACGTCACCCAGGCACCGCACGCGGCGCAGGAAACCCAGCGGGTCGCGGAGCAGGCGGAGCGAGTGCCCGAGCACGGGAACGGCTTTCCCCGCCCGCACATGGCGGCTCACGCCCGCACCGCCGGACATCGGGCCTCGATCCGCATGAGCCGCTGCCGTGGCACCAGTACGGCGCTGAGCATCGGCACCACGGGACCGTCCGCGACCGGACGCAACCGGAACCGCCCGGCGATGGTGGCGAGAACCAGGACGGCTTCGGTGAGAGCGAACCTGTCCCCGATGCATTTTCGGGCCCCGACGCCGAAGGGTATGTAGCCGGGGTCGGGGCGCGTCGGATCGCGGTCGATCCACCTGTCCGGGTCGAAACGCCGGGGATCGGGGTAGAGATCGGCCCGGTGGTGAATGGTGCAGGGGCTGTAGAAAATGGTCGTGCCGGCGGGCACGCGGTGGCGTCCCACATCGATATCGGCTTCGGCGGTTCGGGAGGAGATCCAGGCAGGGGGGCGGATACGCAGGGTTTCGGCCATCACCCGGCGGGTCACCTCGAGCCGTGGAATGTCGTCGAGACCGGCCGGACCTCCGCCGAGCACCCGGTCCACCTCGGCGTGCAACTGCCCCTCGACGTCGGGATGCTGCGCCAGGAGGAACAGCGCCCAGGCAACCGATGCGGCCGTGGTCTCGATCCCGGCGGAGAAGAACATCACGAACTGGTCGCTGACCTCGTCTTCGGACAGGCCGGACCCCGCGTGCCTGGCCAGCATGATCGACAGCAGGTCGCCGTGCCCGGCCCCGCCGGCCTGCCGTGCGCGGATCAGCGCGATCCCGGCCTGGCGCAACCGGGCCAACGCACGTGCGTAGCGGACGTTGGCGGTGACCGCCAGCCAGCGCAACGGCCCCAACTGCACCCGCCAGCGAAAGCCCCGGAAGACGGCCTTCAGGTCCTCGAGCATCCCCTTCATGGCCCGCGGCTGCGGTACGGAGCCGAACATGGTCGAGAGCACGACCTGCCCGGCCAGGGCGTTCAGCGCGTCGACGACGTCGATCACCTCGCCGTCGTGCCAGTCACCGGTGAGCCGGACCGCCTGCTCGCGCATGGCGTCCGCATACCCGGTCATGGCGGTGTTGTTGAACGCGGGTTGGCACGCCCGGCGTAGCCGGCGGTGCTTCTCGAAGGTGGCCATGACCAGCCCGTGGGGAATCACCTCCCGGCCCCTGGTGTAGAGAACTCCGCCTTTGTCGAACGTTCGCTGGTCCAGCAGGACCTGCGAGGTCAGGTCGGGATCGGTGAGCACCACCCCGGCGAACGGACCGACCTTGACCTGGACGAGCTCCGTGTCCGACGGCAGTGAGCAGAGAAATCCGAAGGGATCGCGAATCAGGCTCGGCGCATGTCCGAGCAGCGGCACCGCGCCCGGGGCCGTGGGGATAGTGTTGGATGTCCTCATGAGGATTCCTCCTCGTATTGCGTCAGATTTCCAGATGAGCCGGCGGCAGCTTTTGTGCCGCTTTCAGACGTTCCAGTACCACGCCACCGCCGGATAGGGTGGCGGGGCGTCCGGCGCCGGTGGCGCCTCGTCCACGATGCGGGCCTGGGACAGTTGCGGGGCGGCGTAGCGCAGTGTGGTCAGGCCCATCCGCACATTCCCCGCGATGGTCAGGTCGACGGCCGCGACCAGTAATTTCTCCTGCTCGGTGCCGCTGGCCAGGATCCTTTCCCGCAACTGCAGGTAGCGGCCGAGCAGCGCGTCTCTCAGGCTGACCCCGGCCGCCAGGGAATCGCGGACGGTCAGCGTGGGGTCGTCGACGCGGAAGCATTCGAAAAGGCTGTAGCTGGTTCCGGGCTTGAGTTGAGATTCCTTGAAGTAGGAGTAGCGGTCATTGTCCAGCCCTGCGACCAGGATTCCGCACTCGCTCGCCGCTCTGGCCAGCGGCGCGGACCACAGCCATGGTTGGGCCCGCTCAAAACACCCGTGGTAGGCATATGTCCCGTACACGCCCACCGCGGCGATCCGCACCGGCAGGAAATCGGCCACGCCGAGTACCTCACCACCCGCCAGCAACGTGGACTCCCACAGCAGACCCTTGATCCAGGAGGCTTCCCACTGGGTGAACCACCGGTAGGCGTAGTCGGTCACGGTCGGGCGCAGGCGCATCAGGCAGTCACGCAGTGCCTCCTCCAGGTTGTCCCCGGCCGGTGCGCACCAGTCCGGATTGTTCAGGATGCCGTAATAGCGGCACGCCATCCGGGTCACGTCCAGCGCCCCGATACCCGGTTGCATGGCGTCCTCGGCGGCGTACGCCCAGGCACTGAAATCCGCCAGCGGCTGCACGGCCGCCTCGGCCAGACCGATCGGAAAGAAATGACATTGCAGCACCGCGGCGGTGCTGCCGTATTTCGCCGTCCGCTCCGCGTCCCCGGCGCCCAGGTCGAACCTCTCGGCGAAGGCGAGGCTTCCCGCCACGACCTCCCGCATCGCGGGATGCTCCTTCGCCTCCAAGGGACAACGGAACGTCAGGAAGTCTTCGGGTAGTTCGGCGTCCGGCATCTGGTTTCGCCCTCCGTCGGTCGTGGTGAGTTGCCCTCAGTGGCCTCGGCATACGACCAGCTCGGCGATGGCGGTCAGGTCCTTTTCGGCACCGGGGAGCGGGCGCGCGACGTGCAGGTAGTGGAGCGCGCGTTGCAGTTCGCGGAAGGCGCGGGCCTGTGCCCAGGCTCGGCCACCAGCCTGTTCCACGAGATCGAGGACCCGTTCGGAGGTGGCGGTGTCGAGGGGTGCGCCGGTGTTCTCGTACAGCACGGTGAGCTCCGCCGCGGCGGGTGTGCCGGAGTTCAGTGCGGCCACCACCGGCAGCGTCTTCTTCCGGGCCCGCACGTCCGAACCGGTCGGTTTGCCGGTGAGCGCCGGATCTCCCCACAGTCCGAGCAGGTCGTCGGCCAGTTGGAAGGCCAGGCCGAGGTGGGCGCCGAACCGGCCGTAGGCGCGGACGCCCGCACCGTCGGCTCCGGCGGCCTGGGCTCCGAGTGCGCAAGCGCACTCCAGCAGCGCACCGGTCTTACCGGCGGCCATGGCCAGGCACTCGGCCGTCGTCAGGGTCGTGCGGGATTCGAAGTCGAGGTCGGCCTGTTCGCCGTCGATGAGGATCTGGATCGTGTCGGTGAGCCGCACGACCGCCGGCTCGACCATCGGTGCCGGCAGCCGGGTCGCGGCCCGCACGGCGAGGATGAACAGTGCGTCTCCGGCGAGGATCGCCTTCGGGGTGCCGAACGCCGACCACACCGCGGGACGTCCTCGCCGGGTGGCGTCCCCGTCCACGATGTCGTCGTGGATCAGCGAGGCGTTGTGTACCAACTCCACCGCCACCGCCGCCGGGACCGCCACCGCCGCCGCGGGGTCCCCGCCCGCGGCCACGGCGCATCCCAGCACCAGCGCGGGCCGCACCAGCTTCCCCGGGGTGCCTGACACCGGCTCTCCGCGCTCGTCGACCCAACCGTGGTGGAAGGCACCGACCTGCCGGATGCGCGGCGGCAGCGTCGCCACCGTCGCCCGCAACGCCGGCTCCAGCAACTCCCGCGTCCAGGCCAGGACCGCGTCGCTCCGCTCGCCCACCGCCGCGGCCGCGCCTGCGACATCACCATCACCCGATACGACGGAAGTCATGCTGTCCCCAAGGTTTCCTTGACCCACGGCGAGCTGTCGGCAGGTCGAGCCCGGATGACGCCGGCGGCGATGCCGTGCGGGGTGAGGCCGTACCTGCGCAGCAACGCGGCTCGGTCTCCGGCGGGAATGAAGGTGGGTGGGAGGCCGAGCGTGCGGACCGGTGTGCGAAGGTCCGCGTCGGCGCAGGCCTGGGTGAGGGCGGCGCCGATACCGCCGGCGCGGACTCCGTCCTCGACGCACACGGCGAGTGCGTGCCAGGCCGCGAAGCGGACGAGCGCGGGTGAGATCGGGTAGGCCCAGCGGGGGTCGGCGATGGTCACTCCGATTCCGTGGTTCTCGAGCTCCGCCACGGCATCCAGGCACGGTGCGGCCATGGCGCCGATGCCGACGAGCAGGACGTCCAGGGGCGATCCCGGGGTGCGGTGGAGGATGTCCAGACCGTCCACTGTGGCCACGGCGGGGATCGGTGGGGTCGCGGGTTGTTTCGGGAAGCGCAGCACGGTCGGGCCAGGCGTGGCCACGGCTTCGTGGAGCAGCTCGCCGAGTCGCGCGGTGTCCCGCGGTGCCGCGATGCGGATGCCGGGAACCGAGGTCAGCATGGCGAGGTCCCAGACGCCGTGGTGGGACGGACCATCCGGGCCGGTGATCCCGGCGCGGTCGAGCACGAACGTGACGGGCAGGTCGTGCAGGGCGACGTCCATGAGCACCTGGTCGAACGCCCGGTTGAGAAAGGTGGCGTAGAGGCACACGACCGGGTGCAGCCCACCCATCGCCAGGCCCGCGGCGGAGCAGACCGCGTGCTGCTCGCCCAGCCCGACATCGAACACGCGCTCGGGGAAGCGCCGGGCGAACACGCCGAGCCCCACCGGTTCCAGCATCGCCGCGGTCAGGCACACCACCTCGTCCCGCTCCTCGCCGAGCCGGGCCAGTGCCGCGCCGAACTCGTCGGTCCACGACCGCTGCGCCTCCGAGACGGGTAGTCCGGTGGCCGGATCGAGAACTCCGATCCCGTGCAGGTGATCGGCCTCGTCGGCCTCCGCCGGGCCGTAGCCCCGGCCCTTGCCGGTGAGCACGTGCACCACGACCGGCCGGCCGAGCGCCGCGGCCTGGCGCAGCACGGTTTCCGTGGCGGCGGTGTCATGTCCGTCGACCGGGCCGAGGTAGGCCAAGCCGATCTGCTCGAACCAGTTGGTCGCGGGCCGGTCGCGCAACGTCGTGAGGTGCCGCGCGAGACCGCCGACCGTGGGGGCGTAGGAGCGGCCGTTGTCGTTGAGCACCACGATGACCGGCAGCTCGCGATCGGTGCCGAGATTGTTCAGCCCCTCCCAGGCAAGCCCTCCGGTCAGCGCCCCGTCCCCGACGACGGCCACGATCCGGCGATCACGGTGCCGCCCGGACAGCCGCAGCGCCCTGGCCAGTCCGTCCGCATAGGACACGGCCGTGGAGGCGTGGGAGTTCTCGACCCAGTCGTGCGGCGACTCCGCCCGCGCGGGATATCCGGACAGGCCGTTCTCCTTGCGCAGCCTGGAGAAGCCGCCCTGCCGGCCGGTCAGCAGCTTGTGCACGTACGACTGGTGCCCGGTGTCGAACAGGATCACGTCCCGCGGTGAGTCGAAGACCCGGTGCAGCGCGATGGTCAGCTCCACCACACCCAGGTTCACCCCCAGATGACCGCCGGTCGCGCACACATGCTCGACGAGGAACCGCCGGATCTCCCCGGCCAGCGCGGGAAGCTCGGCCACGGGCAGCCGGCGCAGAGCCGCCGGGCCGGTGACACCGGCGAGAAGGCGCGTACCCGCGTCAGGCATGACAGCCTCCAATCCGACTCCTAGGGGATGAAACGCGCCTCCGGGAAGCAGGACGTCTCGAACAGCGGCGTCCACCGGCCTTGCAGGTGCAGGCCGAAGAACGCCGGGTAGTAGGTGTGCTGCACCAGCAGCGACCGGGTCGGGTCGATGGCGCCGATGATCAAGGCGCGGCGTTGCGGGGTGGCGGGTAGCTGCGGCAGGAGCCACTGGAAGTCGCTGAAGCTGTGGTGAGCGCCGTTGTCCAGGTGCAGGTCGCGCTTCCAGCCCCGGAGGTTCGGCCAGATCTCCGCCCACGAGCGGGTCACCGTTGTGTCCACATGCGACTGTTCGGCCGCGCCGAAGTCACCGCCGAACAGCAGGAGCGGCCGGTCCAGGCCCTGCTGCACGACATCACCGGGCAGGTAGGTGGCGCCGACGGTGAGCTCCAGCGGGCCGTCGACGTCGATGCCCGCGCGAATCCGCGGATCGTGCAGCATCGCCTCGGCCGCGGTGAAGCCGCCATAGGAGTGTCCCATCGCGCCGACCCGCGTGAAGTCGAGCCAGGGCAGCCTGCCGGGCAACGTGTCGAGCACGAACCTCAGATCCGCGACGCGCGTGTCGAGCGCGGTCCGCATCGTGGCGGGCTCCTGGTTCGTGATCAGCGACGGCGCGAGCCGTCCGCCGGGGAACTCCACCAGCATCGACTCGTAGGTGTGGGAGACCGACACGACTGCGTATCCATGGGAGGCCAGGTCGTCGACCACGTTGGCGTGCATCTCGCGGGTGCTCTGGAAACCCGGCGAGAACAGCACGACCGGCCACCTGCCCGGGCGCACGGGCGCGCCGGCGAACGCGTGACGCCGGATGTCGCCCCACGCGACCGGGGGCTCCGGTGGCAGATCGAAGAACGCCGGGCTCGACAGGATGGCGCCACCGGCGGCCGCCGCCGCGGGCGTGGCCCACGGAGCCGTCTGTCCTGAATGGACGGTCGCCGGGTAGCTGACGGTCACCATCAGCTCACGGGACTGGTCCGGGCGCCACGGGTCCGGGCGGGAGGTGTCGACGAGGTGGAAGTCGGTGGTGCCCACGGGGTAGTAACCGGACAGTGCCGGCATCTGGGGAACGACGGGCAGGGAGCTCTCCGAAACCGGGGCGGGAGCGACTGCGCTGACGAGCACCAGGGTTGCGGCGGCGAGCAGGTGCATCCGGTCCACCTCCTTGACAGGCGAATGCAGGTTAACAAGCGCGGCCCGGCGGCCTTGGTTAAATGTTGATCAAGTCGGAGCCGGGCACGCAAAAAGGGCGCCGGGTGACGGAAATGTCACCCAGCGCCCTCGCCGGCCCGGGATCAGGCGAAGAACTGGCCGCGAACGGCGCCGCCCGGGAACTCCTCGGTGTGCAGGTTGGCGTAGAACCCGTGCGGGTCACGGCGAATCTCGTCGGCCAGCGCGGGATCGACCGCCGCCGTGCCGGACACCGCCACGATGTTCTGCGGAACCGTGACGTCGAACAGGTCGATCTTCACCGGACCGTTCTTGCCGAACCGCTCCTGGTGGATGTGTCCCTTGGTGGGTGGGCCGATGTTCACCCACGCCATCGAGTAGTCCACGGTGGACTTCCTGGGCTGCAGGAAGGCGACCGCGAAACCGTCCGGGTCCCCGAACTTCTTCCCGTCGGCCAGCTCGACCTCCTGGTCACCGTCGGCGAGCGCGTGGAGCTTGCCGCCGCGGAGGATACTGGTCACGTTGATCCGCTTCTTCGCCGGCGCCAGCTGACCACGCACCGCGCCGCCGGGAAACTCCGTGCTGTGCAGGTTCACGTAGAAACCTGCCGGGTTCGTCCGCAACCGCTCGGCGAGCGCGGCGTCCTCAATGGACACCTGACCGGCGGCCGCGTTCACGGTGGTGGGCATCGGAGTCTTGAATAGCGCGACCCGCACGTCGCCGTTGACCCCGGCGGCACCCTCGTGAATGTGCCCGACCTTCAGCTGGGACAGGCCCTGCCACCGCAGTGCGAACGTGACCCGGTCGCCCCTGATCTCGACCTGCGCGGTGGCCCGGCCGTCCGGGTCGCCCACGGCCCCGCCCGTCCCCGGGATCTCCTGCGCACCGGTCAGCTCGGCGGTCAGGGAGACCGGCTTGCCCCTGGCCGGCTTCGGCGCGGCCGGCTTGTCCGTCCCGGGTGCGGTGCTCGACGCGGGAGCGCCGTGCTCGTGTCCGTCCGCGCAGGTGATCGCCCTGATCTCCGGCCGGTTCACGGCCCCGCCGGTCTCCACGCACAGCCGCGGTCCGTTCGGGGCCAGCAGCTCGATGTCCGACCCGCCCGATGCGAACACCCGCACCTCGATCTTCGATCCCTGCGCCGGATTGACCCGGAACTCGTTCGACTGGCCTTTTCGGACAGTCGACGTGCACGTGCCCGTGGTCGTGTCCGAGACGCAGACCGAGTCCGCCACGTAGTCACCGGCGTGGACGACCGTGACGGTGACCTCCCCCTGGGCCTGGGCCAGCGCCTGGCCGGGAGCCGAGACCAGCGCCCCCAACACGAGCGCCGCCGCGATGCCCGGCACCGCGGCGGCCGTGGCGAGCCGCCGGCCCCGGGTCTGTTTCCAGAGCTTGCTTTGCTGCA
>NZ_DASYTH010000118.1:0-16733 GCF_036002505.1 Actinophytocola sp. | reverse complement strand
GTCGGCATCCCGGTCGCGAGCGACGACCACTCGCTCACGCTGGGCGCCAACGGGCCGATCCTGCTCCAGGACCACTACCTGATCGAGAAGAACGCCCAGTTCAACCGCGAGCGGGTGCCCGAGCGCGTGGTGCACGCCAAGGGTGGCGGCGCGTTCGGGTTCCTGGAGGTCACCGAGGACGTCAGCCAGTTCACCAGGGCCGCGGTGTTCCAGCCGGGCACCCGGACCGGGAGCGTCGTGCGGTTCTCCACCGTCGCCGGGGAGAGCGGCTCCCCGGACACCTGGCGCGATCCCCGCGGGTTCGCCGTGAAGTTCTACACCAGCCAGGGCAACTACGACATCGTCGGCAACAACACCCCGGTGTTCTTCATCCGGGACCCGATCAAGTTCCCGGACTTCATCCGCTCGCAGAAGCGCCGCGCGGACAACCACCTGCGCGACAACGACATGCAGTGGGACTTCTGGTCGCTGCGGCCGGAGTCGGCGCACCAGGTCACCTGGCTGATGGGTGACCGCGGCATCCCGGCGTCCTGGCGGCAGATGAACGGCTACGGGTCGCACACCTACCTGTGGCAGAACGCCGGCGGCGAGAAGTTCTGGGTCAAGTACCACTTCAAGACCGACCAGGGCATCGACTTCCTCACCCAGGCCGACGCCGACCGGATCGCCGGCGAGGACGCCGACTACCACATCCGCGACCTGTTCAACGCGATCAAGCTGGGCGACCACCCGAGCTGGACGCTCTACGTGCAGGTCATGCCGCACGACGAGGCGGCCGACTACCGGTTCAACCCGTTCGACCTGACCAAGGTGTGGCCGCACGGCGACTACCCGCTGATCAAGGTCGGTCGCTGGGTGCTGGACCGCAACCCGGAGAACTACTTCGCCCAGATCGAGCAGGCGTCGTTCGAGCCGTCCAACCTGGTGCCGGGCATCGGGCCGTCGCCGGACAAGATGCTGCTCGGCCGGCTGTTCTCCTACCCGGACGCGCACCGGTACCGGATCGGCACGAACTACACCCAGCTCCCGGTCAACGCGCCGAAGTCGCCCGTGCACAGCTACAGCAAGGACGGCGCGATGCGCTACCAGAACCCCGGCGACCCGGTGTACGCACCGAACACGGCCGGCGGCCCGCACGCCGATGCGGTGCTGGCCGGTGAGACGGCGTCGGCCTACGGCGCCACCGGCGAGGTTCTGCGCTCGGCGTACACCCTGCACGCCGAGGACGACGACTTCGGCCAGCCCGGCACCCTGGTGCGCACCGTCATGGACGACGCGCAGCGCGCGCGGCTGGTCGGCAACGTCGTCGGCCACCTGCGCGGCGGCGTCTCCGGCCCGGTGCTGGCCCGCGCGTTCGAGTACTGGCGCAACATCGACAAGCAGACCGGCGACAAGATCGCCGAGGCCGTCGAGGCCTGACCGCCCCGGCCGGCAGGAGCCACCGTCCCGTGTGGACGGTGGCTTTTCTGTGCGTGGGGCATAGTGTCAAGGAGGCCCACCGACGCTGGCGGGAAGACCCACCCATCGGGTGGCCGTAGCCTGATCGGATTGCGAAAGCGGGGATAGTTCCCGGACAAATTAACCCTCTGTACGCCGTTCTCACTCATCCGGTGTAATTGGGTGCTTCTCTTTTGGTCCGCGCTATTAACCCGGTGCGAATGTCGCGATGGTTCTTCACGGTTATCTCTGGCGCATCGTGTGGCACAGGATGACGATGCTTCGTGAAGGGAGTTTCACAGGCTCTTAAAGGAGGAATCAGCGAATGAAGTCCCGACTAGTCAAGATTATCGGCGCCATTGTCGTCGGCGCCCTGGTGGCGGTGGCGTGCAGCGGAATCGCGAACGCGAAGCCGGCAGACCAGATCTCTCCGACCACGCACACCGCGGCCGCGCAATTGCAGAAGCTGCATGACAAGTTGGGCAAGGCGCTGCAGGCCAAGGACGTGGACACCGTCCGCACCTCGGTCGACGCGCTGCGCCCGGTCCTCGCGCAGCTGAAGGCCGCCCCGCTGGCCCGCACCGCGGCGGCGCAGACCTTCAAGGCGGACGACCTGGCCGCCCGGTCGCAACGCGGTCTGCTGCCCGGCCTTCCCGACCCCCTGGCGATCGTCACCAACCTGCTGCAGACCCTGCTGGGTGCCGTGCTCGACCTGGTGACCGGCCTGCTCGGCGGCCTCCCGGTGCCGCTGCCGCTGCCGCTGCCCGGCGGTGGTGGGGAGCCCGGCGGCCTTCCGCTGCCGCTTCCCCTCCCGCTGCCGTTGCCGGGCGGGGACCCGGGTGGCCTCCCGCTCCCGCTGCCGTTGCCGCTGCCGGGTGGCGAGCCGACCACCCCGGCGACGCCGCCGATCGCCGAGCTGCCGGCGCCCCCGGTCGCCGCGCCGCCGGTGGGCGAGGAACCGGCCGCACCCGAGCCCGCGCTGCCGCTGCCGCTTCCGCTGGGCTGACAATCGATTTGTGTCAATGAGCCGCGGTAACCCGACTCAATGCCCCTGAGTCGGGTTACCGTGTTCTTTCCGGCTCCGCGGGCCCGAATTCGACCGCTTTCCGAACAGATCCTCGGCGTGCGCCCGGGAACGCAGCTCCAGCCCCGTCCGCAATGCGCCGGCGGCCTCGGCGACGGCCTCCCGGAATCGCCGCCCGATCCCAATGAAGTTCACGAATCCGTGAATGAGGTCGGTGTGGCACCGGGCCACCACCGGCACGCCGGCCGCAACCAACCGGTTTCCGAAGGCCTCGCCCTCGTCCCGCAGGGGGTCGAAACCGGCGGTGGACAGGTAGGTCGGCGGCAGGCCGCCGAGGTCCTCGGCCAGCAGCGGCGACGCCAGCGGGTCCGCGCCCAGGGCCCGGTCCGGCAGATAGTGCTCGTCGAACCACTCGAGGTCCTCGTCGGTGAGGAAGAACCCGTCCGCGAACGTGTCCCGCGAGGGGTGCCGGTTCGCCAGGTCGATCCGCGGGTAGAACAGCAGCTGGAACGCCGGCCGCGACCCGCCGGCCCGCAGCGCCTGGTAGGCGGTCACCGCGGCCAGGTTCGCCCCGGCGCTGTCCCCGCCGACCGCGATCGCGGACGGCTCGGCGCCCAGCTCGTCCGCGTGCCGGACGGCGTAGGCGAACCCGGCCAGCGCGTCCGCCGGGGCGGTCGGAAACGGGTGCTCCGGCCCCAGCCGGTAGCCGATCGACAACACCCGCAGCTCGGCGTTCTTCGCCAGGAACCGGCACAGGTTGTCGTGCGTGCGGATGCTGCCGACGGTGAAGCCGCCGCCATGGTAGTAGACCAGCAGCGGCGACTCCTCGCCCAGCCCGCCGGGCGTGTACAGCCGGGCCGGGATGTCCCCGCCCTCGACCGGCACCCGCAGGTCCCGGGTCCGCACCTGCTGGATCACCGGGCCGGCCAGCATCGGCCCGACCTGCTCGAGATCGCGCCGGGCGTCCTCGACCACGGGCCCGGACAGCCGGACGTCGGTCAGCTTGATCATCCGCAGCAGCAGCTGGGCGTCCAGCGCGAGCTCGTTGCCCTCGATCCGCACCGGCGGCCCGGCCGCCAACCGCCGCAGCGGCTCGGGAAGCGCGTACAACGCGCGCACCGCAACGCCCTGCAGACCGACCGGCACCCTGCTCATCGCTGAAGCCATCGCGCCCTCCCACCGCCGGCCCCGCACAGGTTAGCCGCAACTTTCCGGATGCGTCGTGCACCACGGCGTGGTGCCGGGGAAGCGGTGCCGGTTGTCCGACACCCAGCGGTACACCGCGTCCTGCAATTGGCGTACCCCCGGCACCCGGTAGATCCGTCGCGGGACGGCGGTGCCGAGTGCCGCGGACAGCGCCACGTTGACCGCCTCCGCGCCGGCGCACCGGGAACCGTCGTCGTCCAGCCAGTACACGGCCCTGGCCAGCTCATCCCGGCCGACCCCGGCGCCCTCCGGCACCCCGCGCCCCTGAAACGGCACCGTGCTCACCCGGTGCCGGCGGTCCAGCCGGACCAGCACGTTGCGGCTGCGGGTGCAGAACCCGCACTCGCCGTCGAAGATCAGCGTTCCGCCCACGCTGCCCATCCTGCCACCCGCGAAAGTGACCAATGACCGAGCCGAATGCGGGAGTATGGAAGGCGTGACCGTCAGTGTGGTGGGAATCGGCGGGTCCCTGCGGGAGGACTCGCAGTCCGAGCGGGCCTTGCGGATCGTGTTGGCCGGCGCCGAGGAGGCCGGGGCGAAGGTCACCACGATCAGCGGCCAGGATCTGGTGCTGCCGTTCTACGACCCCGCCGTGGTCGACCGGCCGGCACTGGCGCAACGGCTCGTCGAGGAGCTGCGCCATGCCGACGGCGTGGTGCTGGTCTCGCCCGGCTACCACGGCACGATCTCCGGGCTGGTCAAGAACGCCCTGGACTACCTGGAGGATCTCCGCGAGGACGACCGGGTCTACCTGGACGGGCGGGCGGTCGGCTGCGTCGCCGCGGCCAGTGGCTGGCAGGCCGCGGTCACCACGCTGACCGCGCTGCGCTCGATCGTGCACGCGCTGCGCGGCTGGCCCACCCCGCTCGGCGCCGCGATCAACTCCGCGGACGTCCGGTTCGACGGCGTGGGCGGGTGCTCCGACCCGCAGGTGGCCACGGCGCTGCGCACGATCGGGCTCCAGGTGGTCGAGTTCGCCGTGGCCCGCGGCTAGGTCGTTCCCGATCGGGCGGTCGAAAGGCCTCCCCGAGGTTGGTGGACGAGCGCGGCGCGGTGGGTGATGGTGATGTGGTGTCCGCGAGTGTCATCCAGGCGTCCACAAGGGACGGGGATGAGCCGCGGCTGAATGCCTGGACGCGTCGGACGGACTGGCCACTGACCGGACTCGCCGTCCTGTTCCTGGCCGCCTACGCCTGGCAGGTGCTGGACACCGGGGCGAGTGTGCGGGTGCGGACCGGGCTCGAGGCGGTGATGTGGGCGATCTGGGCGGTGTTCGCCGTGGACTACCTGACCAAGCTGGCGCTGGCCCGGCACCGGGGTCGGTTCCTGTGGCGCCACGTGCTGGATCTGCTGGCGGTGGTGTTGCCGATGGTCCGGCAGTTGCGGGTGTTGCGGGTGCTCATGCTGTTCACCGTGCTCAACCGGCGGGCGGCGGTGTCGCTGCGCGGCCGGTTGGGCATCTACGTCGGTGGCGTCATCGTGCTGGCCGGTGGTTGTGCGGCGCTGGCGGTGCTCGACGCTGAGCGGGGCAGCCCGACGGCGAACATCACCACGTTCCCCGATGCGCTGTGGTGGACGCTGGCCACGATCACCACGGTCGGCTACGGCGACCGCTATCCCACCACGGTGGAGGGTCGGCTGGTGGCCGCGGCGCTGATGGTCGGCGGGATCGCCCTGGTCGCCGTGCTCACCGGGATGGTCGCGTCCTGGTTGGTGGAGACGGTCAAGGGAGTCGAATCCTCGATCGAGCACACCACCCAGCTGCAGTTGCAGTCCCTGCAGAATGAGTTGGCCGCCCTCCGCACGCAGCTCGACGCGGTGCGCGCCGCGCCCGGCTTCGGTGTGGAACGGTCCGGGGCCGGGTAACCGTCGTGGGAACAGTCCATGTCGGCCGCATTTCCGCAGCGTCCATCTGCAACTCGACGAGCTCGTCGGCATCGCCCGGCAGTATGTCGACGACGTCGCCGAACGGGCGGCGGCGATCGGCGTGTGGCCAACGGAAAGGCGCACACCGTCGCGGAAACCTCTGATCGAGATCGCCCGCGAGTTGGAGAAGCAGCACTGGATGTGGCAGGCGCAGCAGGCATGACCTGAGAGGGATATTCAAAACGCCGACCGCGAGGGCGGGCCGCCGGGCGGTGTTCGCCACCGGCCGCGACGGCAGGCCGGAGGTCTGCCCGAGCGGTCGGTCCAGCAACCAGCCCAACCAAGACGACCACAACCGCGAGCACCGCACGGCATGCCGGCCCGCCCGAGCGATCGGCCCCACCCACCAACCAAGCCGACCATTCACCGACAAGGCTCGTGATCGTTTTGAATACCCTCTCATGTGAATTAGACACTGAGTGGGTCCACCACTCCATCGGCTGACATGCTATGGCACACCATCGGATGGTTCTCCGGGAATCACGCGCGATGCGCTTTGTTGTTGCGCGGCAACGGGTCTAGCTTCCTCGCGAGGTTGTTACTCCCCGAATCCCCTCGGAAGGAGACCATTCCGTGTTGAAGAAGGCCGCCCTCGTGGCCGGTGTCGCCGCGGCGATCGTCGGAATCTCGGCGCCCGCGTTCGCCTCCGACGGTGGCAAGACCGACATCGTCCCGGGCATCGGCGGCGTGCTGGGTGTCGTGCCGTGGCAGCCGTGCGCCGGCAACCAGGCGACCGGCGTCGGCGGAAACCTCGCGGCCAGCTCACCCGCCGACTTCGAAGGCGGCTGTGTGAACGCCTCCGTCGGCGGCAGCGGCGGCCTGGTGAACCTGGCGCCCTGGCAGCCGTGCGCGGTCAACCAGTTCACCGGCCTCGGCGGCAACGTCGCGCTGAGCTCGCCGGGCAGCTTCTCGGGTGGTTGCGTCAACAGCTCGACCGGCCACGGTCACTGAGTCCGACCACTCCCAGAGGCCGGGCACCTGGCCCGACACCGGTGCCCGGCCTCGTCCCGTCCGGTGAGGAAACCTTGATGTGGAAGAGACTTGTCCTCGGTGCGGTGACCGCCGCGGGTTTCGGGCTGCTGTCGTTCCCCGCGTCCGCGGCCCCGCCGCCGGAGGTCAACGTCCTGCCGTGGCAGCCGTGCGCAGGCAATGCCGCGACCGGTCTCGCGGTGGCGAACGTGGCGGCCGCGTCGCCGGCGGAGTTCACCGGCAACTGCGTCAACGCATCCAGCGGGAGCGACCGTGGAGTGAGTGCGACGAAGGGGGCCTTCGTCACGCTCACCGTGACAAAGGCCCCCTTCATCGCACGACAGCGGAGCCACTGGAATACCTGGCCGACCAGTGCACCGAGGCCCACGCTCACATCAAGGGCTTAGGTTCCTGGCATTGACGTTCAACGCCCCGGAGGACGCCTTCAGGGCATTCCCAGCGCCCGCTTGGCGAAGTGCACCTCCACCGCCGTCTGCTTGATCATCTCGGCCACCACGAGCGAGCCGTGGCCGGCGTCGTAGCGGTACATCTCGTAGCTCGCGCCGTGCGCCGCCAGCCGGTCAAGGTAGTTGTCGATCTGCCGGATCGGGCAGCGCGGGTCGTTCTCCCCGGCCAGGATCAGCACCGGCGCCCGGACCTCGTCCACGTAGGTGATCGGCGAGCACTCGACGTAGAGGTCGTGCACATCGTCCGGGGAGCCGCCGAACAGCGACCGGTCGAACGCGCGCAGCGGCTCCATCTCGTCCTCGTACGCGGCCAGGTAGTCGGCCACCGGGACGCCCGCGACGCCCGCCGCCCAGAGCTGCGGCTGGGTGCCCAGGGCGAGCAGGCTCAAGTAGCCGCCCCAGGACGCGCCGCCGACCACGCACCGGGCCGGGTCGGCGAACCCCTTCTCCACCATCCGGGCGTGCACGGCGGCGACGTCGGCGAGCTCGGTCAGTCCGGGCCGCCCTTCGCTCGCGTCCCGCCATGCCGAGCCGTAGCCGGTCGAGCCGCGGTAGTTCACGTGCACCACGGCGAAACCCGCGTCCAGCCAGACCGCGCGGTAGGCCGAGAACCGGTCCTCGTCGGCCGAGTGTGGACCGCCGTGCAGCAGGAACACGGTCGGCAGCGGGGCGTCCGGGGCGCCGGCCGGCCGGGCGATCAGCGCGTGCGCCGTGCCGTCGCCCGACGGCACGAACGCGTCCTCGAGCTCGGTGGAGCCGGGCGTGGTCCCGCCGTCCGGGTCGAGCAGCACCCGCTCGGTGCCGTCCGGGTGCAGCGAGCGGATCACCGGCGGCGCGGCCGCGTTCGACCAGGAGTACTCGACCGTCCCGTCCGGACGCACCTGCGCGCCCGCGATCGAGCCGCGCGGAATGTCCAGTTTGGACAGGGCGCCGCCGGACAGGTCGTAGCGGTACAGGCTGTCCCGCACCTCGTGGGTCTGCATCACCAGGATCGCGGTGCCGTCCGGGTACCACGCCGCGGACAGCTCGCCCGGCAGGTCGATGGCGAGCTCCGTCTCCGCGTCCGCGGCGACGTCCCAGATCAGCAGCTCGTCGCGACCCCGGCGCTCGTGCACGACCAGCAGTCGCTGATCACCGGGCACCGGGCTGAAATCGACCGCCTCGAGCCCCTTGCCCTTGCCGTCCCACTTCTCGGCGACCGGGCCGCCGTCCGCCACGGCCAGCACGCGCAGTGCCGGGTGCCGGGTGTCGCCGTGCTCGGAATGCTCGATGGCCAGCAGCGACTCGTCCCGGGAGAGCGCGGCCACACCGGCGTCGTGGGTGTTCCGGTAGATCACCGCACCGGGGCCGCCGGCCCGGGCGGCGAAGATCGTGGTGCCGTCGTCGGTGGACACGCCGACCGCGTCGACGGTGTGGCCGAGGCTGATCCCGGACGAGTAGCCGGGAATCGCGCCCTCGACGCCGGGTGCGGGCGCGCTGTCCGGTGGGCGTCCGGCGAACGGCTCGGTCACCCAGGCGCCGAACTCGTCGCCGTCCGTGTCGTCGAACCACCAGATCCGCTCGCCGTCCGGGCTGATCGTCGCCGACCAGGTGCCGTTGGGCCGGTCGGTCACCTTGCGGTGGATGTCGGTGGCCCGGTCCCAGGCGTAGACCTCCCAGACGCCGCTGGCGTTGGACCGGTACAGGTTGCGGTCGGGGGCGTCCTGGGCCCAGCGCGGAAGCGACATGCGCGACGCGGTGAACCTGGCGCGCCACCGAGCCTCGGCTTCGGGGTCGGCGAACAGGGTCTCCGGTACGGCAGCGGCGGGATGCTTGCTCACGCAATCCCATCTTTCTTGGCTCGGTGGCGTAGCGCCAGTCATCCTGCCGTATCGGCGGTGGTTCGCGGGAGGGCGTCCAGCGCGCTGATCAACAGTTCCAGGCCGAACTCGAAGTCGGCCTCGGTGTCGTGCTCCATCAGGGCGGGCAGCAGCTCGCGCACGGTGACCAGGCCGGCCGCGTCCAGCTCGGCCGGGTCGAGCCGCGGGCCGTCGTCCGAGGCCCAGCGCGCTTCGGTCAGGCTCGCCTCGGAGACCAGGCTGCCGAGCACGTAGTTCACCACCGCACGCATCACCTGCACCGCCGCCCGCCCGTGGAAACCGGCGGCCTGTGCGGTGGTCAGGGCCAGCTCGACCGGGCGCATGCCGACCGCGGAGTGCGGCTGCCGGCTGACCACGACCATGACGCTGCGCGGATACCGGTGCGCGACCGCACGGAAGTCGCGGGCCAGCGAGCGGACCGCCTCCCGCCAGTCGGCGGCCGGGTCGGCGGCCAGCTCCATGCCGGTGAGAATGTGCTCGGCGACCGCGTCCAGCAGCGCCGCCTTGTTCGGCACGTGGTTGTACAGCGACATCGCGCCGGTACCGAGCTCGGCGGCGAGCCGGCGCATGGAGACCGCGTTGATGCCGTCCCGCTCGATCAGCTCGACCGCGGTCCGCACGATGAGGTCGCGGCTGAGCGGGCTGCCCAACGAACTCACCTCACCTAGGCGTGCGTACTGCTTGACCGACGTACATCGTACGTGCGACGGTGGTCACACACGTACGGTGTACGTAGGGAGGCCGGGATGTCCACCCACGACATGTACATTCTTCCGTCCGCGCCCGACTGGAGCGTCGAAGCCGCCGGGGAGACCAGGTTCAGCTGGGAGTACGGCGACGGCCGGGAGAAGCTCCTCGCCCTGTACCAGAAGGGCAAGGACAAGCAGTGGGACGCGGAGAAGCGCATCGACTGGGACCTCGAGGTGGACCCCTACGACGTGCTCGGCCTGCCGGACGAGACGATCGCCATCTACGGCACCCGGTACTGGGACGCGATGAGCGACCGGGAGCGCAGGGACCTGCGCCGGCACTTCGCCTCCTGGCAGTTCTCCCAGTTCCTGCACGGCGAGCAGGGCGCGATGATCACCGCCGCGCGGATCGTGGAGTCGGTACCGGACCTGGACGCGAAGTTCTACTCCGCCACCCAGACCATGGACGAGGCCCGGCACGCCGAGCTGTACGGCCGGTTCCTGCAGGAGAAGATCGGGATGGTCTACCCGATCAACGACCAGCTGCAGGCGCTGCTCAAGGACACCCTCACCGACTCCCGCTGGGACATGCCGTACCTGGGCATGCAGGTGCTCATCGAGGGCCTCGCGCTGGCCGCGTTCGGGCTGCTGCGGGACATGACCACCAAGCCGCTGCCCAAGCAGATCCTGGCCTACGTCATGCAGGACGAGGCCCGGCACGTCGCGTTCGGCCGGCTGACCCTGCGCGACTATTACGCGCAGCTCACCCAGGCCGAGTTGCGCGACCGCGAGGACTTCGTGATCGAGGGCTGCTACCTGATGCGGGACCGGCTGCGCGGCGTCGAGGTGTGGCAGAACTTCGGCATCGACCACAAGGAGGTCGCGCCGCTGGTCGACCAGGCGCCCTACATGCGGGCGTTCCGGAAGCTCCTGTTCAGCCGGATCGTGCCGTGCGTGCGGGACGTCGGGCTCTGGGGTGAGCGGCTACAGCAGGCCTATGTGGACATGGGCGTGCTCGAGCTGGGCGACGCCAACCTCGATCTGCTGATGCGCCAGGACGAGGACATCGCCGAGCAACTCGACGTTGAGCGGTTCAAGGCCGAGGAGGAGGCCCGTAAGGCCGAGGTTCACGACGCCATCGCCCTAGGAGGGTTGCGCACAACGCCGGTTGAGAGTGGTGGGCCGCCGGGCGGTGTTCGTTCCGACTAGCGAGGGTAGGCCGGAGGTCTGCCCGAACGGTCGGACCTAGTGACTCGCTCTGTCAACCCAGCCACCGACCCGAACACCACACGGCACGTTGGCCCACCGCGAGCAACCGGCCCAGCAACAACTCCGCCAACGCGACCACAGACCTTGTTGTACGTGAACCTCCTCCTCTGTGAGCACTGCGCGGCCGCGGAGTAATGCCCGTTTCGGGTTGTATTCCGTAAATACGCTGTTTACGTATTCCACCAGCTGAAACTTCCTACGAACAGCCCTTGTGGCGCGGCTGATCATTCCGAAAGAGTCACGCCGTTGTTCGGGGCATTCAACTCTTGCGAAGTAGGAGCTGCAGATGCGGCGTACTGTGCTATCCGCCTGCGCCTTAGCCGTTGCCGTGACGACCGGTGTGGGGCTCACCGGTGTGGCCGGCCAGGTCGCCACCGCCGAGCCGGCCGCGGGTTCCGGCGCGGAACCGCAGTCGGTGATCGTGTTGCTGAACGACCAGCTGCCCGGCGCACCGCCGGCCAAAGCCGATTCGAGCAACCGGAGAAACAGCGCGAAAAGCGCCCAGGACTCGGTGCTCGGCCGGCTGTCCGGCCCGGCGCCGGTGAAGCTCAAGCATTTCACCCTCGGCAACGCGTTCTCCGCGACCGTCACCGCGGATCAGGCGGCGGCGCTCGCGGCGGACCCGGCCGTGGCCGCGGTGATCCCGGACAGCAAGGTCGAGCTGCCGCCCGAGGTGCAGCCGGCGAAGCCGGCCGGCGGCTCCGCGCCCAGCGGTCAGCCCGGCGCCGCCGCCGCTGCGCCGAATGCCACCTGCCCAACGGATCCGGCACACCCGCTGCTCGAACCCGAGGCGCTGACGTCGATCCGCGCGGCCAGCACCGACGGCTCGCCGAGCGCGGCGGACCTGGCCACCGGCGCCGGCGTGAAGGTCGGATTCCTTGCCGACAACATGGATCCGAACTACGCCGACTTCATCCGGCCGGACGGCAGCCACGTCTTCACCGACTTCCAGGACTTCTCCGGCGACGGTCCGAACACGACCGACGGCGGTGCCGAGGCGTTCGGTGACGCGTCCTCGATCGCGGCGCAGGGCGTGGTCGTGCACGACCTGTCCCGGTTCGTCAACCAGGCGCACCCGCTTCCCCCGGGCTGCAACATCATCGTGCGTGGCGTGGCGCCGGGCGCGAGCCTGGTCGGCCTGAACGTGTTCGGCTCGACGGCGACCAACTCCGCCGTGCTGCAGGCCATCGACTACGCGGTGACCGTGGCGCACGTGGACGTGCTCAACGAGTCGCTCGGCCTCAACGTCTACCCGGACAGCAGTGCCCGCAACATGTTCCAGGTGTTCAACGACCAGGCCGTGCGGGCCGGCGTGACCGTGGTCAACTCCACCGGCGACGCCGGGATCACCTCGACCATCGGCAACCCGGCCGCCGATCCCCTGGTGATCGCCGTCGGGGCCACCACGGACAACCGGCTCTACGCCCAGACCGCCTACGCCGCTTCGAGGTTCTCCAACGGCCGGTGGCTCAGCGACAACATCTCCGCGCTGTCCTCCTCGGGCATTACGCAGGACGGCCGCACGATCGACCTGGTCGCGCCCGGCGAGGGCAACTGGGCGGACTGCTCGCCACGCTACGGCGACTGCCTCGACTTCAAGTCCCCGCCGCAGCCGACCGACCTGCAGTCCTTCGGCGGCACCAGCGAGTCCGCCCCGCTGACCGCGGGCGTGGCCGCGCTGATCATCGAGGCGTACCGGCACACCCACCACGGCGCCTCGCCGTCACCGGCGCTGATCAAGCAGCTGATCACCGGAACCGCCCGGGACATCGGTCTGCCGGCCGACGAGCAGGGCGCGGGACTGCTGGATGCCCGGGCCGCCGTGGAGGCCGCGCTGACCGCTCCGGGCAGCACCGGCGCCCCGGCCGGGGTCTCATCGAACATCATCATCTCGGACGACCAGGTCACCCTCGAAGGTGAGCCGGGCAGCACCCAGACCGCCACGGTGCGGGTGACCAACGTGGGCAACCGCCCGGTGACGGTGTCGACCGGCGCGCGCACGTTCGTCCAGCAGTCCTCGGCCCGGCAGACCGTGGCGTTCAACGCGACCACGCTGCCCTCGTTCACCTACTTCAACGGCGCCACCTGGGCGGTGAAGCAGGTCAACTTCACCGTTCCGGCCGGTGCGGACCGGCTGTTCGCCCGGATGGCCTGGCAGGGCGACCCGGCGGTCGTCCGGCTGACCCTGCTGGCCCCGGACGGCACGTTCGTGGCCAACAGCCGCCCGCAGGGTGGCGCAGCCACGGCCAACTACGCCAACGTCGACGTCCGCTCGCCGGCGGCCGGAAAGTGGACCGCGGTGCTGTACTCGGTGGCCGGAGCCGCCGGCTACAACGGCAACATCATCCTGGACACCAGCACCCAGAAGATCGCGCCGGCCGGCCGCGTCTCGCCGTCCTCGCTGATCCTGGCGCCCGGCCAGACCCGGCCCGTGCAGATCTCCCTGCGCACCCCGGACAGCGGCGGCGACGCGACCTTCTCCGCCACGTTCGCCACCTCGGAAGGCCACCGCACCACGGTTTCCGCGGTCCTGCGCACGCTCATCCCGGTGCAGTCCGGCGGCCGGTTCAGCGGCGTGTTCACCGGCGGCAACGCCCGCGGGGTGTCCCCGGCGCAGACGTTCAGCTACGAGTTCGACGTCCCGCGCGGCAAGCGTGACCTGGACGTCTCGCTGCAGCTGAGCGATCCCGGCTCGCTGGTCGACATCGTGCTGGTGGACCCGAACGGCGAGTTGGCCGACGTGAACAGCAACCTGTGGCTGAGCTCGCCGACCACGGTCACCCAGGGCAACACGGTGCAGACGTTCGACGCCAACCCGCTGCCCGGCCGCTGGCACCTGGTGCTGGTGATGCAGAACCCGGTGACCGGCCAGGAGATCGAGCAGCCGTTCCGCGGAACCGTCGGCTTCGACCAGGTTTCCGTGCGGGCCAACGGTTTGCCGGACTCGCGGGGCACCACGCTGCCGGCCGGGCAGGCCACCACGGTCCCGGTGACCGTGCGCAACACCGGCGTCGAACCGATCGCCGTCGGCGTCAACCCGCGCACCAACGACGTGCGCACCCTGACGCCGGTGATCATTCAGGGCGGCCCGGAGGTCGACCTGCCGGCGAACCCCGCCGCGACGCCGATCTACCTGGCGCCGCCGGACACCAGCCGGTTCACCGTCGCCACCCGGTCGACCGTGCCGGCCCAGGTGGAGATGCAGGGCTCGGCCGCCGGGTTCGACCTGTTCGGCGACCTCAAGCGGGCGCAGAACGGCGACACCACGTCGGTCGCCACGGTCGGCGAGCGGCGCGGCTACGTGAGCAAGGGCATCTGGTTCGGCGCCATCCAGGAGATCGGCCCGTTCGGTCCGGACGGCGCGCGGCCGGGGCACGCCTCGTTCACCGCGGCGTTCCGCACCGCCGGGTTCGATGGGTCGGTGACGTCGTCCACCGGTGACCCGTTCGACTTCTCCGTCGACCCCAACGGCACCGGCGGCACCCCGGTGATCATCCAGCCGGGCCGGAGCGCCACCATCCAGGTGACGATCACCCCGGCCGGCCGCCGCGGCGACGTCGTGTCCGGCCACCTCAACCTGGTCACCGTGCCGATACTGCCCACCGGCATCACCGCGCTGCCGTTCAACGGCACCGGTGAGGTCATCGCGACGCTTCCGTACACCTACCGCGTCGGCTGACCGCCGGACCCACGGAGCCCTCCGCGCCCACCCGGCGTGGAGGGCTCCGTACTCTCGCCCGCAGGTGGCCGCCCGTCAGGTTGCTCGTAGCCGCTCGACCGCCTTCCTCCCGACCTCGTTGATCGCCTCGTGCAGCTCCGGAGGAACTTCCGTGATGAATTCCTGGTAGGACTCGGCTTCCCGGGCATTCCGGCGGAACAAGCGCAGTACCTTCCGAGCGAGGAACTCGGTTCTGGTTGCGCCCTCGTCTGGGGTCGAATGCCGTGGATCCCCAGGGTTGTGCCAGGCGACCTGGTCGGCCAGGTCACGAGCGCCCGCGTTGTTGAAGAGCTGGTGGAGGTCGATCGGGTAGTGGGCATAGCTGGCGACGGTGGCCGCGACCTCGTGGAAGTAGGTGTAATCGAACAGCAACTTCCAATGTCCGTCCTGTTCGAGGTCATATCGCGAGAAGTCGGCCACGTTCGCCTCGCTGAGCAGGTCCGACAGGTCCTGCGACTTGACTGCTTCGAACTTCAGGCGCTCGTTGAGCTGCTCGTTCTCCTCTTTCAACGTGGCGACCCGCGCCTGGAGGCGGAGCAGGGCGGGATCCACGGTCAGTCCAGAGGTCAGACGCTGTGCCCAGAGCGATAACGCGCGCTTCCCGTGGTCCCTTACTCGTGGACTCAGGTCGATGCAGCTGAGGTTGGTGAGGTCGGCCGGATGCTTGATGTCGCCGTTCAGGCAGATGATCGCACGCCCTAGTCCGAGCGCACAGGCGAACAGTCCGTACTCAATAAGGACGTTGTCGCGCGGTTGTTGGACCGAGTCACCTCGATACCAAACCTGGTCATCGGCTCCGAAAACCAGGATAGCGGCTTCGACTCGACGGCTAATGTCGATGAGAACTTTCATGGTCTGCTCACCGGGTGGAAACAGGCCGGGCTGATCCCATGGGAGGGCGTCGTGGTTGCGCTCTTCGAGCCAGATCGCGATGTCCCTGGCCAGGTCACGGCTTTCCCGGGAGCTGCCGATGAAGATCTCCATCGAGTCCTCCGATGCTGCCGTAGCCACCTGACGCCACAGGGCTCTACTACGGGCATACCACAGGTGTGCGTTATGGGGCCTTATCACACGATCCGGTTGCTCAGGATTAAAGATCGGCTGCACTGGGTATCCGCCGTCTCGAGCGTTCAACGTTCGAGGAGGCCACCATGTCTCAACCACTCGCGAGTAGCTCCGTTCAGGCGCTCGACGTGGGCGGCGCGTTCAACGACGCGCTCCACTCGGTCGTCACCTTCCTGCCGAAGCTGGCTGCCTTCCTGGTCATCCTGGTGATCGGCTGGCTGGTGGCGCGGCTGCTCCGCACGCTGGTCAGCAAGGGTCTGGCCAAGGTGCGGTTCGACCGGGCGGTGCAGCGTGCCCGGCTCTCCGAGCTCGGCGCCCGCACCAAGATCGACGCGGCCGACCTGATCGCCCGGATCGTCTACTACGGCGTGCTGCTGATCGCCCTGCAGCTGGCGTTCGGCGTGTTCGGCCCGAATCCGGTCAGCGACCTGCTGAACCAGATCGTCGCCTGGCTGCCGCGCGCCGTCGTGGCCATCATCATCGTGGTCGTCGCCGCCGCCCTGGCCAACGCCGCCCGGGATCTCATCACCCGCTCCCTCGCCGGCGTCACCTACGGCGGCTTCCTCGGCCGCCTGGCCTCCTGGTTCATCATCGGCCTCGGCATCATCGCCGGCCTCAACCAGATCGGCGTCGCCACCACGGTGACCATGCCGATCCTGATCGCCCTCCTGGCCACCATCGCCGGCGTCACCATCGTCGGCGTCGGCGGCGGCCTCATCCGCCCCATGCAGCAACGCTGGGACGGCTGGCTCACCCGCACCGAACGCGAGCTCCCCATCGCCCGCGCCGCCGCCGAGGCCTACCAACGCGGCCGCGAAGACGCCGCCCGCGCCACCGCGTCGAGGGGCACCGAGGCCCCCACCGAGTCCCTGACCCCCACCGAAGCCGTCCGCCCTGACCGCCGGACCTGACCCATCACCCCTCGGGCGGGGCGCTCCCACTGGCGCGGGCGCCCCGCCCCTCTACGCCTCCAACCGTTTCCCCAGCTCACAAACGCCGACCAGGCGCATCGTCACCCAGTCCGTCGTGTGCTCGAACCGCCACCCATGCGCCCGCGCCTGATCCAGCACACCCTTCGCATACCCGGCCAGCAGCACGACGCCA
>NZ_DASYTH010000117.1:0-5821 GCF_036002505.1 Actinophytocola sp. | reverse complement strand
CTCCAGGTCGGCCAGGGCAGTGTGCAGCTCGTCGTCCGCTTGTGCCAGAGCGTGCTCAGCGGTGACCGGTTTGCCGACCAGGTGGCAGAACTCCACCCGCTGCGGCGCCCACAACTCGGGTGTCAGCAGGAACGATCCCGGGTCGGCGTAGCGGCGGCTGCCAGGCACGAACACATCCCCGGAGCGCAGCCCGTCCCGCAGGGCCACCAGCACGCGCAGCTCCCAGTAGTGCCGGTACGCGGTGGCGTCGCCGGCCTCCGCCGCCGCGGCGAGGTAGCCGGCCCACTTCGCCGGCACGAACCCCACCGGCGCACCGGCCGGAACCTTGCGGGCACCGGTCGCGTACAGCTCGGCCAGCATCGCCACCGCCTGCAAAGTCTGCTCCGTGCCCGGCCCGCCGGCGAACCGCACCGCCGCCAAGACCGCCGGGGCGAACTGCCGCAGGTACGTCATCGAGGCGTCCATCATCGCCAGATGCCCGTGATCGCGGGGTAGCCGTTCCTGCTTCGCAGCCCAAGCCGCCCGCATCCGTTCCATCCCGATCCGGGTACGCAGCAGCGGTCCGACCTGCTCGTCGCCCACGACCGGGTCCAGCACGATCGCCAGAATTTCGTCGAGCAACTGCTGCCGGTTCTCTCCACCGCGGGCGCGTTCGGCCAAGGCCTCGGTCAGCTTCGCCTTCGCCGCGGACTCCCGCCCGGAGATCGCCTGGTCGAACAGCAGCAGCGTCTCGTCCAGCACGTCGACGGCTGACTGCGCCAACAGCGTCAGCAGGATCGGGAACCGTCGCTCCGGCTCCCGGCGCTGCAACGGCGCTGAGCCGCCGGCCGACACCGGCCAGGAACCGACGGCGCTCGGCCGGCAGCATCGACAGATCCACGGTCTCAGCGTCCAAGCGGCGCAGGTAGGCCAGCTTCTCCAGCTCCGCCTTCACCGCGGCCGGGCTCGACGACGTCGGCCCCATCCCGAGCCACGCCAGCGGGGTACGCCCAAGCAGTGCGTCGGGCACCAGCAACAGGTCCAGTTCGACACGGCGCTGTTCGGTGAGCAGGTGCGCCACCCGCGTCCACGTCTCCTCGCGGGCCCTCGCCGCCCGCGCCGTCGCCACATGCTCCAACAGGTGCACCGTGCCGGGCCGGACCACTCGCGACGAGATCAGGTACTCGCACGCCAGCCGGAACAGCAGCTTCGGACTGTCGTGCTCCATCGCCCGAGCGAACAGAAACTCGTCCAGGTCCTTCCACCCCGCAGTGTCCATCGTGCGCCACCCGGCGAACCCCAAAACCTCCCGCAAGTGGTCGGTGCGGGTCTGCTCCCGCTCGCCGTAGCCGCGCAGGTCACCCATTGGGATCGCCAGGCGCTGCGACAGCCGGCCCACCGCCGCGGCCGGCGCCGCCGTAACCTCGTCCGGCACGAACCCCAACCACGGCAAGGTGCACAACTGCACCGCCGCCCCGAGCACGTTGCGTGACCCGCGGAACTTACGCACGAACGCTTCATCAGCGCCGGTCAACGTGAAGTGCCGGATCAGCTCCACCCGGCCGATCTCCGGGAAGCCCCGAAGCTGCGCCAACTCCTCCTCGGAGAACACATCCCGGGTCGCCACCCGCCACCGCCCCACCATCGACCGTGATCAAACGGACGTAACGCTACGGGGCACCCAAACCGAGATCAATGCCTAATCGTTGGTTTTTCGCTGGAAGCTACGGCCGGGCCCAGAACGGGGCACCGGGGTCGTCGCCGTCCAGCCCGGTCCGGGTGGCCCAGGTGCGCATGCTCACTTGCCCCGGCACGCCGAGGGGGAACATCGGCAGGCCGCTGCGCTGGCTGCCGCGGCGGGCGACGAGCAGCCGGTCGGTCGGCTCGCCGCGCCGGCCCAGCGTGATCCGGGCGGGCTCGGTGGCCTCGATTGCCTGCCGCATCAGCCGCCCCGCAGACGCTGGCCCGTCGTCGATAAGGTTGTTCGAGGTGTGCCGCGACCGGGCCGGGCGGCGGCGTTTGTGGATCTCCACCCGGTAGATGTCCAGCTCGTCCTCGCCCGCGCCCGGGGCGGTGCTCGGGACGGTCATCGCGTCCAGCACGGCCCGGTTCCAGCCCTGCTCGCAGACCAGCAGCACGGCCAGCGCGGACGCCTCCGGCAGGGTGAGGAACAGCCGGCCCCACGTCGCCTCCGCGGACCGGCCGCCGAGCGCGCGAGCGTACCGGCGCAGCACGCTGCGCCGCCCGTGGTGGGTGCGCGCCAGCGGCACGTCCCCGGTCCGCAGCACACTGTCCAGGGCCTCGCCGACCAGGAACTCGCCGGTGCCGGGCTCGAACTCGCCGGCGTGTCAGCGCCGCAGGTGCTCGCGGTTGGCGCGGATGCGCACCAGCGCGGTGTGGAACGTGCGCGCCGCGGTCGCCTTGACCCGCTCGTACTCCTCCCGGCTGTAGGACGCCTCGCTCGGCCGCGGTCCCCGGGGGATGCGCCGGGCCGCCGCGGACACCGTCTCGGCCGGGACGCCGGGCACGCGCGGCAGCCACTGCCGGGTGACCAGGCTGCAGGTGCGGCCCCACACCGTGTTCGGGCGGGACAGCCGCCACGCGGCCCACGCCGCGGGCGTGATGTCGGCCGCGGTCGGCGGCGGCGTGTCCAGGGCTGCGAGGTGGCGCAGGAACATCCGGATCGCCTTGTAGCCGGTGTAGCAGGTGGCCGCAGCTCGCCACGGGCGGTCCGGCCCGGCTAGCCGCTCGAACCCGGCGGCGCAGGCGACCAGCAGCTCGTCCGGCCCCGGCAGCGCGCCGAAGTCGAAGCGCGCCTCCACCCCGCCGGACTCGCCGAACACGGTGACCACCAGGCCGGCCGCGTCGACCGGGTTCGGGCGGGTGTAGGACGCCGGCGGCAACGTGGCCCGGCGGGCATGGCGGCTCACCCCGCCTCCCCGTCTCCGTCTGCGTCAACGTCCATCACGAGCCGGCTGGACGCGGCCACCCGCAACAGCAGGGTGTCCAGGTCCTCGTCACGGTCGAGCATCGAGGCGACCTGCAGGCCGCTGAGCGGTTCGAGGTAGATCATCCGCGTGGTCTGCTCGCTGCGGTGACCGAGCAGGTCCCGCACCATCACCCACGGATCGCCGTACACGTGCCGGAAATGGTTGCGTTCGGCCGGGCTGAGCCCGAACCGGCGATCCAGCGCATGGTGCAAGGCGACCAGCATGCACAACGACAAAATGCCGCAGCATGTGCGGGTTGCACACGATCGGCGCGCGGCGCCGGCCGTCGCGGCGGCTGGCCGCGGCGAACACCGCCGCAACCCGGGCGTCGGCCGCGTCGAACACCTTCTCCCACGACTGGTACGCCATCGGCATGCCGCCCTCGGTGAGCCACAGCCACAGCGGCTCCAGCCCGCCGTGCTCACCCTCGACGAACAGCCGCATCCGCTCCGCCGGGCCGATCGTGTTGGTCGCGGCGCTGCCCGTCCGGCCCCTCTCGTCCCGCCAGGTCAGCCGCCGCGTCGCGCCACTGCCAACCTTCGTGACGGTCAGCCTGCCCGGCAGCCGGTCGTAGCCGCCGCGGCGCTGCGCCGCCCGGACCGCCTGCCGCCGGGTGGTGGCGGCGTAGGCGGCCACCCGCGCCACCGAGGCGGCCGAGACGTAGAACATGCGCTCGCGGCGCTTCGCCACCGAGGCCGCCACGGTTCCCTCGTAGTAGCGGTGCCCGCCCACCGCATCCGGCACCTCCAGCGTTAGCAGGCACCCACCTTCCCGCAGCCGCAGCCCGCTGCTGAACAGCAGGTCGGTGAACGCCGCGTTGCGGGCATCGTTCCGACCCCGCCACGTGGAATCCGGCTGCTGGTCGGCGTCGTAGCCGAGCACCCCGACATCCCGCCACAGCCGATACGTCCGCGGCGTCAGCCACTTCACGTTCGTCGACCGCACATCCCGCGGGGCCTGGTCGGCGACCTCGACCGACGTGCCGTCCCGGAGCCGGACGCTGTGCACCAGCACCGGCTGCGGCCGACGTGCCCCCGCTTCTCCGCCCACTCATACAACAGCCGCAGCGCGGCCAGCTCCCGCTGCCACTTGCTGCCGCTGATCCGCCGGCCGGGCTGCTGGTCACGCCGCCGCCACGCCTCCCAGTCGAATAGGTCATCCGGGTCGGCCTCGTGCCAGTACCGCCCGCGCAGCCACAGGAAGGAGAAGAACAGCCGGTAGTCCTTGGCGTACGCCTCCCGGGTGCCCTCCGCCAACGCGGCGAACCGGGACCGGGTGAAGAACCGCGCCAACACTGGGTCGATGCGCCACTCCGGGTCGACCAGGATCGGATGCCGCGTGCCGATCCCCGCCCGCTCCTCCCGCTCATCGAGGTCCAACCAGTCCCCAAGCACGGGCACCAGACCGCACGGGACCTCCTGGCCGCGGGCCGTCCAATACAGCGACCACTCTCGGCCGCCACCGTGATCCGAAAGCACCGCGGCAACGTAGTGAACGCCACCGACATTTCCCGGAGCCCAGCCCCCGGCTTGCACCGCCGGTGTCAGCTACACCCGAGAAGTTGGCGCCGGGCTTCGACCATGGCGTCCTCGAAGCCGACCTCGCCCACGTCGATGTACGGCACCCCGGCGTCGGCGCACTCCTCACGCAGTTGCCTGCTCCGCCAGCGGATCCAGGTCGCGGCGTCGTGGAGTTCCTCGGGCGAGGCACCATGGTGCTGCGGCTTCGGTCCCCGGTAGCCGGCAAGGTCTTCGACGGAGAACGAGCTGTGCCCGAGGAAGCACCCCGCGCACCTGGGTCCCCTCAAGCGCTGCCTGCAGCCGCGCCGGATAGGACGGCGCCAGCTCGAAGCCCTCGATCAGGAACCGCTCGGCCTCCTCAGCGCACACCTCTGCCGCCTGCTCGACATGCGGGTACATGAACTCGGCGAGCAGCGAGGCGTCGACCGGGTCCTGATCGAGGGCATCGAGCTCGGGAAGGACACGACGCAGCGCCGTGCGGAGAACGTCGGTCGGTAGCCACGGGATCCCATCGATCTGCAGCAGACGCTGAGCCAGTGACGACTTCCCGACCCGCGGCGCACCCCCGACCAGGTAGAGGCTGCGGCCACCCACAGCGGCATTGTGACTCCGCCAGCCCCACGCCCGCCGGGTCCCGCCCACCTGAACCGGCTCGTCCCCCGCTACCAGCGTCCCAACCTCGCACCGGTGGCTGTGACGGCTCCACTTGGATCTGGCCCCACGACGCTCGAGCTGACGGCCGAGCGTCCTAACGCTACGTGACGGTGCCCAGCGGCGACGATCTCCTCTGACGCCGGACGCGATCGCCCGGCAAGGAACGCCTCGCGGGCAGAAGAGTGCGGCGTGGGCGTCGTTGACCAAAGCGAAGGACTACAGCTCGTTTCCGACGGAATGCATCGCTTGGCAGATCGCGGCTGCTCGGGCACGGCGTCAGCCGCGGTAGCCGGTGCCGGGGACGCGGAGCTGGTACTGGTCGCACAGGTACGTCTCCGGCACCTCCTCGGTGACCGGCACCGGCCAGTAGTCGGCCTTAGAACTCCTAACAGTTTGAGATGTTGTGGAGGCGTCGCCAGCAGATGATGGCGCAGGCGAAGCGGAGGAAGGCTTCGTGGATGTCGTCGCGGATTTCCCATCGGATGCGGAGCCGGCGGAACCAGTGCAGTAGGGCGAAAGCCTGCTCAACGACCCAGCGGTACACGCCCAGCCCGGAATCATGTTGCTCGCCGCGACGGGCGATGACCGGCTTGATCCCAGCCTCGCAAATTTGCTTGCGGTATTTGTCATGGTCGTAGCCGCGATCGGCGTAGAGCGCATCCGGACGCTGGGTGCCGG
>NZ_DASYTH010000116.1:0-22051 GCF_036002505.1 Actinophytocola sp. | reverse complement strand
GACGACTACTGAGCCGGGTGGGAGGGGGTGGGTGGGGAGTGGGGGTTCGACCCAGCGGCGGGTGTTGGGGGTGGAGGTGGTGACGGAGAGGGGGAGTTCGATGGGGGTGTTGCGGGGGATGACCCGGACGCGGAGGGCGGTGAGGTCGTGGGTTACGTCGGGGCGGAGGGTGCCGACCGGGCGAGTCAGGAATGTCCACCAGGTGGCGCTGGGGTCGGCGATGATGGGCGCGGGTAACAGCGCGATGGTGAGGGCTTGGCGGATGCGGGCGCCGAGGCGGGCGGGCATGCCGATGGCGGCGAGGGGGCCGGCGACAGGAACCACGAGGTCGCGGCGGCCTATTTGGATGGTGACGGGCCAGCCCAGCGTTTCCTCGTAGGTGGCGCGGGCCTGAGCCAGGTCGCGGAGCCAGCCGGGTGCGGGCAGTGACGTGAGAGTAGCCATGATTTCCACCCCTATCCCCCCGGGGTAGAGAGGTCGCGAGGGGTCGGCGTCGCGCCGTGAGGTCGTCAGAGGGCCCCAGGTGGACGCCGGTCGGCTCGCCCGCTCCCTGTCCGCGGGAGTCCGATGTAGCGTCGTCCCTTGAAGTACGCTCTTGCGTACCGCTCAATTAGAGAACCGACTGAACGGTATGTCAATACCGGTCAGTCGGTTTTCTTTGAGACGACTGTCAGGCCGGGGCGCAGGACTGGCAGCGGCGGAGTTGGGGCCAGCCGCCGGGGAGGCTGGCCCAGATGGGCCAGACAGGCCGGCGGACATGGTCCAGACGCAGGTCCAGCAGACGCGCGGCTGGGTGGCGGCGGCGGGCTTGCGGGCGGGTCGCTTCATCAACATGGTTGGTCCCCTCTTAGTTGTAGCCGCGGATGTGGTGGGCTTCGTTGATCTCCCGGGCGGCTCGCATGATCGGTTCGGCGTCGGCGGCGGCGTCCGGGCCGTAGGCCTCGTCGAGGCGTTTGAGGAACATGTCGGGGTCGAGGTCGTAATCCTGGGCGCCGCGGGCCTCGAGGACGATGGTGGCGAGCTGGCAGCCGAGTTGGGCGGAGCGGACCGGGGGCAGGTGCCGGGCCAGACCGGACAGGAAGCCGGCGCGGAAGGCGGCGCCGACGCCGGTCGGGTCGACGATGCCGCGGTCCGGCACGGCGCCGACGCTGACGATGGGTAGGCCGGCGGACTCGATTCGGACGCCACGTGGGCCGAGGGTGGTGATCCAGGTGCCGACCCGGGCGAGCACGTCGGCGGCGGTCCAGCGGGTCGTGGACAGGAGGAGGTCGCGCTCGGACTCATCGGTGAACAGGAACGTCGCACCGTCTACAAGGGACTGGATGTCAGCGCGACCGAGAGTGGTGAGGTGCTGGGCGGGGTCGGCGGCGAACGGGATGCCGAGGGTGCGGCATTCCGCGGTGTGCCGGAGCATGGCTTCGGGGTCGTCGGGGGCGATCAGGACGAGGTCCACACCGCCGGCGGCGGCCAAGATGGGGCGCAGTGCGATCGTGCGGGCCTCGGTCATCGCGCCGGCGTGGAACGCGGAGATCTGGTTGTGGTAGTCGTCGGTGATGGCGAGGCGACGGGCGGTGTGCCGGGTCGGGGATACGTGGACGAAGCGGGTGTCGACACCGTGCGCGGAGAGCCAGCAGCGGTACTCGCCGAAGTCGGGGCCGGCGGCGCCGATCAGCAGCGGGCGACCGCCGAGCCGGCCGAGGCCGAAGGCGATGTTGGCGCCGGTCCCGCCACGGCGGATGTCGAGGGTGTCGACGAGGAACGAGAGGGCCACGGTGTGCGGCGCGTCCGCCGGGAACTGGTTGGCGAAGCTGCCGGGGAACGTCATCAGGTGCTCGGTCGCGATGGACCCGGTGACGGCGATCCGCATGGTGCGCTCCTTTCCGGCTCAGCCGAGGATGTCCCGGAGCGCGGCGGCCCGGTCGGTGCGCTCCCACGGCAGGTCCAGGTCCGGCCGGCCGAAGTGGCCGTACGCGGCGGTCCGGGCGTAGATGGGGCGCAGCAGGTCGAGGTCGCGGATGATCGCGGCCGGGCGCAGGTCGAACACCTCGGTGATGGCCTGCTGGATCTTGCTGGGGTCGATGGTCTCGGTGCCGAACGTCTCGACGAACAGGCCGACCGGGGCGGCTTTGCCGATGGCGTAGGCGACCTGCATCTCGGCGCGGGTGGCGAGGCCGGCGGCGACGATGTTCTTGGCCACCCAGCGCATGGCGTACGCCGCACTTCGGTCTACTTTGGACGGATCTTTGCCGGAGAACGCACCGCCGCCGTGCCGGGCGATGCCGCCGTAGGTGTCGACGATGATCTTCCGTCCGGTCAGGCCGGCGTCGCCCATCGGACCGCCGATGACGAACCGGCCGGTGGGGTTGACGAGCAGCCGGAAATCCGAGGTGTCGAGCGCCAGGCCGGCGAGCGGAGGCGCGACCACGTGCTCGCGGATGTCGCTGCGCAGCAGGCGGTCCAGGTCGACGCCGTCGGCGTGCTGGGTGGACACCACCACCGTGTCCAGGCACACCGGTACGTCGCCGGCGTACTCGATGGTCACCTGGGTCTTGCCGTCCGGGCGGAGGTAGGGCAGCAACCCACCCTGGCGGACCGCGGTGAGCTGGCGGGCGAGCCGGTGCGCGAGAGCGATCGGCAGCGGCATCAGCTCGGGGGTGTCGGTGCAGGCGTAGCCGAACATGAGGCCCTGGTCGCCGGCGCCCTGCTGGTCGAGGTCGTCGCAGGCGTGGTCGACGCCGCGGGCGATGTCCGGTGACTGCGTGCCGATCGCCACGTTCACCCCGCACGAGCCGCCGTCGAAACCGGTGGCCGAGGAGTCGTAGCCGATGCGCAGGATCCGGTCCCGCACCACGGCCGGAATGTCCACAGTGGCCTGACTGGTGATCTCGCCGGCGACGTGCACCTGACCGGTGGTGACCATGGTCTCCACCGCGACACGCGCGTGCGGGTCACGGGCGAGCAGGGCGTCCAGAATCGAGTCGCTGATCGCGTCACAGATCTTGTCCGGGTGCCCCTCGGTCACCGATTCGGAGGTGAACAGCCGGGAAGTCATTGCCACGCGCCAAGGCTGCGAGCGGAAACTTGAGGATGCCTCGAAGGTGACTCCAGAACCGGTCGACACCTCTTTGATCCCTAGTACGCGGGTCGCCCAGCGCTCGAAGGGTGCTGCTGGAGCGGGAATCCAGCGGCACCGCAGTGCAACGATGCATTGCCAGGCGCTTGGAGGGTTCCATGAATCAGCACGGTGGAGAGGCATCCGCCCCCCGGTTATCGATCCATACCCCCGCGGATCTCGACCAGGACGACCCGCAGGTCATGCAGGTCGGGCTGCTCGGGCCGCTGACCCTGCGCCGGGCCGGGCAGATGATCACGCCGTCCGCGCCGAAGCTGCGGCAGGTGCTGTCGTTGCTGGTGTTGCAAGCAAACTCGGTGACCCGGGTGGACCAGCTCGTCGAGGAGCTGTGGGAGGAGAGCCCGCCGCCGAGCGCGCTCACCACCGTGCAGACCTACATCTACCAGCTGCGCAAGCTGTTGAAGCTGTCCGACAAGGCCAGCGGCGGGCGCGGCGACGACACACCGGTGCTGCTGAGCCATCCCGGCGGGTACATCCTGCAGTTGCGGTCGCTGCTGGACATCGACGCGTACCTGTTCGAGCAGCTGGCCGAGCGCGGGCGGCAGGGGTTGCTGAGCGGGCAGGTCACCGTGGCCGCCGACACGTTGCGGGTAGCGCTGGGGCTGTGGCGGGGAAGCGTGCTGGAGGGCGTGTCCACCGGGCCGCTGCTCTACGCGCAGGTGGCCCGGCTGGCCGAGCGCAGGCGGACCGTGCTGGGGCTGCGGATCGAGGCGGACCTGCAGCTCGGGCGGCACCAGGAGATCACCGGTGAGCTGGCCAGCCTGGTCAGCGCCGAGCCGACTCGCGAGGACTTCTCGGCCAAGCTGATGCTGGCGCTCTACCGGTGCGGCCGGCGCGCGGACGCCTTGCAGGTGTACCAGCGGATCCGGACGACCCTGGTGGAGGAGCTCGGACTGGACCCGGCCACCGAGCTGCAACGGTTGCATCAACTCATGCTGGCCGCCGACCCGTCGCTGGACGCGCCGTCCGGCCCGGCGCCGGTGGTGCGGGCGCCGGTCACGGCGGGCTCGCGGCCCCCGGCCGTCACGCCGGCGCAGCTGCCCGCCGAGATCCCCGACTTCGTGGGGCGTTCGGCGGAGCTGGGCGAGTTCGAGCGGACGCTGCCCGAGGTGGACGGCGCCGGGTTGCGGGTGGTGAACCTGGTTGGCCGGCCGGGGATCGGCAAGAGCACGTTCGCCGTGCACGCGGCGCGGGCGGTGCGGGACCGGTTCCCGGACGGGCAGCTGTACGTCGACCTGTCCGGCACACCGTCCACACGGGACGTTCTGGTCGGGTTCCTGACGGCGTTGGGCGCGGACGAGGTGCCCGCCTCGGCCGGCGAGGCCGCGCTGATGTTCCGCAGCTGGACGGCGGACCGGCGGTTGCTCGTCGTGCTGGACGACTGCACGTCGCGCGAGCAGATGCACCAGCTGCTGCCCGGCGGCCCGGGATGCACCGTTGTGATCACCAGTCGCAACCCGATCGGCGGCCTGCCCGGCGCGGTGCACGTCAAGCTGCCGGTGCTGACCCCGGCCGAGTCGGTGCAGCTGCTCACCGCCGTCGTCGGTGAGTCCAGAGTGGAGCGTGAGCCGGCGGCCGCGCTGGAGCTGGTGGAGCTGGCCGACCGGCTCCCGCTGGCCCTTCGTGCGGTCGCGGCCAAACTCGCCGCGCGGCCCGGCTGGCAGCTCTCCCGCATGGTGGGGCGGTTGTCCGACGAGCGGCACCGGCTGGAAGAGCTGTGCTACGGCGGTTTCGACGTCCTCGGCCGGCTCGCCGAGGCCTACCAGCTGCTCACCGCGCGGCAGCGCTGGGTGTTCCGCCGGCTCGCCGCCGCCAGCGAGCAACCCCTGACCATCAACCAGATCTCCGAGCTGGTGAGCATGGGCCGCCAGTCCGTCGAAGCCGTGGTCGACGAGCTGGTCGACGCGGACCTGGTGGAGGAGCGGCAAACCCGCTTCGACGAACCCCAGCACGTGGTTCCCGGCTTGATCCGCCTGGTCGGCCTGTCCGGCACGCTCAGCAGCCCGTGGTGGAGCACCGACAAACAGGGAACCGCTGACGCGTAACGATGCCGCATTCGCCACGACTGGAGAGGTGGGCGTTATCCGGCACCTTCTCTCCAGGAGTCCTCGTGGCGACAGTCGTTACCAGCCCGTCCAGGACATCCGCCGGACCTCCCCTGGCGCTGCTGCCCGTGGCCCTGATCATTGTCCTGTTCGGGGTCGCAGTGCTGCTGGCCCAGATCGCGCCGAGCCGCGTGACCAGCGGGGTATACCAGGTCACCGTCGGCGAAGGCGCCGACCAGTTCACGATTCCCACCGAATCCCTGACCTGCGGCCGAATTGGTGCCACCGCCACCTGCACCACCCCGGTCAGCGCACACCAGCTGCGGATCGACGTCAGGTACCTCGACGCCGACATCGTCGGGCCGAGTAGCTGCACCGCGCGATACGACGAGCGTTCGGTGTCCTGTGAGTCGGCCTTCGGCGACTACGGGCACGCCTCCCATTCGGTGAGGATCAGCGACGGGCTCGGCGTGACCGGTGCGGAGCTGGCCGGTTTGCGTGCGGCCGTACCGTGGTGGCGGTCGGGCTACGGGGTGGAAATCGCCGCAAAGGTTCTGATCTGCACGCTCTCGATCGCGGCGGGGGTGGCGACCTACCTGTTGCGCCGGCGCGCCCGTCCGGTACCGGCCGAGTGGCGGTCCCCGGTTGTCATCGGCACCGGTGTCCTGGCCCTGGGGCTGTTCGTCGCGAGCGGCCTGGTGCTCGACATGCACAACGCATGGGTCTTGGTGCTGTCCCCGTTCACGGTCCTGGCCGCGGGCGTGCTGACGGCGTGGCAAGGGCAGCTGTCCGGAATGGGTGCCCGGCACAATGGCCGGCCCTGGCCGGATGCGATCGGGGCGGTCCTTGCTGTCGCGCTCTACACCACCGTCGCGATGTTCGCCTTCCTGCTGCAGAGCGCGTTCATCGACTGACGGCTCGAGTCAGGTTTGAGCGAAGCTCGTCTGAACCTCCTTACGGTTCCGCAATCCGTGGGTACCCCAATAGCCCGCGGTGACGGTTTCGCGACGCTGCTCGGATGTCCCCTGAGCGCGGGAAGGGGGCCGATGACCATGGTGCGGAGCGAGCCGGCGTGGGCGCCGGTGAGCGGTTCCGGAATCGCGGTGCTGGCCGGGCGGGATGACGAGCGGCCGGCGGCGTTGCGGGCCGGGGCCATGGTGCTGCCGCTGGACCGGCGGGTGGCGCGGCGATCGGCCGTGGTGGGGTTGGAGGTGGCCGTCACCGCGAGGCTGCTGGATCTGCTGCCGGCGCCGCCGACCGCGGTCGTGGTTGTTCCGTCCGAAGTGGACTTCGCCGCGCACGTGGCCGAGGTCGGCCGGGTGGCCTGCGGATTGTTCCATATGGACGGTCAGGATCCGGTGCTGACCGTGGGGGTGGCGTGCCCGTACCCGGTCGCACCGGAGACCACCGAGGACCTGAACCTGTACAACATGCACCTTGAGGCGCTCCCGGAAGCGCTGGTGGAGTCCGTGGCGGCGGCGCGGCGGCTGAACCTGGCCACGGCCAACGGGAGCTGCGTTCTACTGCTGCAGAGGTTCGCGCCGCCCAAGGCGTCCGCCGTGGTCCAGGCCAGCCCGAACCGCCGGTTGCCGGTACGGATCAGCGGCCGGTGGGGGTTGACCGAGGCGAGCCTGAGCGAGGTTCCGGCCGACGAGTTCGAGGTGGCGCCGGACGGGCGTGGGGTTACCGAGAAGCTCGCCTGGAAGCCGACGGCGAACGTGACGGCGCACGGCGGGACGCGCACGGTCGACCTGTCGGAGCGTTGCCGGTACCAGAGTTCGCTGTCCCGGGGAACGGTGCTGCGGTTGGCGGCACTGGCCCGCAATGCCGCGGTGGCGGCGGGGCGGCCGCTCACCCTGGACGTGGCCATGCTGAACGACCGGCCGGTGGTGCTGCGCTGCCGTCCGTGCGCGCGCGAGGCGTTCCCCGTGCGGTGACGGCGTTCTCCAAGCAGGCTCGAGGTTTCTTGGACGGGCCCGGCGAATCATCGCTGGCGACCATTGCCAGCCTGCTCCTCGGAGGTCGCCGTGCCGCACCGCACGCTGATCGTGGCCCATTTGAAGGAAGGCCACGAAGACGCCATCGCCCAGATCTTTGCCGAGTCGGACGCGACCGAGCTCCCGCACATGATCGGGGTGAAGCGTCGCACCCTGTTCAAGTTCCACGACCTGTACTTCCACCTGGTCGAGGCGGACGAGGAAATCAACGAGAACCTGTACAAGGCGCGCAGCCACCCGCTCTACGACTGGATCAACAAGTCGCTGGCCGAGCACGTGTGGCCGTACGACCCGAACTGGAAAGAGCCCAAGGACGCCATGGCGCAGCCGTTCTACGTGTGGACGCCGGACGGTCGCGAGTAGACCGCGCCGAGGGACGAGGAGACGACAGCGATGACGAGCACGCAACAGAAGCTCAAGGTCAACATCGAGGAGGCCGCGGCGAACCGCAAGCGCGGCGGCGAGATCCGGGTGCTGCTCAGCCCGCGGACCGTCGGCTGCACCTCCGGGTTCGGCGGTTTCGTCGTGCTGCAACCCGGTGAGTACATCTCCGAGCACTACCACCCGTACTCCGAGGAGTTCCTGTACGTGGTGGAGGGTGAGTTCGAGATGACCGTGGACGGCACCGTGTTCGCGCTCAAGGAGGGCGACTCGCTGCTGGTGCCGATCAACGCGAAGCACCGGCTGGTGAACAGGACGGACAAGGTGGCTCGCGGCGTGTTCCAGCTGGCGCCCCTCGCGCCGCGGCCGGAGCTCGGGCACGTGGACACCGAAGCCCCGCCGAACGCCGGGCCGAATCCGGACGTCGGGGGTGGCAAGTGACCCGGAGGGCGGTGATCACCGGGGTCGGTGTGGTAGCACCGGGTGGCCTGTCCCGCGAGGCGTTCTGGGACCTGCTCACCGCGGGCCGGACCGCGACCAGGAAGATCACCCTCTTCGACGCCACCAACTTCCGGTCCCGGGTGGCCGCGGAGTGCGACTTCGACGCGAAGGCCGCGGGCCTGTCCCCACAGGAGATCCGCCGGATGGACCGGGCCGGGCAGCTTGCGGTGGTCAGTGCCCGGGAGGCGATCGTCGACTGTGGACTGAACTTCGACGAGCTGGACCCGGCGCGGATCGGGGTGAGCATCGGCAGCGCGGTCGGCTGCACCACCGGGCTCGAGGACGAGTACGCGGTGCTGTCCAACCACGGCAAGGACTGGCTGGTCGACCCGAACTACGTGGTGCCACAGCTTTACGGCTACATGGTGCCGAGCACGCTGGCCGTCGAGGTGGCCTGGACCTGTGGCGCCGAGGGCCCGGTTGCCTTGGTGTCAACGGGTTGCACGTCCGGGCTGGACGCGGTCGGGCATGGCGCGCAACTGATCGCCGAGGGCAGCGCCGACGTGGTGCTGGCCGGCGCCACCGATGCGCCGCTGTCGCCGATCACCGCGGCCTGCTTCGACGCGATCCGCGCCACCTCGCCGAACAACGACGACCCGGAGCACGCATCCCGGCCGTTCGACGCACACCGGGACGGTTTCGTGCTCGGCGAGGGTTCCGCGGTGATGGTGCTGGAGTCGGCCGAGTCGGCGAAGGCGCGCGGTGCCACCATCTACGCCGAGATCGTGGGGTTTGCCGGTCGCAGCAACGCGTTCCACATGACCGGGCTCAAGCCGGACGGGCGGGAGATGGCCGAGGCCATCCGGGTGTCGCTGGACCAAGCCAGGCTGAATCCGTCCGATGTGGACTACATCAACGCGCATGGCTCCGGCACGAAGCAGAACGACCGGCACGAGACCGCGGCGTTCAAGCGCAGCCTCGGGCAGCGGGCCTACGAGGTTCCGGTCAGCTCCATCAAGTCGATGATCGGGCACTCGCTCGGCGCGATCGGCTCGATCGAGGTGGCCGCCAGCGCTTTGGCTCTGCAGCGCCAGGTGGTACCGCCGACGGCGAACCTGGAGAACGCCGATCCCCAGTGCGACCTGGACTACGTCCCGAAGACCGCGCGGGAGCACAAGATGGACGTGGTGCTCAGTGTGGGCAGCGGGTTCGGCGGGTTCCAGACGGCCATGCTGCTGGCCCGGCCGGCCGCGGCTTGACCGCGATGAATGCCTCATTCAGTGCGCTGGCCGCACTGAATGAGGCATTCATCGCCTCTCGACACGACTTCGAGTTGGTTAACGCAGGCTTTGTCAGGTTTCGAGCAGTCAAGGAGATGCTGTGGCTGACCGTCGCGCGACGCCCGTGATCACCGGCATGGGCGTCATCGCGCCCACCGGGATCGGCAGGAACGCCCACTGGCAGGCCGTGCTCGCCGGCAAGAGCGGCCTCGGCCAGATCACCCGCTTCGACCCGGCCAAGTACCCGGTGAAGGTCGCCGGCGAGGTGCCGGGCTTCGACACCAAGGCGCGCGTGCCCAACCGGCTGGTGCCGCAGACCGACCACTGGACGCACATGGGTCTGTCCGCCGCCGAGGACGCGCTGGCCGACGCCGCCGTGGATCCCGCGCAGCTGCCCGAGTTCGAGATGGCCGTGGTGACCGCGAGCTCGTCCGGCGGCACCGAGTTCGGCCAGCGGGAGATCGAACGGTTGTGGGCCAACGGTCCGCAGTTCGTCGGCGCGTACCAGTCGATCGCCTGGTTCTACGCGGCGACCACCGGCCAGATCTCCATCCGGCACGGCATGCGCGGCCCGTGCGGCGTGCTGGCCTGCGAACAGGCCGGCGGGCTGGACACACTCGGCCAGGCGCGACGTCTGCTGGCCGGTGACATCCGCCTCGTCGTGGCCGGCGGCACGGACGCGTCCCTGTGTCCGTACGGACTTTCCGCTCAGCTGTCCACCGGGCTACTGTCCGAACGGGACGATCCGACCGACGCATACCTGCCGTTCGACGCGGACGCCAGCGGCTACGTGCCGGGCGAGGGCGGCGCGATCCTGATCGTCGAGCGGGACGACGAGGCGGCTCGGCGCGGCGCACCGAACTACGGCTCAGTTCTGGGCTACGCCGCCACGTTCGACCCGCCGCCCGGTGGGTCGCGCCCGCCGGCGCTGCGCCGCGCGATCGAGCAGGCGCTGGCCGACGCCGGTGTCGTACCGGCCGACATCGACGTGGTTTTCGCCGACGCCAACGGAAACGTGGCCGCGGACCGGGCCGAGGCCGAAGCGCTCACCGCCGTGTTCGGCCCGCGCGCCGTGCCGGTCACCGCGCCGAAGACGCTGACCGGGCGGCTCTACGGCGGCGGCGCCGCGCTGGACGTGGCCACGGCGCTGCTGGCGCTCGGTGAGGGCGTCATCCCGGCGACCACGGGCACCTCCCAGCTCGCCGACGGGATCGAGCTCGATCTGGTGATCGACCGCCCGCGGCAGGCGGAACTGAACACCGCCCTGGTCGTCGCCCGCGGATGGGGCGGTTTCAATGCGGCGGTCGTACTCGGCGGCCCGGTTCGGTAGTCAGAAAGGGATCCTGATGAGCAAGAAGTTCACTTTGGACGACCTGCGTGAGCTGATGCGCTCCTCCGCCGGTGTCGACGACAGCGTCGACATCGATGGTGACATCGCGGACAAGACGTTCGAGGAAATCGGCTACGACTCGCTGGCGGTGCTGGAGATGGCGAGCCAGGTGCAGCGCACGTACAGCGTGCCGATGCCGGACGAGTCGACCGAGTACATGACCACGCCACAGCTGGCCGTGGACTACATCAACGAGCAGTTCGAGAAGGCGGGGGTGTGAGTCGTGAGTGGACACACGGACAACTCGATCGTCATCGACGCGCCGATGGATCTGGTGTGGGACATGACGAACGACGTCGAGTCGTGGACCACGCTGTTCAGCGAGTACTCGGTGGCCGAGATCATCGAGCGGCGGGGTGAGTCGGTGCGGTTCCGGCTGGCGCTGCACCCGGACGAGAACGGCAAGGTGTGGGACTGGGTGTCCGAGCGGACCCCGGACCCGGTCAGCCGGACCGTGCGCTCGGCGCGGGTGGAGACCGGGGTGTTCAAGTACATGGCGCTGTTCTGGGAGTACACCGAGGTCGAGGGCGGCGTACGGATGCGCTGGGTGCAGGACTTCGAGATGAAGCCGATCGCGCCGATCAACGACGAGCAGATGACCGCGCGGCTCAACACGAACACCGCGGTGCAGCTGCAGCTGATCAAGGAGAAGGTCGAGGCGGCGGCCGCACTGAAGCTCGCCAGCTAGCCGGAAAGGTTGGAGATGATCGAGTTGCTCGCGCCGGTGGTGTTGCTGGCCAACGGGTTGGCCGCCGGGGTGCTGGCCGGGGCGGTGCTCGGCGGGTTGCCGCTGCTGCTCACCCTGCCGGTGGACCGGTACGTGCATGCGCACGGGTTCTTCGGCACCCGGTACGACCCGTTCATGCCGATCTGCCTGGTGGTCACCCTGCTCGGCGACCTGGTGCTGACCGTGCTCGCGCCCGCGCGAGCGGCCGTTCCGTTCGCCGTGTCCGCGGTGCTCGCCGCGGCCGTGGTGACCATCTCGCTGACCAGAAACGCTCCGGTGAACCGCTGGATGGCCTCGCTGAACCCGGAGAACCTGCCGGAGGACTTCGAGGACCCCCGCCCGTCGTGGAGCTTCTGGCACCGGCTGCGGACCGTGTTCGCCGTCGTCGCACTGGTGAGCAACGTCGTCGCGATCGGACTCTTGATCTGAAACCGTTGGAGGACAACAGCACCATGGTGCAAACGCAGATAGCCGTGGAGGGGAAGAAGTTCCTCGTCACCGGCGGAACGAAGGGCATCGGCCGCGGGCTCGTGCTGAACGCCGCGGCGGCGGGCGCCGACGTGATCACCTGCTACCGCAGCGAGGACGAGTCGGTCGCGTCGCTGGTCCGCGAGCTCAAGGAGACGCCCGGCGACCACCACGTGGTCCGCGCGGACGTCGGCGAGCCGGAGGGCGTCCGGTCGCTGATGGAGGAGGTCCGGACCCGGTTCGGCCGCCTCGACGTGATCGTCAACAACGCCGGCGTGATCAGCCACATCCCGTACGCCAACCTGGCGCTGGACGAGTGGCAGCGGATCCTGGACACCAACCTGACCGCGGCGTTCCTGATCATCCAGGAGTCGCTGCCGATCCTCGGCCCGGGCGCGTCGATCATCAACATCGGCTCGAAGTCCTGCGAGGTGGGCATTCCACTGCGGGCGCACTACACCGCGGCCAAGGCGGCCATGGTGGGTCTCACCAAGTCGCTGGCCAAAGAGCTCGGCCCGCAAGGGATCCGGGTGAACGTGCTGGCGCCCGGCGTGATCGTCACCGAGGCCATGCTGGCGCTGCCGCCGGATCAGCTCGAGGCGATGAAGGTGCGCTACACCGCGAAGACGGCGCTGGCCCGGCTCGGCGAGGCGGACGAGATCGCCGGCGGAATGCTGTTCCTGGCAAGCGACCTGTCCCGGTACGTCACCGGTGAGGTCCTGCACGTGGATGGAGGAATCACGTGACCGCGGAAGTCCATACCCCGTCCCAGGTTTTCCGGGTGATGCTCCGCATGGAGATCAAGCCCGGCCTGGAGGACGAGTTCGAGCGCACCTGGACGGAGGTCGGCGACTCGGTCACCTCGCACCGCGCCAACCTCGGCCAGTGGCTCTCCAGGAGCATCGAAGAGCCCGGCATCTACTACATCGTCAGCGACTGGGTCGACGAGCCGCAGTTCCGCGCGTTCGAGCACAGCGACCGGCACCTCGATCACCGGCAGAAGCTGCACCCGTTCCGCAGCGGCGGTTCCATGGTCACCATGAACGTGGTGGCCCACCTGGAGGGCGGTTCCTCCGGGGAGCGCTGGTCATGAGTCGGGTCCGGGTCCTGCTCTTCCACGAGGCCGAAACGCCGGACGGCGTGACCGCCGCGTACCACGAGGTCAGCGCCGATCTCGCCGGGACACCCGGGCTGCTCGGCAACGAGCTACTCACCGCGGTCAACGACCCGACCTGGTTCCTGGTCATGAGCGAGTGGACCGACCTGGACTCGTTCACCACATGGGAGCAAGGTGCCGCCCACAAAGGCACCACCGCTCCTCTCCGCCAGTACCGCGACACCCGCATGACCCGGCCCTACGGCATCTTCAAGGTCGACGCCGAGTACTGACCGGCGGTGATGTCCTGAAGGCGGCCTTCGGGACGCTCAACGTCCTGAAGGCGGCCTTCAGGGCATGCCGCTTGTACGGCGTGACCTGATTCAGAGGGCGACCACGCTGAGCATGTCGTCGAGGCCGGCGAAGTCCGCGGCGTTTCTGGTGTAGAGCGGAAGACTCCGGGACGAGGCAATCGCCGCGATCATGAGATCCATCCGGCGCGGGCGTGGATCGCGACCGGCGGCCATGGCCAGAGCGACCAAGGTCCCATAGCGGGTAGCCGCGTCGGCGTCGAACGGTAGCGGGTCGAAGTCGACGATCGCGGCGCCGAGCTGCTCCGTCCGCGCCGCCCGAACCGCCATGTTCCTGGCCATCGCCACGCCCTGGTGCAGCTCGGCCATGGTGATCGCGGTGAGCTCGGGAACGGAGGGCAGTGTCGTCGGGTCGAGCCGGTCAAGGTCGATATAGACACACGTGTCCAGGACGCCCGACTCGTGGCGTTCGGTCATTGACGCGCCCACGGATCGTCGTCACCAACGCGATCTTCGGTGCCGAAGAACTCGTCGGCCTCCCGACGCATGCTCGCGTAGTCGACCCGCGGCAACTTCTTGTGCCGCTCAACCAGCTCCTCGGCGGTGAGCCGCCGCCTGCGCGACAGCGGCCGTAACTCGGCAACGGGAACGCCGTTGCGGGTGACGTGGTACGTCTCCCCCGCCTCGACAGCGTCCATCACCGCGGCCGAGTTGTTCCGAAACTCCCGTTGACTGATGACTCGCATGGACTCAATGTAGCGCGACGTAGCTCCCTGGGCTACATCGTGGGCTCTGCCCATCGAATCTCTATGACTGGCGTCGCAGCTCTTCGTAGGCTTCGCGCATGTCCCGCCCCTCGGGGAGTTGCCTGGCTTCGACAGCTGTCACGACCTCAGCGGCCCGCCACCAGTTGGAGGGCACTACTTGGCCAGATAGAATGGCTTGTTGAGCAGCGTCGCAGGCTTCTTCGAGCCGGTTGGTGACGAGCAGGACCAAAGCCAGATCGAGGTTGGCTGCGGCGACTCGGCGCGGCCACTTGCCATTGCTTTCACTGGGCTTGAGCCGGGCAATTACTTCGCGCGCGTAACTTTCAGCAGCCGGGTCACCGACCCATGCCAAAGTTGTGCCAACATAGGCTACCGACTTGTCGGGGTCATAGCGGTAATGGTGCTCCGGCCGGTCCGTTCGTTCAAGTGGAGACACTAGTTTGTTGACTCGCTCAATGGCGGAATAAGTCTGACGCGGCTGACGCAAGCGCGCCCATGCACGACCTTCTTGTGCTGTTGCCTGGATAGCCGCCGAACTGCCCACAGGGGCCAATTTCTGGGCTGCGTGGGATAGCTCGAGAGCTTGACGGTAATTGCGCCGGGTCAGCACACGCCAGGCTTCGGTCTCAAAGCACCAGGCGCGGATTTCGTCGTGCTCAGCATGCCGCGCCAAACTGGCGGCGGTCCGCAGCAGGGCGCTGGCCGGAATCTGTTGATCAAGATCAATCTGAACTGTGGCTGTCAAGAGGGACAGCCACCCGCCAACCACGATCAGGCGCTTCCGCCCGCTCAGCGTCATGCGGCTGTCGAGCAGCGCATTGACGTAGGACAGGTGTTGCCGCAGCCTCACCAACAGCTCGGCCGGGGGTGTGACGGGGTAGGCCATGGCCAGATCGTCAAAGGCCAACTCGAGGTGGGACAGGGTTTCATCGCCGACATCGCTTGCGGCAACCCGCCGAGCCAACTCGATGGCGGCGGTCGCGTCATCGGAAGCTGGCGCCGGTCCGTTCCCCGTGGTCAACGGCATGGAGTGGAAGGTGTCCGCCTTGGCTCGGATCGTGGCAAGCTCGGTGGAGCGGGTCGCCATCTCATGCTCGTGCTTTGCGGCCTCTAGCTGACGATAGGAGATGAGCAACTGCCCGCCAGCCTCGGTCAGCCGGTCCGCTGTCTGCCAGAACGCTTCGGCGGCCCGGGCCCGGCCCTTCTCGACATGCGTCACCGTGGTGCGGTCGAGGTAAGTCGCCGCTGCAAGCTGAGCCTGGGTGACCTCAGCCGCCTTACGGAACGCGGCGAGCCGCTCGCCCAGTGCACGGCGTAGTGCTGCGATCGCCTCAGGCTCCCTGGCCATCTCTCACGCTTCTGGTGTCGTTGCTCGTACCGCCACCAACAGCGTAACCGCAGGTGGCGGCCGTGTGTCTAACTGGCACACCTGGTGACCCACCTCCACGACGCACCGGTCTTATACCTGATCATGACCAATCCGAAAGCAAGGGAGGTTGCGATGAGTGGAGAAATCGGGTTGTCGGCTGGTGGGGTTGCAAGCCGGTGGCGGCACATCGCGCGGTTCCTGAATGTGGACGAGGCCGGCAATATCGGGTACGACTTCTTGGGCTTCGGGTGCTTCGAGAAGACTCTCGAGGCGGCCGAACGGGCCGCGGCCAACGATGAATGGGCAGATTACTTCGAGTACCGGTTGGTGCAGCGGGCGGGCGAGTTGGCCGGCGATCGCGTTAAGCGTCACCTGGTGGAGGAATGGACCGACAGCATGGTCTATCTGACACGGCGGTGCGCGACGTATGCGCGGGGTGAGGACCCTGGGCCGTGGCTTCCGCAGCACGTGCGGCGACCGGACATCGCCGCCACCGGTCGCACGATCGCCGACGAGATCATGGCTGAGCTCGAGGCTGAAGACGACGTGAATTGCCACCTCATAGGGGTGGCGGAGTGAGCCCGGCCGAGGCGGAAGGCGAGCTGACCTGGTGCACGCGGGGCTGCAATGTCACCGACCTGCTCAACCGGCTGGAACAGCGGATGAACCAGCTCACTGAGGACTGGGAGCATGTGCGTGTGGGGATCGACACGGTGACCGAGCAGCTCGCCGACCGGAACGGCGGATAGGGGCTACAGCAAGCGAGGATCGCCTGCTGGGCGGAGGTGAGCTGACCTCGTGGACGTTGTGCGTCCTGTTCCGGATCAGACGATGTCGGGGCGGGCCAAGAGTTCCGATACCGCGGTCGCGAGCGCGGTATCGGGCTCGGTTGCGGCGTCGCTGGTGCGCCAGGCGATGAAGCCGTCGGGACGGATCAGCACAGCACCATCGGTGGAGATGCCGTAGGCGGTGGTTGCGGCGTCGTCGCGGTGGACGGTGATGGGGACGTTGCTGCGGGTGGTGAGCTTGGCGGCGGCTTCGGGCCAGATCTCGTTGGTGGTTCCGGTGAGGAGGACGAGGTCGGTGCCGAAGAGGTCCACTGTGGACTTGCTGTTCGCCAGCCACACGTGCGGGGCCCGCGTGCCCGGGATCCCGGACAGTTCCGCTGGGTGCACCGGGCTGGAGACGTCGGCTTCGACGTCGGGGACGGGGTAGCGGTAGCCGAGGGTGACCGCGAGGGGGTCGAGGACCTGGGCTTTCTGCTCGGGGGTGGCGAAGCCGGCGCGCATGGCGAGGCGGAGGCCGCCCTGGGCCACGGTCAGCTTGGCGACGGGGGCGCGTTCGGTTTCGTAGGTGTCCAGTAAACCTGGACCGGCTTGGCCGGTGAGGACGGCGGCGAGTTTCCAGGAGAGGTTGTGGGCGTCGTGGATGCCGAGGTTGGCGCCGTAGCCGCCGATCGGGGGGACGATGTGGGCGGAGTCGCCGGCGAAGAAGACGCGGCCGGCGCGGAGGCGTTCGGCGACGAGGCCGGCCATCTCCCAGGGGAGGACGTCGCGGATGGTCACGTCGGTGTCGGTCGATCCTATTGCGGCGTGGACGAGCTCGACGCAGCGGGCTTCGGTGAAGTCCGAAGTGGACTCACCTTTGTCGGGCTCGTAGGTGACGATGAGGGTGGCCTCTTGGAGGGTGTCGTCGTGGCCGAGGACGGCCGTGACGGTCTCGTTCTCGATCTGGCAGATGGAGAAGCGGCGACCGTTGAGCGGTCCGGTGAGGTCGGCGCGGAACAGAATGCTGACCTGGTGGCGGAAGACGCCGCGGCCGTGGGCACGGACGCCGAGCTTCTCCCGTAGCGGGCTCCGGGCGCCGTCGGCCGCCACCACGTAGTCGGCGCGGATCGTCGAGGTGGCACCGGAAACCCGGTCGGCCAGCACAGCGGTGACGCCGTCGGCGTCCTGGGTCAGGTCGGTGAGCTCGGTGGAGAACAGCAACGAGGCGCCGGCTTCCTCGGCGGCGGTGCGGACGATCGGCTCCATGCGGTCCTGGCCGAGGGCGACGTGCCGGCACGGGGTGATCGCGGTGAGATCGTCCTCGTCGGGCAGCATGGTGCGGCCGAACTCCCTGCCCAGTAACGACTCCACCTTGGCGTTGATCCGGTGGTCGGCGAACCCGGCGGCGGCCTCGAGCACCCGCTGCTCGATCCCGGCGGAGCGGAAGATCTCCAGCGTCCGCTCGTACCAGCCCCAGGCGCGCGGGTGGATCGAGGTGCCCGGGTGGCGCTCCACCAGCGTCACCGCAACCCCGGCCCGGGCAAGGAACAGCGCGCTGGACAGGCCGACGACACCCCCACCGGCCACGAGCACCGAGGTCTTCCGCTCCTGCATCGCTGTTCCTCCAAGGGAGAAGTCCGGCAATCTCCGCGATCATCGACCGGGCACGTCCAGGTCGGGTCGAACCCGCATGGAGGGCACCGAACGCAAGCCGCGTCGAGCCGGTCTCGAGCGGTCCTGTGCCGAGACCACAGAACCTCTGCTGCGAAGCCGACAAATCGCGCCAGAGGAGATGAGATGGCGACGGTGATCACCGAGCGCGCCGGTGCCTCGGGTGCCGCCACCCAGGCCCGCGGCCGCCTGTTCCGCGACCAGCCGCGGTGGTTCAGCACGCTGTTCATGGTCGACATGTGGGAGCGGTTCAGCTTCTACGGGATGACCGCGATCCTCTACCTGTACCTGTCCGCGCCGGCCACTGAAGGCGGCTTCGGCCTGCCCGCGGGGAACGCGGCCGCGGTGTTCGGCACGTACATGTCGCTGATGTTCATCTGCTCGCTGCCCGGCGGGTGGCTGGCCGACCGGGTTCTCGGGGCGCGCAAGGCGGTTCTGCTGGGCGGCGCCAGCATCGCGCTCGGCCACTACGCGATGAGCATCCCCGTGCGCTCGTCCCTCTACTTCGGACTTTTCTTCGTGATCATCGGCACCGGACTGGCGAAGCCCGCGATCTCGTCGCTGGTGAGCAGCCCGTACCCGAACGACAACGAGCGCCGCGAAGCGACCATGTCCATCTTCTACATGAGCATCCAGATCAGTGCGTTCCTCGCGCCGGTCATCACCGGGATACTCGGCGAGAAGGTGAACTGGCACCTCGGGTTCGGCGCGGCCGCGGTCGGCATGACGTTCGGCCTCATCCAGTACGTCGCGGGGAACCGCCAGTTCGGCGACCTCGGAATGGCCGCGGAACGCCCGATCGACACCGAACGGCTGCGGGTCGTGGTGCGCCGCGGTGTCTACGCCGCCGCCGCGGTGATCGTCCTGTTCACCGCCGACGCCGTCTCCGGCGCGTTCAAGATGCAGCACGTGCTCGCCCTGTGCGGGGTGCTCACGATCACCCTGCCGATCGTGTTCTTCCTGAAGCTGCGCCGGAACCCCGCGCTGGACGGCGCGGACCGCAGCCGCCTGGTCGCCTTCGTCTGGCTGCTGCTCGGTTCGTCGGTGTTCTGGCTGCTGTACGCGCAGGGCGGCTCGGTGCTCAACGCCTTCGCCAAGGACCACACCGACCGGGACGTGCTCGGCTGGACCGTGCCGGCGAGCTGGTTCCAGTCCGCGCACCCGCTGTTCATCCTCGCGCTGGCGCCGCTGTTCGCGATGCTCTGGGTGCGGCTGGGGCGCCGGGTGGACGTTCCGGTCAAGTTCGCCGGCGCGCTGCTCTTCGTGGGCGTGAGCTTCCTGCTGATGGCGGTCGCCGCACAGCTCGCGATCGCCGGCGGCCTGGTCTCCCCCGGCTGGCTGCTCGTGGTGTATCTGGTCCAGGTCTGCGGCGAGCTCGCGCTGGCGCCGATCGGGATCAGCCTGGCCGTCCAGGTGGCCCCGCCTGGGTTCACCCACCAGTACCTCGGGCTGTTCTGGCTGTTCGCCGCGCTGGGCGCGGGAATCGGCGGCCAGCTCGCCCAGCTCTCCGAGGTGCTGCCGCTGCCCACCTACTTCCTGATCTTCGGCCTGCTGGCCTGCGCCGCCGGAGTGGTGCTGGCCCTGGCCGTTCGAGCTCTCCGGCGCCGGCTGCTGGCGTCCTGACCTACCGAGAAGGAGTCCGACAGATGACCAAGAAGGTGGCCTGCCTCGGCCTCGGCGGCATGGGCGGCGGCATCGCCGGCCGGCTCTGCGACCTGGACTGGGCGCCGGTGCTGTACAACCGTTCACGGGACAAGGCCGAGGCGCTGAGCGCCCGGGCCGGCGGGGTGGCCGACACTCCGGCGCAGGCCGTGGCCTCCGCGGACGTGGCGCTGCTGAGCCTGGCCGACGAGCCGTCGGTGGACGCGGTGCTGTTCGGGCCGGACGGCATCGTGGCCGGGATGCGGCCCGGTGGCATCGTGATCGACATGTCCACGGTCTCGCCGGCGTACTCGCGGCGGGTCACCCGGCAGCTGGGTGAGCTGGGGCTGCGGCGGGTGGAGGCGAACCTGGTCGCGAACCCGATGCAGGCGCGGGCCGGCGACGCGCGGGTGCTGGCCGCGGGCGCGCCGGAGGATCTCGACGAGGTGCGGGACGTGCTGAAGGCGATCGGGCGCCAGCTGGTCGAGTTGGGACCGGTGGGTGCGGCGTCGACGATGAAGCTGGCGTTCAACGCGTTGTTGGGCAGCCAGGTCGTGGCGCTGGCCGAGGTGGTCAACTACGGGGTCGAGGCCGGTTTGGACCGTGACCTGATGCTGCGCACGATCGCGGAGAGCGCGTTCAGCTCGTTGGTCATGTCGCACCGCTGCCAGTTGATGATCGAGGAGCGGTACCAGCCGGCGGGGTTCCGCTCGGTGCTGATGGAGAAGGATCTCCGGCTGACCGTGAACGACGCGGCCGACCAGGGCGTGGGGCTGCCGGTGATCAGCACGGCGGCGCGGCGCTACCACCAGGTGGTGGCCGCGGGCGACGGCGACCTGGACGCGGCGGCGGTGCTGTCGCAGCAGCTCAAGGACGCCGGGGAGATCGCCGCCTGAGTGTCGGTCCTTGCCGCTAACCTTCCGGCAGGTACTGGAGGGAAGGGGCGGGGGATGTTCGCGAGCCTGAACGGCATGGACGTGTTCGCCAGCATCGCGGTCCTGCTCACCTGGGCGCTCGCGTCGTGGCAGCTGGGCAAGGCGGTGCGCCGGTCCGACACCCGGCTGTCCAACCGGGCGTCGGGCTGGGCGATCGGGTGGCTCCTGGCCGGAACGCTCGCGGTGCTGGCGATCACGGTGATCACCGTGCTGTTCGCCGTGCCCGGGCTGCAGTTCGCGATCGGACGGACGCTGCTGGCGCTGCCGTTGATCGTCGTGCCGGCGGTGCTGACGTACTGGTGGACGGTGCCGATGCTGCTGGGGCTGCGGCGCGGTGCATCGTCGCGGGAGGACCTGGCCGGGTTGCGGGCCGCGCTGCCGCCCAGGTTGACGGCTCTGGGCGGCGTGTTCGCGCTGTGGATGGCGTTCTTCCTGCAGCCGGTGACGCCGCTGTGGGACGAGATCCTGATCTACCTGGGTGCGTTCGCCGTGCTGGGTCTGGTGCAGGTGCTCAAGTTGCGCGGTGTGCCCGGTCGAATCCGCGCGGGCACGGCGTTTCCTGGCCGGCTGAAGCGCTCCGGGCGAACCGCGGTGCGGGTGCTGGCGTTCGTCGCCGTGGTGGTCGCCGTGATGATCTGGGCGGCGCAGACCAGCAAGCTGCCGAGCCACTACAGCATGATGAACCACACCGGCGGCCACAACGGCCCGGCGGGGTTCCGGCCGGTGACCGAGCTGACCGGTGACGTGTCCGGCACCCCGGAGTTCACCTTCACGCTGACCGCACAGGTCACCCCGCTCACCCTGCCGTCCGGCGCGACGGTCGACGCGTGGACGTTCAACGGCACCGTGCCCGGGCCGGAGCTGCGGGTCCGGCAGGGCGCCCTGGTCGAGGTGAAGCTGATCAACAGGGACGTGCCGGGCGGCGTGTCCATCCATTGGCACGGCGTCGACGTGGCGAACGCCTCCGACGGCGTGCCGGGCCTGACCCAGGACGCCGTGTCGGCCGGACTCTCCTACACCTACCGGTTCCGCGCCCCCGACGCCGGAACCTACTGGTACCACTCGCATCAGACGTCGTCCGAGCAGGTGCGGCGCGGCCTCTACGGCGCGTTCATCGTCGATCCCCCGTCACCGGCAGCGGTCACCGAGGTGCCGGTGCTGACCCACACGTTTCCCCGCGGCCAGGTCCAGGTGGTCAACGATTCGGATCGCCTTGCGAACCGGTCAGTTCCGGCCGGCTCAACCGTCCGGTTGCGACTGATCAACACCGACATAGTGACCCGGCGGTACACCCTGAGCGGAACGCCGTACCGGGTCGTGGCCATCGACGGCGGCGATCTCCATGGGCCGTCCGAGGTGTCCGGCAAGCAACTCGCCGTCGGCGGCGGCGGCCGTTACGACCTCGAGTTCACCATGCCCTCCGACCCGGTGCGGCTGGCAACTACCGACCACCCCGACGCGGGCATCATTCTCGGCTCCGGCGACCGCCCCGCCCAGAACGGCGGCGACGAGTTCGACCCGACCAGCTACGGCCAGCCTGCGCCCACCCCGTTCACCGCCACCGGCCCCTTCGCCCACGACGACACCTACTACATCGACAACCACTTCGGCTTCTACAACGGCGAGTTCGCC
>NZ_DASYTH010000115.1:0-10701 GCF_036002505.1 Actinophytocola sp. | reverse complement strand
TCTTACGCCGCAACGGAATCCCCGTCACCGTGGTGCGCAAGCACTTCGAGGGCGAGGAGAACATCGTCGACCTGATCCGCAGCGGAGCCGTCGACATGGTGATCAACACCCCGTACGGCAACCCCGGTCCGCGCGTGGACGGCTACGAGATCCGCACCGCCGCGGTGTCCCGCGACATCCCGTGCGTCACCACGATCCAGGGCGCGGCCGCCGCCGTGCACGGCATCGAGGCGCTGATCCGGCAGGACATCGGGGTGGAGCCGTTGCAGGCACTGCAGGCGGCGCTGTGGGAGCAGCGATGAGGGCCCCGTTCGGCGCCCGGGTCACGACCGCGGTGTCCCTGCGCGGCCCGCTCTGCGTGGGCATCGACCCGCACCCCGGCCTGCTCGAGGCGTGGGGCCTGCCGGTCGACCCCGGCGGCCTCGAGCGGTTCGCCCTGACCTGTGTCGAGGCGTTCGCCGCCGACCTCGCGGTGCTCAAGCCGCAGTCGGCGTTCTTCGAGGCGCACGGCTCGCGCGGGGTGGCCGTGCTGGAGCGGGTGATCGCCGAGGCGCGGTCGGCCGGCGCCCTGGTGATCGTGGACGCCAAGCGCGGCGACATCGGCTCGACCATGGCCGCCTACGCCGGCGCGTACCTGAGTGACGGCTCGCCGCTGGCCGGGGACGCGGTGACGCTCTCGCCCTACCTGGGGTTCGGCTCGCTGGAGCCCGCGCTGGACCTCGCCGGGAAGACCGGCCGCGGGGTGTTCGTGCTGGCCCTGACGTCCAACAAGGAGGGCGCCACGGTGCAGCGCGCCATCAACCCGGACGGCGCCACGGTGGCCCAGCTCATCGTGGACGAGGCGGCCGCACGCAATGCCGGGGCGAGCCCACTGGGCCCGGTCGGGCTGGTCATCGGCGCCACGGTCGGGCGGACCGGGCTGGACCTGACGAAGCTCAACGGCACGATCCTGGCGCCGGGTTTCGGCGCCCAGGGCGGCACGGTCGGTGACCTTAGCCGGGTGTTCGGGGACGCGTTGCGGCACGTTCTGCCGAGCACTTCCCGGGACGTACTTAGGTACGGGCCAAATGTGAAGACACTTCGCGAGGCGGCAATTCGGGTGCGCGACAGGCTGGCCGTACACCACTAAGTATGCCCTTATCCGCGCAGGTCGGGGCCCGTCAATCACATTCCGTAATGGACAGGTCGAAATGGGCTACGGAACGCACTATCGGGACCCGCGTTGTACTGACCTGCCTGATGTCGGTAACGTCGCTGCACCGATCCACCCATAGACATCACCCCCACGGAGGAAAACGTGGCCCTTCCCCAGCTGACCGAGGAGCAGCGGGCCGCAGCGCTGGAGAAGGCGGCTGCCGCCCGTCGCGCTCGGGCAGAGCTCAAGGAGCGCCTGAAGCGAGGCGGCACCACCCTCAAGGACGTGCTGGCCAAGGCTGACAACGATGAGGTCCTGGGCAAGATGAAGGTCACCGCCCTGCTCGAGGCCCTTCCGGGCGTCGGCAAGGTGCGCGCCCAGCAGATCATCGAGCGGCTTGAGATCGCTCCCAGCCGGCGCCTTCGCGGCCTCGGCGACCGTCAGCGCAAGGCTCTGCTCGCGGAGTTCGGCGGCGAGTAAGTCGCTTGCAGCACCCGGGGCCGGCTCGTTGTACTTGCCGGCCCCTCTGGTGTCCGTGGGCAACGTCAACCCACGATCCGGCTCCCTGGGATGCTGACCACCCGGCTGGCCTGTTCGGCGCACTGCCTCAGCAAGTTCGCCAGCTCCACGTGGCTGAGCACGCCGACGACGAATACCCCCGCTGCGGTATCTCCGGCGCCCGATGTGTTGATCACCTCGTGTGCCTCGACCTGGGCGGCGGGTGCCGCCGCGTAGTCCGGTCCGTGGTGCGCGGCCATCCCGTTGGTCCCGTCCGTGAGGAGGCAGAACGGTACCCGGTGCCGGATCGGATGGCGCAGGAAGCCGGACGGCGTGGCCAGGTCCGGCGGCAAGTCCGGGTACAGCATGCGGTACTCCGAGGCACTGCCGAAGATCATCGAGACCCTGCCGGCGTCGATGTGGCCACGCAGCCGGCGCCTGATGTCGCCGGTGAGGATTCGTGCGTTCCCCAGCGACAGCCCGATCCGTGCCCTTCCGCTCGAGATCAGGTCGTGGAGTTGCCGGCTGAGCGGTCCGGTGAGCAGCTCGTAGGTGTCGATCAGCACCAGGTCGGCCTCGTCGACCTGGTCGGGGAGGTGCACCTCTGTGGAGACCCCTGGGTAAGTGGCGAGCACCCGGTCCGGGTCTGCCGGCTCGTACAGGACGAACCCGGCCGGGTTGTGCCCTGGTACCGTTCTCGCCCGGCTGACCAGCCCGAGTTTGCGCACCTCCGCGGAGAAGAACGCGGAGAACGGATCCATGATCGCTTCGTTGTGAGCAAGCGTCGACACGTAGGTCGACCGTGCGCGTACCGGTTTCGACATGGCGCTGAGCATGCCGAGCGTGCTCGAGCCGGCCCACAACGAGGCCGCCGGACTTGCGGCGAGCGCGTCGAACTCGTTCGCCCTCAGCGCCCGTTCGCCGAGTCGCTCGGCGCGCCGTTTCCCGGACTAGCCTTCTCGGTGAAGAACCAGGCCCGGATGCACTTCAAGAACGGCCATCGGCCGTACACCTCGGCCACGGACGCCATCTCGCGATGGACCGAGACCTGCACCGCGGTCGGCATGCGCTGGAACGGGGATGTTGAGATCTGTGCGCCGCACGGCTCGGCTGACCTGTTCGGGCTGATCATCCGACCGACGTTCGGTGACGAGGAATATGTCGATCTGGTGCGATCCCGCATCCAGGAACGGCAATGGTTGAGTCGCTGGCCACGCCTGCGAGTGGATATGACTCCTCCCTCTCATGGGGGGTCGCGGTGACCGTCGTAGCGAACCTGATTCTCATCATCGCCGGGATCGGGGTGGCTTATCCGAATCGGTACGATGAGTTCATCGTCGCCGTTGCTGTGGGCCTCGCCACCATTTCGGCGACGATCCTGGCCGCGAGGATCTCAATTCTTGAAAGGGGGTTCATCCGGGCTACCTTGAAGGCTGGAACCATTTTCGGCCGCGCGCCGATCAGAGTTTCGATCGCCTACCTCATCGCCATACCGGTCGAGGGCAGGCAGCTGCTCGTTCGCGGCCAGCGGATTACCACGCAGTTCCAGCCCGTCGGCGGTGTTTTCAAATCATATCTGAGCGACCAGGAAATGCGGCGGCGGTTCGGTGCCCTGCCGGACGCCCGGTTCACCGTGGACGAGCGCAGCATGAGTGACTTGCGGGTCCGGCTGCCCGGCCGGAAGCTCTACAGGCTGCTGCGCTGGTTCAAGTCCCGGGAGAACCGGGAACTTTTTCCTTTTCGGGAGTTCTACGAGGAGTTGGTTCGGCCGGGCACGCTCGACCGTGACGCGTTCGCCGTCGATCAGGCGGCTGACCACCCAGATGTCTACTTCGCCAACCCTGAGGAGAATCTACGCGGCGGGGTGGTCGCAGGCCCCGGAGACCACGTTCGATCTGGCCCCGACGACCCGGTGGTTGATCGGCATCGATTGACCGAATCAGTGCAGCGCCGATGAGCATTCCAACCCGTACTGTTCCCGCCACAGCTCGACCCAGGGCTCCCGGGTGAGCTGGTTGATGTGGTCAGTGGCGGTCAAGCCGCTGCCGACCGGCTCGCTGCCCTCCACGATCAGTTCGGCCTCCACCAGCGTCTCCTCCCGCGCGACCGCGTCCAATGCCGCGCGGTGGCCTTCGACGCTGCAAAACGTCGGACGCGAGTAGCACACTTTGACCGCCGATGACCCGGACGAGGCGTCCTGTCGCCATGTGGGCCGGTCCGGCATGATCCGGCGAGGGTGCACGTACAGATTCGGTCGCGACTCCGCAGCCGGTTCGTGGTCAAGGTGCCGAAGGATGACCTCCAGCACCTGCTCGACGTCCGCGCCGGACGAGTCGATCACCAGGTGGTAGTTGCGTAGGCGGAACACGTCGACGCCGTAGGTGGTCAGGAACCGGCGCTGCTCGCTGCGGTAGCGCTCTTCGGCCAGTTCTCTGGCGTGGCTGGCCGACTCGTACTGCTCGGTCGGCGACGACCGCGTCGAGTGCAGACGCTTCGCGGCGATCAGAGGATCGACCAGAAGGTGAATCTTGTATGAATTCGGCACCATGTACCAGGCCATCCTGGAGTCGAAAACTATCGGCTCCGGTTCCGTGCCGAGATCCCTGGTGACCTGGTCGACCTTGGAGTCGATCACATGGTCCCGCTCGGCGAGCCAGTTGGTCTCCAGCGTCGACAGGTTCAATGACCTGGCGATGGACCGCTGGATGTCACCGGTGCTGACCATCCGCAGCGAGAAGTGCTCAGCCAGCCGCCGGGCAACCGAGCTCTTTCCGCTGCCGAGCTCGCCGCTGACGGCAACGTGGGGTGGTCGGTTCACGGTGCTTCCCGTCGCTGCGTGTTGTGAAGGGACAGAGTCTCGCCGCGTCGGCCGGCGTACCCAGATAGTAAGTTCGGAGGTGTCGGTCGTGACATCGACTCCCGTTCGACGCCGTGGTGGTGAACACCGACCTGCGGAGCGCCGCCGCGGACTTGCTAACCTTGGTTACAGCAAAATCCCCCTCATAGCTGGAGCGTTGCTACGTGATCACCCCCACCGAGCTGGGCGCCCTCGGCGACCCGACCGGGCACACCCTCGAGGGCATCACCAACCCGCCGATCGACGACCTGCTGGACAAGGTCAGCTCGAAGTACGCGCTGGTGATCTACGCGGCCAAGCGCGCCCGCCAGATCAACGACTACTACGCCCAGCTCGGCGAGGGCCTGCTGGAGTACGTCGGCCCGCTGGTCGAGCCGGGTCCGCGGGAGAAGCCGCTGTCCATCGCCCTGCGTGAGATCCACTCCGGCCTGCTCGAGCACACCGAGGGCGAGTGACGTCCACGCCGCGCCCGCGAGTAGTACTGGGCGTTGGCGGCGGGATCGCCGCCTACAAGGCGTGCGAGGTTCTGCGGGGGCTCACCGAGCCGGGCCACGAGGTCCGGGTGGTGCCCACCGAGGCCGCACTCCGGTTCGTCGGTGCCGCCACTTTTGAGGCGCTGTCCGGAAATCCGGTGCACACCGGCGTGTTCTCGGACGTGCCGGAGGTGCCGCACGTGCGCATCGGCCAGTGGGCCGACCTGGTGCTGGTCGTGCCGGCCACCGCGGACCTGCTGGCCAAGGCCGCGCACGGACTCGCCGACGACCTGCTCACCAACACCCTGCTGACCGCCCGCTGCCCGGTGCTGATGGCGCCCGCCATGCACACCGAGATGTGGGAGCACGCGGCCACCCGGGACAACGTGGCCACGCTGCGGGCCCGGGGCGTGATCGTCACCGAGCCCGCCAGCGGCCGGCTCACCGGCGCCGACACCGGCAAGGGGCGGCTGGCCGACCCGGCCGAGATCCTCGACCTGGCCCGGCTGCTGCTGGCCCGGCCGACCGCGCTGCCACGGGACCTCGAGGGCCGCCGCGTGGTGGTCTCCGCCGGCGGCACCCGGGAGCCGCTGGACCCGGTGCGTTTCCTCGGCAACCGCTCCTCCGGCAAGCAGGGCTACGCGCTGGCCCGCACCGCCGTGCAGCGCGGCGCGTCGGTCACCCTGGTCTCCGCGCACACGCTGGCATTGCCCGAGCCGGCCGGCGCGGAGGTGATCCGGGCGAGCACCGCCGAGGAACTGCGCGAGGCCGTGCACAAGAGCGCCGCGGACGCCGACGTGATCGTCATGGCCGCCGCGGTGGCCGACTTCCGGCCCGCCCACCGGGCCGAGTACAAGATCAAGAAGACCGGGCGCGACCCGGACCCCGTCGCGCTCACCCGGAATCCGGACATCCTGGCCGAGCTGGTCGCCGCCCGGCAGCCCGGTCAGGTCATCGTGGGGTTCGCCGCGGAGACCGGGGACACCGGCGCCGACGTGCTCGAACACGCCCGCGCGAAACACCGGCGCAAGGGCTGCGATCTACTGGTGGTCAACGCCGTTGGCGAGGGCAAGGCCTTCGAGGTGGAGGACAACGCGGGCTGGCTGCTGTCCACGGACGGCACCGAGAAGCCCATCGCCCTCGGCTCCAAGGCGCAGATGGCGTCCGAGGTGTGGGACGCGGTGGTCGCACTCCTGCGGGGTGTCCACGGCCAGTAGGCTGCAAGGGTCTTCTGGGGTTCATACAGTCCAGTTCGTCGAGATGGGTAGGTAGTCGTGAGTCAGCAGGCCGTGTCGTCCAGGTTGTTCACGTCGGAGTCGGTGACCGAGGGACATCCGGACAAGATCTGTGACGCGATCAGCGACTCGATCCTGGACGCGCTGCTGGCCAAGGACCCGCGCTCCCGCGTGGCGGTGGAGACGATGGTCACCACCGGCCAGGTGCACGTCGCGGGCGAGGTCACCACCGAGGCGTACGCGGACATCCCGGCCATCGTCCGGGACGTCATCCTCAAGATCGGCTACGACTCGTCGGCCAAGGGCTTCGACGGCAACTCCTGCGGGGTGAACATCGCGATCGGCGCGCAGTCGCCGGACATCGCGCAGGGCGTGGACACCGCCTACGAGTCCCGGGTGGAGCAGTCGGCCGAGGACGAGATCGCCAAGCAGGGCGCCGGCGACCAGGGCCTGATGTTCGGCTACGCCTGCACGGACACGCCCGAGCTGATGCCGCTGCCGATTGCGCTGGCGCACCGCCTCGCCAAGCGGCTCACCGCGGTGCGCAAGAACGGCGTGCTGCCGTACCTGCGTCCGGACGGCAAGACCCAGGTGACCATCGAGTACGCCGGTGACCAGCCGGTGCGCCTGGACACGGTGGTCGTGTCCAGCCAGCACGCCGACGGCATCGACCTCGAGCGGCTGCTCGGCGTGGACATCCGCGAGCACGTGATGGCGCCGGAGCTGGAAGAGCTCGACCTCGACACGTCGAATGTGCGGCTGCTGGTGAACCCGACCGGCCGGTTCGTCATCGGCGGGCCCATGGGCGATGCCGGGCTCACCGGCCGGAAGATCATCGTGGACAGCTACGGCGGCATGGCCCGGCACGGCGGTGGCGCGTTCTCCGGCAAGGACCCGTCCAAGGTGGACCGGTCCGCGGCGTACGCGATGCGCTGGGTGGCCAAGAACGTGGTGGCCGCGGGCCTGGCCCAGCGGGTCGAGGTGCAGGTGGCCTACGCCATCGGCAAGGCGGCCCCGGTCGGCCTGTTCGTGGAGACCTTCGGCACCGAGAACGTGGACCCGGAGAAGATCCAGCAGGCCATCACCGAGGTGTTCGACCTGCGCCCGGCCGCGATCATCCGCGACCTCGACCTGCTCCGCCCGATCTACGCCCAGACCGCCGCCTACGGCCACTTCGGCCGCCCCGAGCTGAAGCTCCCCTGGGAGGGCACCGACCGCGCCGAGGCGTTGGCGCAAGCCGCGAAGGCGTAACCCACTTAGGATGGGCGGGTGAGGGCCGATCGCCCGAGCCCGCTCCAGTGGCTGTGGTATGCGGTTGGGGGCCGGCTGCCCGACTCCTACCGCGAGTGGGTGCTCTACGACCTCACCAGCCCCGCCTGGGTGTTCCGGCACCTGGCGCGGGCCGGGGTGCAGCACACGGTGTGGCTGCTGCTGTTGCTGCTGCCGATCCCGCTCACCCTGCGCCTCTGGATGATCGCCGTGGGCGTTTCGGTCGGCGTGGTGTTCTCCCTGTCGTTCATGGAGGACGCCTCCGAGCGCCGGTTGATCAAGCACGGGTTCCCGGCCGGCCTCAACCGCCGCATCCGCGAGGAGGCCACCGGCACCGAGAAGCGCGCCGAGCTCGCGGCCATGTACACCGCCTGGTACACCGACGGCCGCGGCGAGCCCGCCAGTTGACCCGGCGTGTTGGCCTCTCACGTCGCCGTGTTGGCTTCTCACGTCGGTGAGTTGGTCGCTCACGCGCTCTTCTTGGCGGCCCACGCGCCCGGGCTGATCGCGCACGTCGCCAAAACGGCGACGTCACACGCCAACACGGCGTCACCAGACGCAAACACGGCGACGTGGGGCGCCAACACGCGGGCGGCACCGGACCCGATGGGGTGACCGGGCGTTCTGGTAGACCAGCGGCATGAAGGGCGAGAAGGTGCCGGCGGAGTCGCTGCCGGTCGGGCGCGTCGTGGTGGACGTGCCGCTCGCCCATCTCGACCGGCCGTTCGACTACCTGGTGCCGTCCACACTGGACGAGGCGGCCGTGCCGGGCTGCCGGGTGCGGGTGCGGTTCGCCGGCCAGCGCGTCGACGGGTTCCTGCTGGAGCGGATCGCCGAGTCGGAGCACAAGGGGCGCCTGGAGTTCCTGGACCGGGTGGTGTCCTCGGAGCCCGTGCTCCCCAAGGAGATGGCGGCGCTGGCCCGCGCGGTCGCCGACCGCTACGGCGGCACCATGATCGACGTGCTGCGGCTGGCCATCCCGCCCCGGCACGCCCGGGTGGAGGCCGAGCCGCCGCCCGAGCCGCCGGCCACGCCCGCGGCTGCGGACGCGACGGGGTGGCGCCGGTATCCGCGCGGGGCGGCGTTTCTCGACGCGCTGGGGGAGGGGCGGCGGGCGCAGGCGGTATGGCAGGCGTTGCCAGGTGAGGACTGGCCGGCCCGGCTGGCCGAGGTGGCCGCCACCGCCGCGGCCACCGGGCGGGGCGCGCTGCTGGTGGTGCCCGACCACCGGGACGTGGCGCGGGTGCACGCGGCGTGCGTGGCCCTGGCCGGCGAGGCGGCGGTGGTGGCGCTGTCCGCCGACCTCGGCCCGGCGCGGCGGTACCGGCGCTGGCTCGCGGTGCTCCGGGGTGCCGCCCGCATCGTGATCGGCACCCGGGCCGCCGCGTTCGCCCCGGTCGCCGCGCCCGGCGTGTTCGCGGTCTGGGACGACGGCGACGACCTGCACTCCGACCCGCGCTCGCCCTACCCGCACGTGCGCGACGTGCTGGTCCAGCGGGCCCACCTGTCCGGGGCGTCCCTGCTGGTCGGCGGGTTCGCCCGGACCGCGGAGGCGCAGCTCCTGGTCGACTCCGGCTGGGCGCCCGAGATCGTGGCCACCCGCGACCAGGTCCGCGCCAGCGCCCCGCGGGTCACCGCCATCGGCGAGCACGAGTCCCAGCTCGCCCGCGACCCCGCGGCCCGCGCCGCCCGGATCCCGCTGGTCGCCTTCGACGCCGCCCGCACCGCGCTGGCTGCCGGGCACCCCGTCCTCGTCCAGGTTCCCCGCGCCGGCTACGTCCCGGCGCTGTCCTGCCAGGACTGCCGCACCCCGGCCCGCTGCCGCCGCTGCGCCGGCCCGCTCGCCCTGCGCGCCGGCACCGAGGTGAGCCCCCCCTACTGCCGCTGGTGCGGTGCGCCGGACGCGACTTTCCGTTGCGGCACCTGCGGTTCCCGCCGCCTTCGGGCCATGGTCACCGGCGCCCGGCGCACCGCCGAGGAGCTCGGCCGGGCGTTCCCGGACGTCCCCGTCCACACTTCCGGTGCGAGCCAGGTTCTGTCCGAAGTGGACTCCAAACCGGCGCTCGTCATCGCCACCCCCGGCGCGGAACCGGTGGCCCGCACCGGATACGGCGCCGCACTCCTGCTCGACGGCTGGTCCCTGCTGGGCCGGGCCGATCTCCGCGCCGCCGAGGAGGCCCTGCGCCGCTGGATGGCCGCCGCCGCGCTGGTCCGGCCCGGCGGCGAAGGCGGCCGCGTCGTCGTGATGACCGAGTCCGCGCTGCCAGCCGTCCAGGCCCTAGTCCGCTGGGACCCCGCCTGGCACGCCGCCCAGGAACTGGCCGCCCGCACCGAACTGGGCTTCCCGCCGGCCGTCCGGATGGCCACCGTGGACGGCCCGGCCAAGGCCGTCGCCACCTTCCTGGACGAGCTGGGGCTCCCTCCGTCCGGTGAGATCCTCGGCCCGGTCCCGCTCGGCGAGGAAGGCGAGAAGGAGCGCGCCCTGCTCCGCGTCCCCCGTCCCGACGGCCGTGCCCTCGCCGCCGCCCTGGCCGCCACCCAGGCCGTGCGCACCGCCCGCAAGGAGCCGGACCCCGTGCGGGTCCAGCTCGATCCGCTCGACCTCATCTAGGCCGAAGTTGCTGTGACTCTGCGTAGACCTTCGGTGGTTCACCTGTGAAGACGTGTCGATCAAGCCGTTTGCTGTGGCCAGAATCGATGGTGCTGCTGGCTACAGGACGCGCCTGTTCGTCGGCTGTGGGCCGAGCGTGGCGAACGCGTCCTTCCTCACGCCTAGGGTGACCAAGGACGCTTTCCCCGCCTCTCGGCCGGCGACTCGTGGGTAGCCAGAATCCCGACCGCCGCCCGAGATCGCCTGCCCAGCTCAAACTGACGTGCAAACAGTTCATTCGCAACCTCGGCCTAGTCCAACGGGCCCTCATAGATCGGAACGTTGTCGGCACTGAACAACTTGACGTTGTAGGTCTTGGGTTTTCCCGGGCCGAGGTCACTCGACGGGATGAGCACGGCGAAGGTCGCGTTCGCCACGTCGGCCTCCACCGTCCCGGAGGGCAGCATCACCTGCATGCGAACACAGTTCTGATGCACCGTGCCGGCGACGGCGAGTCCGCCGGGCACCTCCATGGTCACGATCGACGCCGGGTTGGGATCGTCCGCGGCCGCGCGCAACGCCCGGTAGCCGTCGAAGGTGGTCTGCCCGCCGACCTGCGAGCAACTGGCGAACCCGTGCTCGTT
>NZ_DASYTH010000114.1:0-32235 GCF_036002505.1 Actinophytocola sp. | reverse complement strand
AATGTTTTAGAAAGGTGACCATCACCTGCCAAGAGCGGGAGGCGCCCGGAACGCCGAACCACCCTCCCCGTGTGTTGAGTTGCTTTCCACCGCCCCCAAGACTTGACTCGCCGGATGGACCTGCTCAACCGAGGCCTACAGGACGACGACCTACCCGCACTGTTCACCGCGGCCGATACCGCCTCGATGCACGGTCAGCGCGAGTACGTCCACGGCGTCCGCCTCCGCCTCCTCCTGGCCGTCGTCGCAGCCGGCCTGGCCCTGGTCACCTGGAAGACCGCCGCCGTCGCAGTCGCGGTGGTGTTCGCCGCGATGCTGCTGATCGATCTGCGACTCCGCGCGCGCCGCCCGGAAGAGGTCTGGTACGACGGCCGCGCGGTGGCGGAGTCGGCGAAGAGCCTGGCATGGCGGTACAGCGTGGCTGGGCTGCCGTTCGCGATCGGGGATGAAGTTGAGGTTGAGCGCAGGTTTGTGGGGGAGTCGGAGAGGCTGCTCGGGGATGTCCAGACTCGGGAGGTGGTGGGTGCTGCGCGGTCCGAGGTGACGGAGGCGATGCGGGGGTTGCGGGGGAGCGACCTTGAGGTGCGTAGGGCGGCTTACCTCGCCGGGCGGGTGGGGGCGCAGCGGGACTGGTACGCGTCGCGGGCCGCCCTGAACGAGGCGCGGGCGCGATGGTGGCGGGCCGCTCTGGTCGGGGTTGAGGTGGTGGGGGTTCTCGTGGCGCTGGGTCGGGTGGCGGGGATCCTCGACATTGATCTTGCGGGGGTGCTGGCGACGATGGTTGCGGCTGGGGCGGCGTGGTCGGGGACGCGGCAGCACTCGACGCTGGCGCGGGCGTACACGTTCGCGGCTGAGGAGTTGGTGATCGCGCGGGGGCGGTTGGCGGCCGTTGCCGACGAGGAGAGTTGGGCGCGTGAGGTGAACGACGCCGAGGAGGCGGTGAGCCGGGAGCACACGATGTGGCGGGCGTCGCGGTCGGGTACCTGGTGATCACGAGGGTTGCCGGCGCACGCAGCCGCCGTCGCCGTCGGGGCGTAGGTGTGGGCGTAGGGGTCGGCTCCGGCGATCAGTTCGATGTCGCGGTGGTCGAGGAGGGCCATGGTGTCGGTCGGTCCGGGCGGGAACCAGGGGAGCAGGGACTCCGCGCTCATGTAGTGGTTGACCAGTGCGCGGCGGGTGCCGGCGGAGATCTCCACGGGCACGGCATCGTTGGGGTCGTAACCGAAACCGGAGGCTTGGTCGCGTCGTCGAGCGCGATCCAGACGGCGGTGAGTGAGCGGTCCCGGGTCGGGATGTGCGCCTCGTCCTGGTGCCAGGCCTGGCCGGGCTTGCCGGCGGACTTGATGAACAGCATGGACTGCATCATCTTGACGTTCGGGCCGATCACCGACGTCAACACGTCCACGGCGGCCGGCAGCCGGGCCAGGTCGCGCATCGGCGGTACGGCCAGATCCGGAGCCGACGCCGCGCCGTCCGTGCTGGAGGACCCGGGCGTGCGCAGGATCGCCCGGATGCTCTGGGACTAACGCAGCAGCGCCGCCAGCTCGACCCGGGAGCGCACGCCGAGCTTGGCGAAGATGTTGCGCAGGTGGTGGTCCACGGTCCGCGGGCTGACCACGAGCTGCGCGGCGATCTCCCGGTTCGTCGCACCCTCGGCCACCAGCGCCGCGATCTGTTCCTGTTGCGGCGTCAGGGATGCGCCGCCCCGCGCGGCCACCGGCCCGACCGTCTCACCGGCGGCCCGCAGCTCGGCCCGGGTGCGCTCGGCCCACAGCTCCGCCTCGTACTCCTGGAAGATCTTCAGCGCGTCCCGCAGGTGCTCCCGCGCCGCCCGGGGTTTGCGGGTGCGGCGCAGCTGGTGGGCGTAAAACAGCTCGGTCTTGGCCAGCTCCAGCGCGGTGTTGCTGGCCCGGTGCAGCCGGATCGCCTCGCGGAAGTGCTCGTCGGCAGAGGGGGCACTTCCGGCCAGCAGCGCGTGGCAGCGGTGCGACTGGGCCAGGCGCGGGGTGCTGCCGGTGGCGCCGGCCCAGTGGTCGAAGATCTCCAGCGCCTGCGCGGCCTTGTCCCGCTCCCCGCAGCGCACCGCGGCCTCGACGAAGTGCGGCGCGGCCATGGCCCGGATCGCCGGGTGCAGGTACCCGGTGCCGGCGGCCATCAGCCGCAGCCGGTCCAGCGCGTCGGCCGGCCGGTCGTCGGCCAGGTCCGCACAGGCGACCGCCCACGTCGACACCGCGCCTGACCGGCCGAGGCCGCGCTGGCGCGACTCGCTGGCGGCGGCGTCCCAGCGCACCAGCGCGGTCTCCCGGTCGCCGAGCAGGGCGGCGGCCAGCGCCAGGATGCTCAGGTGGCCGACCACGCCGTTGCGCTGACCGATCGCGCCGGCCACCCGCATGCCCTCCAGCGAGCTGGCCATCGCGGTGAGGTGCCGGTCGTGCAGCAGCGCGGACAGCGACAGGTACACGTACGCCCAGGGCAGCAGGATGGCGAAACCGCGGTCCCGGGCCGCGCTCACCGCCCGGGTGGACAGCTCCTGCGCGAGCACCGCGTCGCCCAGGGTGTAGGCGGCCTCGCTGGCCCAGATCTGGGACATCGGGTGGTCGGTGATCTCGGCCAGGGTGACCACGTTGTGCAGGGCCGCCACCGCCTCCTCGTGCCGGCCCGCGTAGGTGGCGGCCATCCCGGCGAGGTGGTCGAACATGAGCCGGATGGCCGGCGGCTCGTCCGGCCGGCGCAGCTCCGCGGCCCGCGTGGCCACCGCGATGTACTGCTGGTAGTTGCCGGCCAGGCAGCTCGCGTCGGCGGCCAGCATGAGCGCGGTGATGGCGAGGGTCCGGTGCGACCGGGTCAGCGCGTTCGCCGCGTTCATCAGGATCTCGGTGGCCAGTGCCGGCAGGCCGTCGCGCAGCTCGACCTCGCCGTGCAGCAGGTCGGTCAGGCCGCGCAGCTCGTCGGTCACGGCCAGCGGCCGGGCCGCCCGGAGCAGGGCGCGGGTGTGCCGGGTGTGGCCGGCGAGCGAGGAGTCGGTGGCGGCCGCGATCAGCCGCAGCGCCTTGGCCTCCGGCTGCGCGGTGAGTTCGGCGGCGCGCTGGTAGGCCCGGGCCGAGCCGGCGTAGTCCCCGGTCAGCCGCGCGGCGCCGGCCGCCGCGTCGAGCCGGTCGGCCAGCCGGTGTCGCGGCTCGCCGGCCAGCGCCACCCGGTGCCAGGTCCAGCGCAGCCGCTGCTGCTCCGGGTCGAGCGCGCCGGCCAGCAAGCGGTGCGCCGCCTGCCGTTCGGCCAGCGGGGCCTCGGCCGCGAGCGCGGTCCGGACCAGCGGGCTCGGCGCGTCGACGGTGTCCCCGTCGACCCGGAGCAGGCCGGCGGACCGGGCCTCCTCCACGGCGCGCAGATCGATGCCGGCCCGGATCGCGGCCCGGGCCAGCGTGTCCACCTCCAGCCGGTCGTCCAGCACGGCCATCAGCACGAGCGAGCGTGCGTCGCCGGACAACCGCAGGAAACGCCGGCGCAGCAAGGATCTCAGCCGGCTGCTCGGGGGCAGGCCGGCTGGTGCGGGCGCCTCGCCGCAGAGCTGCCCGGGGGTCAGCGCGCCGGCCAGCTCGACCAGGGCGAGCGGGCAGCCGCCGGCGAGCTCCAGCAGGTCCTGGGCCAGGTCCTCGGAGATCCCTTGTGGACAGTGCCGGGCCAGCAGCTGCCGGCTGGCCGTGCGGTCCAGGCCGCCCAGCACCAGCCGCGGAATGCCGGTGAGCAGCTCGTCGCCGCCGGGCTCGGCGCCGAACATCATGAGCACCCGCTCGGTGCCCAGGCGCCGGGCCGCGAAGGCCAGCGCCTCCACCGAGACCGGGTCGAGCCGGTGCGCGTCGTCGGCCAGGCACAGCAGCGGGTCGTCCCGCGACACCTCGACCAGGAGCCGGTGCACCGCGGTGTAGAGGGTGAACGTGTTCCCGGGCTCGAGGCGGTCGAGGATCTCGGCCTGCCGCCGGGGAAGCGCGGCGACATGGCCGGCGAGGGGTTGGAGCAGGCGGTGCAGCCCGGCGAGCGGCAGCCCGGCCTCGGCGTCGACCCCGCAGGTCTCGATCACGCGGAAACCGGTTGCCTCGTGGCGGACGGCGTCCAGCAGCGCGGTCTTGCCCATGCCGAACTCGGCGAGCACGGCGAGGGCCGCCCCCTGGGTGGCTCTCGCCCGGTCGAGTGCGTCTCGCGCGGTCGCCAGCTCAGTGTCGCGCCCGACTGGAACGGCCATGTTGCCCCGAGGGTTATGCACAATCGCGGTTGGGAGTGGTGGGCCGCCGGGCGGTGCTCGTTCCGACCAGCGAGGGTAGGCACTTTGGGCACTGCGGCGCGGAGCGCCACGATGAGCGGGTGGGGGCGGAGCAGAGGATGGTCTGCCCGAGCGGTCGGACCGGTGACCAGCTCTGCGAACTCGGCCACGGACCGAGCACCGGACGGCATGCTGGCCCACCGCGAGCAACCGCCCCGCCGAACACGCTGCCAGCGCTATCACGGGCCTCGTTGTGCAGAACCCTCGCTTGCATAGACACAGTGTTGCGCTCCGGTTACGGAATGGGAAGGGTGGTGAATGCGTCCTTCCGCACGCCTGGTGCGAGGAAGGACGCATTCACCGCACCCCCGCCTGTGTCAGACAGTGAGTGGGCAGGTGTTCCGGTACTCCTCGGTGACGACGTTGTCCCGAGCCGGGCCGGGGCAGAGGAACTGCAGGTAGCGGGTGTCGTTGTCGACGAACGCCTTCAGCCAGGAGATCATGATCCGGGCCTGCGGCACGTTCGGGCTCCGGGTGAAGTTGTGGCCGGCGTTGTTCAGCTCCAGGTACGCCTTCTCGGTGGAGCCCGGAATGCTGGTGTAGAACGGCTCCGCATGCTGCGCGACCGGCGCGACGGTGTCCGACTCACCGCCGATGATCAGTGTCGGCACCTGCACGCCGGGCCAGCTTTTCGTGGTGTGCCACGGGGCCAGCGGGATCGCGGCCTGCAGCGTCGGTCGGGTGTTGGCCGCGGCCAGTGTGCCCCCGCCGCCCATGGAGTGACCGGCGACGGCGAGCCGGTCGCGGTCGATGCGGCTGGCTGCCGGGCTGCTGCTCACCGCCCAGTCGAGCGCGGCCAGCAGCTGGGTTCCGCGCGAGTTGGGCTGGTCGAGGGTCGAGTTGGTCTCGATGCCCACGACCACGAAGCCGAACGACGCGAGCCGCGGGCCGAGCCACGACATCACGGACCATCGTTCGGTGAAGCCCGGAGCGATTGCCACCGCACCGAACGTGCCCTCGGCGGTGCTGGTCGGGAAGTAGACGATCCCGCCGCCGAAGCCGCGCGGGTTGGTGATCGTCGCCTGGGTGACCGCGAACGGCCCGCTGGTCGCCTCGATGCTGGTGTTCGTGGGGTCCGGGCCGCGCTGGAACGGGTTGTCGGCTGCAGCCGCCTGCGGACTCCCGGCGGTGACCAGACCCAGGGCCAGCACGGTCGCCGCGGCGGCCCGGCTCACAGTTGCCTTGATGCTCAGTGGTTGCACGTCGTCGTACTCCCTACTTGCGGGTAACGGCAGTGACGACTGGGATTGTTCGGCCGCATGGTCACTATGCGCATCGGTATAATTACCGGTCTAAGTCGGCCTCGTGGCGCCCCGATTGGCTTACGTGGATCAGCGCCTCGTCCGGCTGGGCATGGCCTGAGTCTGGCGACGTTCGCCGTCGTGGTACGCCAGTTCCCGGTCCACCGTGTCAGGTGACCATCTGCACCGGCAGCACGGCTGGCCAGCGAGGTCCTCCGCCCGCCTCATTCGTAGGCGCGCCGCTGGGGCGCCGCCTGCTTCTCCGGCGGGAACGCGCCCCTACGGGAACACCACGTTAACGCATCCAGTAACGTCGGGAACGGCAGTTACGGAGCGCGCATCCCCCGCCGGGAGGTCTCGCACTGCCGGCCTACACAAGAGCAGTGTGATCCGGTTGGCGTGGAGGGTCGGGTAGGCCCAGTCTTCCGTCTGCGGACAGCGAATCGATCTTGGCTTCAAGGGTTGTCATACCATTCGACAACTGTTCGACATAAGGTGCCAATTCCTTCCGTGTCGCTGGTGCCACCACGCGGGAGAACAAGACTGTTGCCGCATCCTCAATGGAAATCTCGGCGAGCCCGTCTGCGCCTCGAGCCAAACCTCTCATCTGAACTCGGTATGCTTCGGACGAAAGGCCGATCGCTAGATCGAGCAAGTAGTCCTCGAAACCGGGCTTCAAGCGCATTCGGTGCATGCCGTTCGTCACGATCAACTGATCCGCGCCGGCACCTACGAGAAACCATTTTCGAACGCTATTTCGAATACTGCCGATGTAGATATCGCCGAGCTCGGCGTGGTGTTGGGCACGGTCCGGCAGATCCCAGCCTCGTTTAGTCACCCACCGGTGCGTTCCGACTTCGACGTCCTTGATTTCTACATACTTGTAGAGGCAGGCTGGTTTGATGCTAGTCGGGGTGCCGTCACTGGATACCTTGTCGGGAATGAAATCGACCACATCGCCGAGTCGGAAGTGGGCGCTGCCCTCGATCTCGGTCCGAACCTGGGTGAACTTTCTGCAATGACGCTTGGGGTCGATCGTGAGGTAATGATCCTTGGTGACGGAGCGAATTGAGACGGTCCAACCGGGGTCGCTCACCTGTTCGGCGGCGCCCAGCCCGGTGACAATCCATGGCGAATATGTGACGGCACTGCTGACACGGATACGTCGGAGAATCGCTGGGAAGTCGCTGTCAAGAATAAGCTGCCCATCTTCGCCTACAAGGTAGGTACCATCGACGGGGTCGCGACGGTGGACTACCTGTCCACGCTTATCGCCCGTCTTCCAGCCCACACGATCGGCTACCTCGACGCAGTACTCGTATTCCTCCGACTCTGCGGCCTCACGCAAGACCTCGTGCCGCTTCTCGCAGAAAAGCACGCTCGCGGAGACGTCAGCTCCGGAGCTTTTGAAAGTGAATCTCGGCAACGCGACGATGGTGCCTATTCGCGTGTGTCTGAGGAGCCACTCTCGCAATGTCACATACTTTTCCGACCTGTTGCCGAGGTACCCATTAGGCAGAATAATTGCAAGTCGGCCACCTGGGCGAAGTAGCTTGACACACGCTTCGACGAAAAGGATCCCGCTCTCCTGCTTCTTCAGCACCGTCGAGGTTGGATTCCAGCCCCTTCTGTCCTCGGCCCATGCGTGGCCGAGGTCAAAGTTGCTCAGCGTTTCCTGATTGTTTTCAACAATCCTGGAACCAAACGGTGGATTGCACACGACGACGTCGCAGCTCTCGGCATTTTTCCTGATCTTTGCGAGCGAGTCCTCCTCGCTTATGTTTGTCTTGCCGTCGCCATTCAAGATCATATTCAGGACGGCGACTTGTACAGCTTCTGTCGACACGTCTGCGCCCCAGATGCTGCTCGCATAGTCTGGCCAGCCCTGACCACGCCGGAACGCGGCAGTCAGGAAGTCCGCACTTCCGCACGCCGGGTCCTTGATATGCTCTCCCAAGCGGGGATTCAAGACTTCGATAATGAACTCGGTCAAAGAGGTTGGTGTGAAGTACTGGGCGAGGTCCCATTTGTAGATATGTTTTGCAAAGTACATGTAGAAGTCTTGGATCACGCTCTGGCGCATAGCTGTGATCTTGATGGGCGCCAGAATGCGGGTAATCTCAAGAAGTAATGTTGGACTTATCCTCAGTTGGCTTGGCACTCGTTCAGGCAGGAAGGCTTGATAGTACTTCAATGAACTCTTGACGAGGTCGTCGACGGTACGTGTGGCATCACCTGGACTCACAGAGAGAGCTGCGAAATCCTGCATGTGCAGTGGTGTCGTTGTGTCTACCTGGGCTTTGTGTTCGTCGTACAACTTTGCCAGTAGCAGCTGCAGCATGATGGTGAACCGCCGTTGTGGCCCAATGGATGCACCATGAAGAAGGTCCTCAATGCGGCGGAAGACCTCGAGTAGCGGTTTGTTGGGATCGATTGTCTGGTAGGTAAGCCGTCGAACGTCAGGCTTTTCACCGAACCCGGGAAGATCGGCCAGCGGCCCCTCATGCAGCTGCTTGATACCTCGCTCACGAGTTAACCAATAGACGCGCTGCTCGACCGAGTCCCAATACAGGGCTACGCAGTCGTCCCGCACGGCGAAGTCGAGCATCGGCACGACCTGATACTCTTTCGCTTTCTTTGCCGAGGAATTGTCTCGCTTTACTTCGGCAAGTACGATTGCGTGCTCCAACAGCTTGTCGACGTTCTCTCGGTGTACTGGTGAGGCGGGTTCGTCCAGTACCGCGAAGTCGGCGCGGAAGCTGTTGCGACCTGCGTTGCCGAAGCGTTTGACGGCAACCTCGACCATGAAATGCTCTTTGGGGTAGCCGAGCGAGACCAGATGTCGAATGGCCTCCACTCGGATGAGTTCCTCACTCGGCGTGAGACCATCACTACTGAGGCCTGTCACTTTGAGGGTGCCGCGCACCGGGCACACGAGCGTCAGCCCAGTCGTCATACGCCTCATCATGCTGTACGCGCCAGCCGAGGTGTGGACCGACCCGCCGGTAGTCGTGAGCGTGGCCGGCAGCCTTCGAAGGCCGGACGGTGCGGTGATTGATCAACGTCAGCGAACATGTGGTCGACACTAGGGCTGTGGTGTCGGGGAAAAGTGTTGGAAGCCAGGAATAGGGCTGACACGTTCGCGTGAAGTTCTCAGGCGTCGCGGATACTTCCTGTGGCGGACGCGATCCCGCACAGCACCGCGTCGAAGGTCGGAAGCCAGCGGCGGCAGGGATCCGGGGGGACCGCCCAGCGGACCGGACCGTCCATCATGGACGTCGGCGGCAGTGCGAGCACCCGCGGGCTGGACACGAACGTCACCCCGTCGGGCGCCTTGTCCTGCAGCGGTATGGCTCCGTTGAGGTCGGCGAGGAACACCCAGTGCGGTTCCCGTCCCGGCAGCGCCAGGGTGGGGCCCCGGCTGTCCCGGCGGCGCAGTTCCGCGGCGACGTCGTGGGCCAGGGCGGCCGGCATGGCGACGCCGACGCGGTCGCCGGTCAGCAGCAGCACCAGGCCGTCCCGGACGATGGCGGTGGTCCACCCGAACGTGTTGCCGTACGCGGTAGCGGCTCGGGTCAGGTTGCGGATCACGGTGGGCCGGTTAACCGGCGCCGGCGTGGTGGTGCGTCCCATCCACCACGCCGGCACCGGTCGGATCGGTTACGGGCACGCCGATCCGCTGAGCCGGAACAGCTCGGGCGCTGGGTTGGCCAGTGGCCGTTCGGCGATGAAGCCGAACGTCACGGTCCGCCCGGGCTGGATCCGGGAGTTCCAGGGCTTGTTCGCGGCGCTGACGGCGGCACCCTCCTGCCGCGCGTCCACGTTCCACGCCAGCACGATCTTCTGCGCGTCGGCGAACGCCCAGCCGACGTTCCACCCGTTGAGCTCCCGGGTTCCGGTGTTGGTCACCGACACCTCGGTCAGGAAGTGGCCGGGCCACTGGGCGAGCGTCTTGTACCGCACCGAGCACTTGCCGGGCGGCACCGCGGTTCCGTCGCCCTGGTCGGCGAGGAACGAGGACATCCACACCAGCGCCGAGTTCCAGTTGATCGCCACCTCGTTGGTCGAGTACGACTGGATGTCGTCGACGTAGCAGAACTGCGGCGCGCAGCCCGCGAGCAGTTGGGCGGCGAACGGGTCCTCGAGCCCGGGGTTCGCGCCGCCGGCGAGCGAGCCGGCCGGCGGGTTGGGCAGGTTCGGGTTGAGCTGGTGCCCGTACATCCGGCTGTGCTGGTTCTGCGGCGTCTTCGTGCCCCACCCGGTGACGTAGGAGTGGTTCAGGGCGTTGCGGCCGAAGATGTAGTCCATGCTCTGCACGGCGCCGTCCCGGAACCGCGCGTCGCCACTGAGGTCGAAGGCCGTCGCCAGCACCACCGCGTTGTTGATCACGTTGCTGTTGGCGCCCCAGAAGTAGCTGCTCCGCGCGCCCGGCATGGGCAGCCCGTACGCCTGGCCGGAGATCGTGGTCAGGTACGCGCTCGCCGCGTCGACCACGGACTTCCGCACCTGGGCCCGCTCGGCGGCCGGGAGCCCGTTCGGGACGGTCGCGAGGTCGAGCCGGCCCAGCGCCGCGGTGCTCGGCCAGTTGAACCCGGTGGCCGCGAACGTGTCCGCGCCGGTGTGCCACGCCGAGGCACGCAGGTCGGTCAGGTAGGCACTGTCCCCGGTGGTGATGTAGAGCTCGGCCGCGGCCCAGTAGAACTCGTCGGACACGTTGTCGTCGTTGTACGCGCCGCCGCCGTTGCCGTCGCTTCCGCTGGCCAGCAGGCTCGGGTGCGCCTTCGCCGCCGCGTAGGCCGTCTTCGCCGCGGTGAGGCACCGGTTGCCGAACGCGGTGTCGTACGGCAGGTACAGCCGCGCGCACTGGGCCGCGGTGGCGGCCAGGTTCAGCGTCGCCGCGGTGGACGGCGCGTGCAGCTCGCGGGTCTGCGGGTCGGCCTCGGGCGCCAGCGGCAACCCGGTCCAGTTCGCGTCGTGGATCTTGTGGTGAGCCGTGCCGGCGAGCGGCTGTCCGGCCGGAACCTGCATGCGCATCAGGAAGTCCAGCTCCCAGCGGGCCTCGTCGAGGACGTCCGGGACCTGGTTGCCGCGCTCCGGCACCCGCAGCGTCGAGTCGCCCAGCGCGCCGGCGTTCACCCGCCGCGCGGTCAGCGTCCGCTCGAACGTGCTGAGCAGCTGGGCCGTCGCGATGCCGCCGTTCACCACGTACTTGCCGTGGTCGCCGGCGTCGTACCAGCCGCCGCGCACGTCCAGCCGGTAGTCGCACAGCCCCGGCTGGCACGGCACGCTGGTGTCACCGGTGTTCGGCGCGACGCCGACATGCCCGGCCGGCCGCGCGTACTGCTGGCCCACCAGCGAGCCGTCGATCGCGATGCCGCTGCGCTGGATGTAGAAGAACTGCAGGGAGTCCGAGCGCAACTGGGAGTACACGTCGCCGATGGCGAACGGGTAGCTGGTCTCGCCGTCCGCGGTCAGGGTGTAGCCGGAGCCGGCCGCGGTGACGCCGGTGAAGTCGATGCTCTGCACGTTCTGGTTGGAGGCCGCGTCCACGCCGCGAGGCGTGCTGCTGCCGCTGGCCACCATGGTGCCGGCGCTGTTCGTGAGCTGCCAGGGCAACGGGCCGGTGGCGGCGGTGACCAGGGTGGCGTTCTTCGGACCCTTCGCCAGGTAGCCGACCTGGTTGACCCGCACCCGCGGGCCGGTGTCCGGCACGTACACCGGCGGCGGCGCGCCACCGGTCAGCGAGACGTTGTCCAGGCACAGGGTCCAGGGCGTGGTGCTGCCGCCGATCTGGAACGCCACCTGCTCGATCGCACTGTCCACACTGGACGTGAACGTGTAGGAGAAGTGCTGCATGGCCGGGCCGAGGGTGGTCGGCCGGGACAGCCGTTCGGTGAACGGGTCGGTTTGCTGCTGCACCTTGGCCAGCACGCCCACCGGAACGGAGGACGAGGCGTCGAAGGACAGCGCGTAGGACTCGCCGTTCTGCAGCGTGATGTCGTTGTGGCCGACGATGGCGTCCCAGGGGTTCACCGTGCCGCCGGCCACCTGCGCGCAGAACTTGCCGTCCACGACGCTGGCCGGTGCGCTGGCGGTCCACCACCAGGGCGCGGTGCCGTTGTCAAACGTACCGTTGTGGATCAACTCCGGGCCCTCGGCCTGCCCGACGCCGACAGCGCCGGCGCCGGACAGGGCGGTGACGGCGGTCAGCACGAGGACGCGCACTGCGGATCGGTTCACGGCAGGGTCCTTTCGCCGCACCAACGAGGCTCATCTGGGAGCGCTCCCAGAACCAGCCCCACGATGGTTGCGAGCACTAGGCCGCTTGTCAACGGCCGAATGGGGGAGCGCTCCCAGCTCGGGCGGAGATGGCATGCCTCGGTGACCTGATGTCCTGAAGGGGCCCTTCCTGTCATTGAACGTCCTGAAGGCGTCCTACAGGACGCCGGCCGATACCCCACCGGCCCCACCTGTCAGTTCCTGGCACTGACTGACGTTGAGTGCCCTGATGGCCGCCTTCAGGGCATGCCTCGACGCCCCAGATTCGAGGCGCCGAAAGACCCGCCAAGCATATTCAACTGTGAATGGGAATGGCCGGGGTTCCAAGCGGACAATGATCGCTGTCCGGTGCGGCGCTGTCCACCTGGTAAAATGTCAGGTGCTTGCCAATATGTCCCTGGCCGGATTTCGGCACTAACCTCTCGGTGTGGGCGAGGTGGGGATGGTGCCACGGCGAGCCGCGCTGGCCAGAATCAGCGCGTGGCTCGCTCGGGAAAACCGAATTCTGTTCGTGACCGGGAGCATGGGGACCGGCAAGTCCGTGCTGGCGCGGCAAGTCGCCACGTGGCTCGCCACCGCGCGGCGGCCGGAGTGGCGGCGGTTTGCCTGCGCCGAACATTACTGTTCGGCGGACAACGCCGGCACGATCGCGGTGGGCGGGCTGCTCGGCAGTTGGGCCGGCGGTCTGGGCCGGGCGGTTCCGGGATTTGCCGAAGAACTGGCCGGCGCGGGCGGGCCCACGTTTGGCCGCGCCCGTTTCACGATCGGTGATCAGGCGCCCGCCGACGCATTTCTGCGCACCATTGCCCGGCCGCTGGAACGGCTCGCCGCCGGCGGGCGGCTGCCGCCCGTTCTGCTCATCGTCGACGGAATCGACGAGGCGCGCGACGCCGACGGCCGCAACCGCATTCTCGGGCTGCTGGCCGGGCTGACCGGAGCGGCGCTGCCGGAGGGGGTCCGCATTCTGGTCACCGCGCGGCCCGAGCACGAGGTCCGCATCGCGCTCGACGGTGTGGAGCAGCTCAACCTGGACGCGGTCGGCGCCGAGGACGTCGCCGAGTACGTGGCCGAGCACCTGCCCGGCGACCCCGGGCTCGCCGAGCGGGTGGCCGGGCACGTGCGCGGCAACTTCCTGCTGGCCGTCGAGACGCTCGCCGAGCTCGGTCCGGAGATCCCGGCGCTGCCCCGAACGCTGGCCGACATCTACCGGAAACGGTTGTGGCGCCTGGTCGACGCCCGCGACCGCGAGCTGCTCGACGTGCTCGGCCTGCTCGCCGTGGCCCGGACCCCGTTGCGGGAGACCGAGGTCGGCGCGCTGCTCGGGCTGGAGCGGCACCAGGTCCGGGCCGCGCAGGGCCGGCTGCTGCCGCTGACCGCGCACGAGACCGGGTCGCCGCCGGACGTGCCGTACCGGCTGGCGCACCGCGCGCTCGCGGAGTTCCTGCTCGATCCGGCCGAGAACACGCTGCCGCTGCGCTCGGCCGCGTCCCTGCACGCCGGCCTCGCCGCCGGCATCCAGGACACCTGGTCCGGCACCTGGGACGCCTGCCCGGAGACCTACGCGGTCCAGCACGTCGTGGCGCATCTCGCCCTGGCCGTGGCGGCCGCGGAGAACCCGCGGCAGGTCTTCGAGGCCCGGCGCCGGCTCGACGCGCTGATCGAGGATCCCGGCTTCCTGCAGGCGAAGGCGGCCCTGGCGGGGGTGGACGGCCTGCACGCCGACCTGATGTACGCGCTGGCCGCGCTGCCCGAGCGGGCCGCCGACGTCCGCGATCTGGACCGGGTGCTGCTGCGCCAGGCCCACCACCTGCGGGACTGGGACCCGGCGCGGTTCCCCGGGCTGTTCGGCCAGCAACTGCACCACGACGCCATCAGCACCGGCGCCACCGGGCTCGCGTCCGTCCTCGGTGGACATCTCGAGCGGGCCGGCCTGGCGCACCTGGGTCTGCGATGGGCCCGCGCGGCCGTCTCACCGCAGCTCACGCACACGCTCACCGGGCACCAGGCGGCGGTCACCGCGGTGGTGGTGACCCCGGACGGGATGCGCGCGGTGACCGCGGGGGAGGACGCCACCGCCCGGGTCTGGGACCTGGACACCGGCCGGCCCATCCACACGCTCGCCGGGCACGAGTCGCCGGTCACCTGCCTCGCCGTGTCGCCGGACGGCAGCCGGGTGGTCACCGGCGCCGAGGACGGCATCGCCCGGGTCTGGGACCTGGAGACCGGCCGGCTCGTCCACGAGGGCGCGGTGGCCAACAACACGCTCACCGCGGCGGCGGTCACCGCCACCGGAAGCCACGCCGTCACCGCGTCCTGGGACCGCACCGTGCAGCTGTGGAGTGTCCACACCGGAATGCTCCGCCGGGTGCTGCGCGGGCATCAGGGCCGGATCGAGCACCTGGTGCTGACGCCGGACGGCCGGGCGGTCACCGCCAGCGGCGACGGCACCGTGCGGATCTGGAGCCTGAGCACCGGCCGTCCACTGGAAACCCTGGCCACGCCGGGCAACCGGGTGCTGGGCCTGGGCGTCGGCCCGGCCGGGAAGGTGTTCCTCAGCGCGTCCGGTGAGGACGGCACGCAGATCTGGGACCCGTGCGCGGGACGGCTGCTGCACACGCTCGCCTCCGGCGCCGCGCCCACCGCGGTCGCGTTGAGCGCCAGGGGAACCCGGGCGGTCGTGGCGGCCGGGAGCACCGCCGTGGCCTGGGATCTCGGCACCGGCACCGCCACGCTGACCCTGGCCGGGCATCACGACCGGATCGCCGCGGTGGCGATCACACCCGGCGCCCGGCGGGTGGTGACCGCCTCGCACGACGGCACCGCGCGGGTGTGGGACCTGACCGCGGGCGGTCCGCCGCACGCGGCCGGCGGGCATCACGACAAGATCAACGCCGTGCTGCCGTGCGCGGGCGGCCGGCTGGTCACCGCCTCCGACGACGGAACCGCCCGGGTCTGGGACGCCACGGGTGCCTTGCTGTCTACTTTGGATGGTCATCGGGACCGGGTCACGGCCGCCGCGGTGGCGGGTGACTCGGTGGTCACCGGGTCCTGGGACGGCACGGCGAGCCTGTGGGAGCTGGCCGGCGGGCGACGCTCGTCCGCACTGGCCGGGCATGACGACCACGTCGCCTCGGTGGCCATGGCCCCGGACGGATCCGTTGCGGTCACGGCATCCTGGGATCGCACGGCGCGGATCTGGGACGCCGGCACCGGTCGGCTCCGGCACACCCTGCGTGGGCACGAGGACCGGGTCGGCGCTGTGGTCTCCTTACCCGACAAGGTGATCACCGGGTCCGCCGACGGCACCGCCCGGATCTGGAGCCTGGCCGGCGGGAAGCTCGAGCACATCTGCGCGGAGCACCGCGGTGAGCTGACCGCGGTCGCGGTGACCGCGGACGGCGCCGGGTTCGTCACCACGTCCCGGGACGGGACCGCCAGGGTGTGGGACGCGCTGACCGGCGAGCGGGTGCACCTGCTCGCCGGGCACGAGGGCGCGGTCACCGGGGTGGCCGTGGCCGGCCCGCGGGCGGTGACCGTGTCCGACGACGGCACCGCGGCGGTCTGGGATCTGCGCACCGGTGAGCCCGAGCGAACCCTGGAAGGCCACAGTGGACCGGTCACGGCGGTGGCGTTCGACGGCCACCATGTGATCACCGCGGCGGCCGACCGGACCGTGCGGGTGTGGAGCCCGGACGGCGTGGTGTACGCCGGGCTGCCGGCGGTGGCCACCTGCCTTGCCCTGCCCGGAGCGGATCTGCTGGTCGCCGGCACCGCGACCGGCGGCCTGTTCGGCTACGGCCTGCGCCGGACCGCCACGGCGAGCGGGATGCCGGCGGGGTCGTAGCAGGCCGCCCGCGTGAACATCGAGCCTCAGCGGGGTGGCAGCGGGGGTGGCGGTTCATCCTGGCCGCCACCCCCTTCTCCACCACCGTTCACACCGCCACCGGTGTCGCCCCCACCGGTGTCTGCTCCGCCGCCGGTACCGGGGTTGTCGGGCAGTGTTGGTTCCCCGGCCTGCGGCGGGGTCGGCGGAAGCGGTGGCACGGGTGGAGCCGGTGGAACGTGTCCTCGTGCGGGGCCGCGACGTCCGGGCGAGCAGGCGGCCAGGTCCGGGCGCTCCCGCCGCTCAGACCCGGCCGCCACCAGCGCGGCGAGTGCCCGCTGGAGTTCGCCCGGAACCGGCGGATCAGCGCGGCGTCGCTCGCACGTTCTGCGGCCACGCGCATACTCTCCGGCTTTTCTGCACGAGCAACCCCGGATCAGTACGGGGTGTCCGGCTCCACCCCGCTGAACTTCTGCAACCGGGCCAGATCGGTGATCACGATGCGCCGGTAGTAGCGGCGCAGCAGGCCCTCTCTCTGCATGGTCTGCAGCGCCTTCTCCACCGTGCCGAGCGCGACCCCGGCGAGCGAGGCGATCTCGGTCTGGCTGAACGACATGCCGAGATCCCACCCGTCCACCGTCGCCCGGCCGTACCGGGACACGATGTCGACCAGCACCCGGCCGATCCGCAACGGCGCCTCCAGCGCCACGAACTCGACCCGCCGCCGGTCCGCCCAGCGCAGCCGCGCGCTCACCATCCACGCGATCGCCAGGCAGATCTCGCCATTGCGGCGCATCAGATCGGTGAGCTCCTGCCCGTGGATCAACCGGGCGCGCACCGGCCCCATCGCGATCACGCTGGCCGACCGCGGCCGGTCCTCCAGCACCGCCATCTCGCCCACCAGGTCCCCGGCCGACCGGAACGCGACCAGCACGTCGCGGCCGAGCTCGGTGTGCACCACCACCTTCGCCGCACCGGCCAGCAGCAACAATGCGTGCCGCCCGTCCTCTCCCTGCCGCACCATCGGATGCCGCGGCCGGTACGTCACCGGCGTCCCGAGGTTGAGCAATTCACCATGAACCCGAGCGGGCAGGTGTCCGAGCAACGTGTCCCGATGCCATTCCTGGCGATGCACGCATGACACGCTACCCGTGTTCGCCCACCGGACAGCCCGGGCAGCATTGATTTGTCTTCTTTAACCCTCGCCGAGATTGGCCGGAATCAACCCTTCGACATGAGTGGATATCTCGGCACGATTAATCGGGACACGGGTCCTCGCGGGACTGTCGGTGCACAAACCGGCCGATCACCGCGCGAGCGGAGCGAGCGCCATGGGCACAGTGGCTCAGCCACGATCCCGCGTCCGCGCACCCGTGGCCGACGCTCGCCCGCGAGGCCCTCGGGTTCGCCGGCCACGGGTGAAGCGAGCTACCGCAGCCAGATCTTGGCGCTCACCATCTGGTTGCGGGGGATCTGGTACTTCGTCATCACGCCGGAGTTCGGGTGCTTCGTCATCGTCATCGCGCCGGGGTTGTGGGCCTGCACGCGCGGGCCACGGCCGCGGCGGGTGCCGGTGCTCTCCGGGCTGCGGCGCTGGGCCGGAATTCGCGGCGGAGAGTGGATGACCACGGCCCGGCCGGCGTGGATGCCGGTGCCGATCTGTCCACAGAGGACGATCAGCAGGATGGCCAGCGGCCACTCCCAGGAGTGGGTGGCGCTGTGCAGCAGGCCGGTGCCCAGTGCGGTGACGCCGGCGAGCGCGTAGCCGAATCCCTGCACCATGGACGAGAGCGCGGCCGCGGTGTCGGTGGCCGGGCAGGCGCGCAACGAGATCACCGTCAACCCGAGGCCGACCGCCGGCATGCCCAGGCCGAGCCCGACGGCCCAGAGCACCGGGGCGAGCGTGGGCGCGAACAGCAGCCCGGCCACTCCCGCCACGGTGGGCGCGGCCAGCGCAACAGCGAGGCCCGACTGTCGCTTGGCGCGGCGCGCCCACCGTGGCACCACCAGGGCCACCGGAACCCCCAGGGCCATGGCGATGGTGAACAACCACCCGACGTGCGTCGGCGGCACGTGGGCCCGGGTCAGCAGGATGCTCGGCAGCCACCCCATGATGCTGAACGTGACGCCCGAGGTGAGTCCGAAGTGGATGGTCAGGGACCAGGCGGTCCCGGCCGGGGTGAGGGTCAGCGGGCTGGTCTGCCGGGCTTCCTCGACCGGCTTGTCCGAGATCCGCCGCGCGGCCACCCGCCAGACCAGCCACCCGGCCCCGGCCAGCAGGGCCCAGCTGCTCGCCCCGACCTGCCACGAGGTGTGCCCGGTGATCTGCGGGGTGATCAGCGCCCCGACCGCGCTGCCGCTGCCCAGCGCCGCCACATACCAGCCGGTCAGCGTGGCCCACTCGCGCGCCGGGGCGTTGTGCACGATCACCGGGAGGAGGGTGCCCAGCACGGCGATCGCCAGGCAGGCTGTGATCGTGCCGGCCAGCAGCAGGAACGGGCCGGTCACCACCCGGGCGGCGAGTGAGACGGCCAGCACGGCGAGCGCGCAGGTGACCGCCCGCGAGGTGCCCAGCCGCACGCGTAACGCCCAGGCCAGCACCCCGCCGGCGGCGAAGCACCAGACCGGTGCGGCCACCACCGCCGAGGCGAGGGTGGCGGACATTCCGGTGTGTGACTGGATGTCCGGCAGCAGCGAGCCCAAGCTCGTCACCGCGGGTCGTAGGTTCAGGGCGAGCAGCGGCACGGCCACCAGGACCGCGAACGACAGGGCGAGTCTCGACCCGTCGACGGGCCGCTGAGCTGCTGCCGTGGATCGGCTAGTGGGCAGAGCGGCAGGGTTTTGGCTCACGTCAGCCTCCAGCTCTACTCGCTGGCCGGCCACGGTGACGACGCACGTAGTAGCGGAGCTTCTGTTGTGTGGGTATGCGGCGGCGACCCAGGTAGGGGATGGGAGCAACGCGTTGGCTCGCCGCCGGGCTGGTGGCGCTCGGCGTCAGGTCAGTCGATATCAGCGATCAACTTGTGATCTGGTGCGTGCACCGGACCTTGCCAGTGGACTATGGTGGTCGTTTGGTCTACGACTACGTCGGTACGTCGTAACGCGTTACAAGGTAAGAGGTTACGCTGTGACACGGTGTAACGGAACGGCCGCACATCACAATTAGGTGATTAGGTGGTGTGCTTGGGGTGGTGTCGGGGCGAACAGGAAGGACGGACCTCTCGGTGGTCGCACCAAGCCCGACCGTGCTCAAACGTTATGTGGCAATCGAACTCCGCAGGCTGAGGGAATCCGCCGGGTTCAAGCGCGACGAGGTCGCCAGGCGGGCCGGCTGCGCGACGAGCCATATCACCCATCTCGAGGTGGCCAGGAACCTCCCCAAAGTGCCTGAGCTGGAGCTTTTGCTCCGGCACTACGGCGCCGAGGGCCGCATTCCGGCCTTTGTCGAACTGCTGGACGCGGCCCGGACGGGCCGGGACTGGTGGGCGCCGTTCGCCGGTGCCGCGCCGTCCTGGTTCGACCTGTACCTGGGCCTCGAATCGATCGCGGAAAAGATCGACAGTTATGACGCGCTGGTCATTCCCGCGCTGTTTCAGACACCCGGCTACGCCGAGCACGTGGTCCGCACCGCCGAGCCGGACGTGTCCGGCGACGTGGTCAACCAGCGGGTGGAGCTGACCATGGCCCGGCAGGACGTGCTCACCCGGCATCCCGACCCGCCCACCGTGACGACCGTGCTCGACGAGTCGGTGCTGCACCGCCCGGCCGGCAACGACATCGTGCTGGCTGAGCAGCTCACCCACCTGCTCAAGCTGGCCGAGCGCCCCAACGTCACGGTGCGCATGCTCCCGTTCGCCGCCGGCATGCACGCCGGGATCTCCGGAACGTTCGTGCTGCTGTCGTTCCCGGCGATGCTGGCCAACGACCCGGGCGTCGCCTACACCGAGGACCGCATCCGCGGCACCTACCACGACGATCCCGATGACATCGCGCGCTATCGGGCCACTCTCAACCGGCTGCAGGATCAGGCCTACTCCGCGGAGGAGTCCCGGGCCGCGGTGCTGCGGCGGATCGAGGAGCTTGCCAACTGAGCGTGATCGCACGAGCGATGTGATCAGGCCAGGATGCGTTGCTCGAGCAGGGCCTGCGCGGCCGGATTCGCGGTGAGCTCCAACGCCCGCCGGTCCGCCGCGCGGGCCTCCTCGCGCCGGCCCAGCTCGCGCAGCAGCTCCGCGCGGGTGGCGTGGTAGAGGTGGTACCTGGCCAACTCTGTGTCCATAGTGGACAGCTCGTCGAGGGCGGCTGCCGGCCCGGCCACGTGGCGCAGCGCGATGGCCCGGTGCAGCCGGGTCACCGGGGACGGCGCGTGCGCCAGCAGCAACCCGTACAGCACCAGGATCTGCGGCCAGTCGGTGTCCGCCCAGGTCTTCGCCTCGGCGTGGCAGGCCACGATCGCCGCCTGCAGCTGGTACGGCCCGGGCTTCCGGTGCCGCGCCGCCCGCGCCAGCAGCCTCGTGGCGTCGGCGATCGCACCGTGATCCCACCGCGTCCGGTCCTGATCCTTGAGCAGCACCAGGTTGCCGTGCTCGTCGAACCGCGCCGCGGCCCGCGCCCGGTGCAGCCGGATGAGCGCCAGCAACCCGGCCACCTCGGGCTCGGTGGGCATCAACCCGTGCAGCAGCGCCGCCAGCCACTCGGCGTCGTCGACCAGGTCCCGCCGCTGCGCCGCGTCCCCGCCGCTGGCCAGGTACCCCTCGTTGCACAGCAGGTAGATCACCGCCAGCACCTCGGTCAGCCTGGTGCCGAGCTCGTCGGCGTCCGGCACCCGGTACGGAATCCCCGCCTCGGTGATCTTCCGCTTCGCCCGGGTGATCCGCTGCGCCACCGTGCTCTCCGGCACCAGGAACGCGCTCCCGATCTGCGCCGTCGTCAACCCGCACACCACCCGCAGCGTCAACGCGATCTGCGCCGCCCGCGGCAACGCCGGATGGCAGCAGGTAAAGATCAGCCGCAACCGGTCATCCGGCTCGCTGTCCCCCGGCCACCGCAACAGCGCCAGCTTCTCCCGGTACCGCGCCTCCCGCCGCAACACGTCCAACCCACGATTCCGCGCCACCGCGAACAACCACGCCCGCGGCCGCTCCGGAATCCCCTCCTCCGGCCACCGCTTGAGCGCGGTCAGCACCGCCTCGGAGACAAGGTCCTCCGCCGCCGCGAAATCTCCCAACAGCGACACCAGCGCCGCGGCCAACCGGCCCGCGTGCTCCCGCATCACGCGAGCCAGCTCCGCCTCGACCTCGGTCACGCCACCGCCTCGCAGGCTCGGCGCACTGATTGTGGGCTTACCCGCGACGTTTGGCGGGCCGGGCGCTGCCGGATTGTTCAGCGTGCCTTCGGCGGCGGCGTCAGGTGCGCGAGGTGTGGTCGGTGGACCATTGGCGGGCGCGGCCGGTGGCCAGGCGCCAGCGGGCGAGGGTGCGGGACAGGGCGACCACGGCGAAGTAGGCGAGGGCGTCGGTGGGGGTGACCTCGCGGGAGCGGACGGCCTTGATCAGGTCGCCAATTGTGTTGCCATTGCCTGGGTTTTTTGAATTTAGCTCGCGGTTTCCCAGGTGGGCGCGGGCGTTGCGGGAGATGAGGGCGCGAAGGGTGCGGGGGGCGGTCATGGTGAAGGTGGCGAGGGTGGTGATGCGTTCGGGTGGGGGGAAGGAGCGGCGGACCCATTCGTCGTCGTTGAGGATGTCGGGGAGGGTGCTGAGGCGGGACGCGCCGGCGAGGTTTACCGCGAAGACGCCGGAGCCGATCATGCCGGTGCGGACGTAGGGGAGGCGGGTCCAGGTCCGGTAGTAGGCGCGGACCAGCGGGGACGACGCGAAGGTGTCGACGGCTAGTTGGGGGGAGCCGGCGCGGGGGTTGGGCTCGGCGGCGGCCAGCGCGGAGACGAGCTCGCGGAGGGCGGAGGTGCCGAGCAGGACGTCCGCGTCGACGACCACGCGGACGCCGGTGCGGGCGCGGGCCAGGCCGGCCCGGAGAGCGGCGATCTTGGAGGGGGCCGGGAGCTCGACCACCTCGACGGGGTGGCTGGTGAACGAGCGGGCCAGGGCGGCGGTGGCGTCGTGCGAGCCATTGGACACGACGACCACCTGGAACTCGCCGGGCAGGGCGCCGGCGAGCAGCGTGGCCAGGCAGCGCTCGATGACGGCCGATTCGTTGTGCGCGGGGACGATCACCGTGGCCCGCGCCGCGTCGGTCAACACTCGACGTGTATCGGCCCGAGGCCGCGGAGCGCTACGAAACGCTTGCCGTCCGTCGAACGACCCATCCGTCCGGGGAGATGTGAAGGACGCGCACATGTGTGGAATCGCGGGAATTCTCCGCTTCGACGGCACGCCGGTCGATGTGACCCGGTTGAACGCCATGGGGGAGCGGTTGCGGCACCGTGGCCCGGACGGCGCGGGCACCTGGTGGGACGGCCCGGTCGGGTTCGCCCACCGCCGGTTGTCGATCATTGACCCGGCCGGGTCGGAGCAGCCGATGAGCTCTCCGGACGGCCGGCTGCGAACCTGTTTCAACGGCGAGATCCTCAACTACCGGCAGCTGCGCCAGGAGCTCGAATACCCGTTCCGCAGCAACGGGGACACCGAGGTGCTGCTGGCACTGTTCCGGAAAGCCGGCCCGCACGGGGTGAGCCGGCTGCGCGGTCAGTTCGCCTACGCCCTCTACGACCACGACGACGCGGCGCTGTGGTTGTTCCGGGACCGGTTGGGCATTCTGCCGCTGTACTACTACGCCGACGCGGAGAAGTTCGTGTTCGCCTCGGAGATCAAGGCGATTCTGGCGGCGGCGCCCGAGGCCGCCGTGGCCGACACGCACAGCCTGGACGCCTATCTCGCCGGCCGGGCGGTGCCCGCGCCGTTCACGTTCTTCGCCGGGGTGCGCAAACTGGAGCCGGGCCGGCTGCTGCGCGTCGGTTCGGACGGCGTCCAGCGGCTCTCGGCGTACTGGACCCGGCCGGCGGCGGACACCACGGTGCGGATGAGCGCCGACACCGCAATTTCCACAGTGGACAGTGCACTGCGCGCGGCGGTGGACCGTTGCCTGGTGGCCGACGTGCCGGTGGGCGCGTACCTGTCCGGCGGGGTGGACTCCAGCCTGGTGACCGCCATCGCCAGCCGGCTGACCAGCGACCCGGTGCTGACCGTGTCCGCGGCGTTCGACGGCGACACCAGGCACGACGAGACCCCGTGGGCGCGCCGGGTGAGCGGGCTGCTCGGCACCGACCACCACGAGGTTCGGGTGTCTCCCAACGACTTCCACGAATTGTGGGGGCCGCTCACCTGGCACCGGGACGCGCCGATCTCCGAGCCGGCGGACGTGGCGGTGTTCCGGCTGGCCACCCAGGCCCGCCAGCACGTCAAGGTGATGCTGTCCGGCGAGGGCAGCGACGAGCTCTTCGGCGGCTATCCCAAGTACCGGCTGGCCTGGCTGAACGACGTGCCGGTGCCGGGCTGGCTGCTGCGCCTGGTGTCGGACCGGTTGCCGCCGGCCCTGGCCCGGGCCCGGGTGGCGCTGCGGGCGCTGGAGGAGGCCACACCGGGCGAGCGGATGGCCGGCTGGTTCGCGCCGTTCACCAGCCGGGAGCGGGCGGAGTTGCTGGGGCTGGCCTCGCACCGGGCCGGGCGGGCCGCCCAACTGTCCACAGTGGACGGCGATGCGATCCGCCGGCTGTCCTACCTGGACACCGGAAGTTGGCTGTCCGACAACCTGCTGGAGCGCGGAGACCGGATGTCCATGGCGGCCTCGGTCGAGTCCCGGCCGCCGTTCCTGGACTGGGATGTGGTCGACGCAGCCTATGCCATCCCGTCCGGCTACAAGGTCCGGTCGGGCCACACCAAGTGGGTGGTCAAGCAGGTGGCCCACCGCTACCTGCCGCACGACGTGGTGGAGCGCCGCAAGGTCGGTTTCCGGGTGCCGCTGGACGAGTGGTTTCGCGGCAGCCTCAAGGAGTTCGCCCACGACCTGCTGCTCGGCGCGTCGTCGTTCACCAGCCAGGTGATGCACCCCGGAGCGGTCCGCCGCCTGCTGCACAGCCACGAGTCGGGCCGGGCCAACGAGGAGATCCGGATCTGGACGCTGCTGTGCCTGGAGATCTGGCACCGGGTGTTCTTCGGGCCTCAGCCCTTTGTGGCGCCGGAGGTCAGGCCGCCGACCAGGTGGCGCTCGGCGAACGCGTAGATGCCGAGGGCCGGGACCATGGCGAGGACCACATAGGCCATGACCTTCGCGGTGTCGGTGCTGTGCTCGGTGCTGAACTGGGACACCGCGACCGGGATGGTCCACAGGCTGCGGTCGCCGAACACGACCAGGGGCAGGAAGAAGTTGTTCCAGCTGGTCACCAGCGCCAGCACGGAGACGGTGGCCAGCGCCGGCCGCGCCATCGGCAGCAGGATGCGCCAGAAGAACCCGAACGGGCCGCAGCCGTCCAGCGTCGCGGCTTCCTCCATCTCGGCCGGGATGCTCCGGAAGAAGCCACGAAGAATGATGATCGTCACGGGCAGCCCGAAGGCCGCCTGGGGGAGGATCACGCCCAGCGGGTTGTTCAGCAGGTCGAGCTGCCGCAGCGTGATGAACAGCGGCAGGATCGCCACCTGGAACGGGAACAGCAGGCCGACCGTGAAGATCACGAACCAGAGCTCCCGGCCGCGGAAGGCGAACCGGGCGAACACGAACGCGGCCATCGCGGCCACGCCGACCGTGAGCAGCACCGTGCCGATCGCGATGAACGTGGTGTTCCACAGTGGACGCCAGAAGTCCACGGAGCCCAGAATTCCGGCGTAGTTGCCGGGAACCCAGGGATTCGGCAGGCCGATCGGGTTCCGGGACAGCTGACCGTTGTCCTTGAAGCCGGCGAGGATTCCGTAAACGATCGGGATGAAGATGAACAGGCCGACCACGATGGCGATCGCGTACAGCACGACCGTCCGCAGCGCGCCGAGCCGGCCGCTCGGCTTGACCGGGCCGGGTGGGGCCGGCTTCCGCGGTGCCGCCCGCTGTTCGGCTCGGGGTAGCGTCTCGGTCGTCATCGCTGGTCTCGCATTCCGGTGACGGCTCCCTCGAGGTCCCGGCGCATCACGAAGCGCTGGTAGGCGATCGCGAAGACGAAGCTGATCACGAACATGGCCACGCTGATCGCGGTGGCGTAGCCGACCTCGGCGCGGCGGAAGCCGTAGTCGAACATGGTGACCGCCATGGTCTCCGAGGCGTGGATCGGCCCGCCCTTGGTGAACACCCACACCATGTCGAACAGCTGGATCGTGCCGATGACCGACAGGAAAACACTGATCCGGATGGTGGGGCCGAGCAGCGGCAGGGTGACGTGCCGGAAGGTCTGCCACGGCGAGGCGCCGTCGATCATCGCCGACTCGATCAGCTCGTTCGGGATGTTCTGCCGCCCGGCCAGATAGAGGATCATGTGGAAGCCGAAGTACTTCCAGGTGATCACGAAGAACAGCGTGTACAGCACGATCTTCGGGTCGCCCAGCAGGCCGGCCCCGCCGAGCCCGAGGAAGTCGGCGATCTTGCCGCCCAGCCCCCGGCTGCCGCTGAAGATCATGGTGAACAGCACGCCGGCGATGACCTCGCTCAGCACGTACGGGGCGAAGAACAGCAGCCGGAACACCGCCCGGCCGCGGAACCTCTGGTTGAGCAGCAGGGCGATGCCCAGCGCCAGCGGAAGCTGGACCACCATCGACAGGATGATCAGGATCAGCCCGTTCTTCAGGTCGCCCAGGAACACCTTGTCCTTGAGCATCCGCTCGAAGTTGTCCAGGCCGATGAAGTTCGTCGGCAGGCCGCCGAACCCGTTCCACTTGAACACGCTGGTGTAGCCGGCGACCACGATGGGCGCCAGCACCAGCAGCGTGAACAGGACCAGGGCCGGCAGCAGGAACAGGGCGACAGCCGTCCACCGGCCGGAGCGTCGCTGACTACGCTTCGGCGCGGCGGACGGCCCCGCGACCCCGGGCGGCCGCGCCGTGGCCGCCCGGGTCTCGGCTTCGAGAGCGGAACGTGTCATGGGAGGAGTGTCGCCCGCCGGCTAGGCGTTCTGCGCGGCTTCCGTGAGCGCCTTGGCGACCGCCTCCGGGGTCATCGCGCCGGCGACGAGCTGGGACACACTGTCGTTGAGGGCCTGCCCCACCGACGGCGGCCAGGCCTGGTCCGGGTAGAGGTGGAACGACGTCGACTTCTCGACCTGGGCGACGACCTTCTTCGCGTCGGCGTCCGAGACCGCGTCATCGGTGCCCTTGACCACCGGCAGGATCGCGCCGGTCGCGATGCCCTTCTTGATGTTTTCGGGCTGCAGCAGGAACTTGAGGAAGTCGACGGTGGCCGGCGGGGCGTCCTTGCCGACGGCGAACCCGCCGCCGCCGCCCATCATGTCGGTCGCCTTGCCCTTGCCGCCGTCCACCGCGGGGAACGGGAAGAAGTCGAGGTCGGCGCCGATGCCCTTGCCGGACTGCTCCTTCTCCACCGACGGCGCCCACTGGCCCATCAGCTCCATGGCGGCCTGCGCGTTGCCCATCGTCGCGGCCTGCCCGGTGGGCTGGTCGTAGGGCGCGGCCAGGAAGCCGTTCTGGAACGGCTGCAGGTCGGCCAGCTCCTTGAGGTGCTTGCCCGCCTGGATCAACTCGGGGCTGTCGAACTTCTTGTCGGTGAAGGCCTTCTTGAGCCCGTCGGTGCCGACCATGCGCATCGCGAGGTAGGTCCAGTAGTACATCTCCGGCCACTTGGCCTGGCCGGCGATGGCGATCGGGACCACGCCGGCGCCCTTGAGCTTGCGGACGTCGTCGAGCAGCTCCGCCCAGGTGGCCGGCGGCTTGCTGATGCCGGCCTTGCTGAACAGCGCCTTGTTGTACCAGAAGCCGACCATGCCGATGTCGTTCGGCAGGGCGTAGGTCTTGCCGTCGATCAGGTAGGCGTCCATCGCGGCCGGCGAGATCCCGCTGACCGTGCCGGCGACGTCGCCGGTGATGTCCTTGACCAGCCCGGCGTCGACCTGCTGCTTGAGCACGCCGCCGCCCCAGGTGTGGAACAGGTGCGGGGCGTGCCCGGACTGCGTCTCGGTGGTCATCTTGGCCTTGAAGGCCTCGTTCTCGATCGGCGTGATGTTGAACTTCACGTTGGGGTGAGCCGCCGTGTAGGCGTCGGCCAGTTGCTGCCAGACCGGGAGCATCGGCGGCGTGTTCGCGATGTGCCACCACTCGATGGTCTGGGCCGCGTTGGGATCGCCCGAGCCGCTACTGCCACTGCTGCAGGCCCCGAGCCCGAGCATGGTCGCACCGGCACCGAGGGCGCCGAGGAATGCCCGGCGGGGCATCGGGGTGTAAGCAGTCATTGCTGTCCCTTCGCCGCAAACTTTCGGAGCTTGGATCGGTAGTTTTCGGTGATTGGCCTCACACTATAACCGCGCCAAGCGGCGGATCAATACCTGACTCCAATGGTCACAAGGGGGTCACGGCCGGGCCGGGGTGTGGCCCCGGGAGGCAAGCGGTTTCCGGAAATTTCGGACGTCAGCTGTAGTCCCGGAGCAGCACCGCGAGGGCGCTCATGTCCGCCTCGGCCAGCCCGGCGTCCAGTGCGGCCGCGACCACGTTGCGGTTCACCGTGAGCTGCGGCATGGGTGTGTCCGCCTCGGCGGCGAGCCCGGCGGCCAGCGCCAGGTCCTTGGCCACCAGGCCGAGGGTGAACGCGGCCGGCGTCTCGTCCGGGCGCTCGTAGGCGGCCCGCTTGTAGAGCACGAACGGGGCGGCCAGGGCGCTGGAGGCGAACACCTCGTAGGCCGCGGACCGCTCGATGCCGGCCTTCTCGGCCAGCACCAGCGCCTCGGCGATGGCCTGGTTGAGCCCGTGCAGCGCGGAGTTGACGGCCAGCTTCATGGTCGCGCCGGCGCCGTGCCCGCCCAGGTGGAACACCCGCTTGCCGAGGATGTCCAGCACCGGCCGGACCGCCTCGAGCGCGGGGGCGTCCCCGCCGACCATGAACGTGAGCTCGCCGCGCTCCACCAGCGGCACGCTGCCGGACACCGGCGCGTCCAGCAGCGCCGCGCCGCGCTCCTCGACCAGCGGCGCCAGCTCGCGGACCGCACTCGGGGACAGCGTGCTGGTCTCCAGCACCACGGTGCCCGGGCGCAGCCCCGCCACCAAACCCTCCGGCCCGCCGTAGGCGTCCCGGGCGGCGTCGTCGTCGGCCAGCGAGACGATCACGACCTCGGCGCCGGCCGCGGCATCGCGCGCGGTACCGGCCACGGTCGCGCCTTCGATCGCCTCCGCCCGCTCGCGGGTGCGGTTGTACACGGTCACCGACTCGCCGGCGCGCAGCAGCCTGCCGGCCATGGCCGCCCCCATCCGGCCCGCCCCCACAATCGCAACCACTACAGTGCCCCCCGGTCGCTCCGACTCAGCCACTGTCGTCCACGGTGCTCGTCCTCGCACCTGCGCTGCCGCCCAGTCTTGCTCGCTCGCAAGCTCGCTCGCGCGTCCAGTCGACACTTGCGGCTTCGCCTCCGCTCACCGCCAGCCTCCGTCGGCCACCAGGTTCACGTCGTTGACCGCCGGGTTGTCCAGCAGGAACACCGACGCCGCAACGATGTCCGCCATCGTGACCAGCTTCCCGGTGAGCGTGCCGGCCCGCACGTTGTCCAGCACCTGCGCCGGTTTGTCCCGCCAGAACGGGCTGTCCCCGACGATCCCGGGGTGGATGGAGTTCACCCGCACCGGCGCGAGCTCCACGGCCAGCGTGCGGACCAGGCCGAGCACGCCTGCGTTGATCGTGGACACGGTGGTGGACCCGGGATACGGCCGCACCCGGGCCTGGCCGCCGAACAGCAGCACGGAGGCGTCCGCGGTGAGCCGGGTGCGCAGCGCGCTGATCACGGCCGGGTAGCCGACCAGCTTCAGCGTCACCAGGTGCTCGGCGGCTTCCAGGTCGAACTCCGTGATGTCGTTCTGGTCCCGCTCGATGGCGGCCAGCACCAGCGAGCCGACGGACTTCACGTCGGCCAGCGCCGGCGCGATCTCCTCCGGGCGGGACAGGTCGAAGCCGAGCCCGCGCGCGTCACCGGCGAGTTGGCCGGCGACCTCCTTGGCGCGGCCGGCATCCCGGCCGGTGAGGATCACCTCGCGGCCGGCCCGGGCGTAATGCCGGGCAAGCTCCAGGCCGATGCCGGCGGTGCCGCCGACGATCAGGATCGGCTCCATGATCAGCTCCCTTGTCCGCGGGAAAGCAACGTCACGTTGCTTCCTCTCGCTCCACCGCCGCCCGAAGGTAGTCCCAGTCCCGCACGAACCGGTAGGAGTGCCGGCCCGGTGGCGCCGGCGCCTGGGTTTCCAGCCAGCGCAGCGGACCGTCACCCAGGTTGCGGAACCCGTGCACGCAGCCGACTCCGGCGAACGCGACGTCGCCGGGCGTGAGCCGGTAGCTCTGCCCGTCGAACGTGCCCTCGCCCTCGCCTTCGAGGAAGTAGTAGCTCTCCTCGAACGGGTGGTCGTGCGGCCCGGCCACCCCGGCCGGCTCGTACTGCACCATGAACATGGTGTGCAGCTGCGCGCCGAGGTCGGAGTCGACCATCATCTTCACCGTGATTCCACTGTAGACAAGCAGCGCGGTGCGCATGCTGGCCGACAGCGCCAGGAGCTCCTGGGACTGCTTGCCCGGGTCCATGTTGGACGGTTCGATGTGGCCGAACTGCCGGTTGCGCGGATCGCGCACGTCGATCGCCTGTGCCGGACCGGTTTCCGGAAGCGGCACGCTGAACGTGTCGCCGTCGAGCCGCTCGCGGGGCTGCGGCGCGAGCATCCGGGCCCAGCGCGCCACGTCTTCGCCCTCGTTGCGCCAGGCGTGCGGGTAGCCAACGGGCAGCAGCGCGTAGTCGCCGGGCGTCAGTGCCACCGCGCCCTCGGGCGTGCGCAGCACCAGCGTGCCCTCCGTGACGTACACCGACTCCTCGAAGGACTGGGCCCGCGGCGCGATCTCCGCACCGGGATCCAGCTCGCACAGCACGAAGCCGGTGTGCACCGCCGCGGGCGTGCCCTCATCCACCACGGACCAGTGGCGGAACCCGGGCACGCCCGCGACGTACCGGGCCTCGGAGGCCCGGCGCACCAGATGACGCGACATCAGACGGGTGCCGTCGTCTTCCGCTGCGCCACCTGATCCACCAGGTAGTCCCTGGACGCCTGGACCGCCGTCCGGGCGGCGGCCACGTCGGCGAGCAGCTTACCGCCGCGCTTGCGCACCACGCCGTCCACGATCACGGTGTCCACATTGGACACATCGGCGCTGAGCACCACGGCCGCGACCGGGTCGTGGATCGGCGCCATGTTGAGCGCGGTGGCGTCCAGCAGCACCACGTCCGCCCGCTTGCCGGGGGTGAGCGAGCCGGTGACGTCCTCGAGCCCGGCCACGTGCGCGCCGTTGACCGTGGCGAGCTCCAGCATGTCCCGCGCGGTCAGCATGTTCTCCGGAATGTCCACATTGGCCTGCCAGCACTCGGCGTTGACCCGGGCCCGCTCGGTGCCGAATGCGGAGCGCATCTGGGTGAACATGTCGCCGGGCACCGTGGTCACCACGTCGATGGACAGGCTCGGCCGCAGGCCGTACCCGATCGCCTTCATCACCGGCGGCCAGCCGTGGCCCATCTGCACCTCGACCTGCGGCGCGAGCGAGATCGTCCCGCCGGAGTCCGCGACGAGCTGCCATTCCTCGTCGCTGAAGTAGCAGCAGTGGATGTAGGTGGTGTCCGGGCCGAGCAGCCCGAGCTCGTGCAGCTGCTTGATCATTCCGAACCGCCCGGCCAGCCGGCCCATGCCCACGTGCACGGTGATCGGGATGCCGAGGTCGCGCGCGAGTGTCCACTCGGAACGGACGACGTCCTCCACGCAGAACCCGGTGCCCCGGGTGGCCAGGGCCATCGTCAGCAGGCCGCTGTCCGAGGAGAAGTAGGTTTCCCGCACGCGGCGCACGTCGTCACCCGGGATCGCGATCTTGCTGTCGAACCAGTAGTCGGCCAGCGAGGTGTTCGCACTGCCATAGGCGTACTGCGCGCGGATTCCGGTCTCCTGTAACGCACGGATCCCCGCATCCGGGTGCTCCGGCGTGTTGTTGATGTGCGACCAGTCGACCAGCGTGGTGATGCCGGCGTTGAGGCACTCCAGCGAGCCGGCCAGGTTGGAGGCGTACACGTCCTCCGCGCGGTACAGCGGCGCGAACGTGTCCAGCACCTCGACGAAGTAGTCGTCCAGGGTGGCGTTGGGCGCGCAGTTGCGGATCGCCGCCTCCCAGGTGTGCCGGTGGGAATCGACGAAGCCCGGGATCACGATCATGCCGGTGGCGTCGACGATCTCGGCGTCCGCGCTGATCTCCGGTTGTACGGCGGTGATCTGGCCGTCCTCGATCAGGATGTCGCCCTTCGGCAGGTCGCCGATCTCGCGGTCCATGCTGAGCACCTGACCGCCTTTGATGAGCATGCTCACGATTTTCTCCTTCAGGTGGGTTCAGAAGACGGCCAGCCGGCGCACCGCGTCGGCCACCTTGTCGACGGTCGGGATGACCTCGTCCTCGAGTGTGTCGGCGAACGGCAGCGGCACGCATTCGCTGGCGACCCGGCGGATCGGCGCGTCCAGGAACTCGAAGCCCTCGTCGGCCACGATCGACGCCACCGTGCCGCCCCAGCCGCCCTGGTACGGGTTCTCCTCCACGATCACCAGTCGCGAGGTGCGTTCCACCGAGGCCAGCACGGTCTTCATGTCCAGCGGCACCAGGCAGCGCAGGTCCACCACCTCGACGCCGATCCCGTCCGCGGCAAGCACTTCCGCGGCCCGCAGCGCCGTCGGGACGGTCGAGGCGAGCGCCACCACGGTCACGTCGCTGCCGGCGCGGACGATGCTCGCCTCGCCGAGCGGCACGACATGACCGGGTGGCGCCGCGGCCCCCTTGGACGCGAACAAACCCTTGTGCTCGAACACGACGACCGGGTCGTCGCTGCGGATGGCCGAAGCCATCAGCCCGACCACGTCAGCCGGGGTGGACGGCGCGGCGATCTTCAGGCCGGGCACGGTGAGCGCCCAGTTCTCCACGGCCTGCGAGTGCTGCGCGCCGAACCCGAGCCCGCCGCCGTTCGCGGTGCGGATCACCAGCGGAACGGTCACCTGGCCGCCGGTCATGTAGCGCACCTTGGGGATCTCGTTGGCCAGATAATCCCAGCAGCAGGCCAGGAAGTCGGAGACCATGATCTCGGCGACCGGCCGCATCCCGGTCATCGCCGCACCCATCGCGGCCCCCACGATGGCCTGCTCGGAGATCGGCGTGTCCCAGACGCGTTTCGGTCCGAACTCCTCGAACAGCCCGGCTGTGGTTTTGAAGACTCCGCCCGCGGCACCGATGTCCTCGCCGAGGCAGACAACGGTGTCGTCGCGGCGCATCTCCCGGGCGATCCCCTCGGCCACCGACTCCCGGTAGGTGACTTCGGCGCTCATGATGCGCTCCCGTCCGGGCCCGGAGTGCGATGAATGCGTCTTTAC
>NZ_DASYTH010000113.1:0-26465 GCF_036002505.1 Actinophytocola sp. | reverse complement strand
GGAAGAGCAGTGGGGTGTGCTAGAGGGGGCGGAGGGGGTTGGGCGGGAGTTGCGGGGGGTGGCGGCGGGTGGGGAGCCGGGTGTCGTCAACCGGAAGTTGTTGGGGGCGCTGGCGGAGCGGGGGTTGTTGGGGCGGGTGTTTCGGCGTGGGGGTGGTGGGGAGTTTGTGCCGACTTCGGCGGTGGAGCTTTGTTTGGTGAGGGAGGGGTTGGCGCGGTATTGCACCGAGGCGGAGACGGCGTTGGCGGTGCAGGGATTGGGGGCGTATCCGATTGTCCGGGCGGGGCGGACTGAGGTCATTCAGGAGTGGGTGCCGCGGGTGGCTGCGGGGGAGGTCGCGGCGGGGTTCGCGTTGACGGAGCCGGAAGCTGGGTCGGATGTGGCGTCGTTGGCGCTGCGGGCGGAGCGGGACGGTGATGGGTTTCGGTTGAGTGGGGAGAAGACGTTTATCTCTAATGCGCCGGATGCGGACATTTACTCCGTGTTTGCGCGGACGTCGGATGCGGGGTCGAAGGGAATTACGGCGTTTGCGGTGCCGCGGGCGTCGGAGGGGTTGAGTGGCGAGCGGATCGCCTTGGTGTCGCCGCATCCGATTGGGCGGTTGCGGTTTGACCGGGTGTTCGTGCCGGAGAGTCATGTGTTGGGGGAGGTTGACGGGGGGATGCGGGTGGCGATGCGGACGTTGGATCTGTTCCGGCCGAGTGTGGGGGCGTTCGCGGTGGGGATGGGGCAGGCAGCGCTGGATGCCGCGGTGACGCATGCGGCGGGGCGGGTGGCGTTCGGGCGGCGGTTGAGCGAGTTCCAGGCGGTGTCGCATCAGTTGGCGGAGGTGGCGGCGCGGCTGCAGGCGGCGCGGCTGCTGGTGCACGATGCGGCGACGGCGTATGACTCGGGGGCGGGGCGGACGGGGCATCTGTCGGCGATGGCGAAGTTGTTCGCGACGGAGACGGCGCAGTTCGCGGTGGACACGGCGATCCAGGTTCATGGGGCGCGGGCGTTGGAGCGGGGGCACCTGCTCGAGCACCTGTACCGCGAGGTGCGGGCGCCGCGGATCTATGAGGGTGCGACGGAGATCCAGCGGGAGATCATCGCGCGGCACCTGTTCCGGGGGCGGTGATGCGGCGGCTGACCGTGCTGGGCAGCTGCGGGGCGTGGCCCGAGGCGGGCCGGGCGTGCAGCGGGTTCCTGGTGGAGTACGACGGGTACCGGGTGGTGCTGGACCTGGGGTTCGGCACGCTCCCCCGGCTCCTGGAGCACTGCCCGGACGGCGCGGTGGACGCGGTGGTGATCACGCACGAGCACAGTGATCACTGTGTGGACCTCAACGGGTTGTTCCGGGTGCGGTACTTCGGCGGCCTGACGGACCGGATTTCGTTGTACTGCACGCCGGGCGTGCTGACCCGGGTCGGCGGGCTGGAGCCGGAGGGCACGCTCGACGAGGTGTTCGACATCCACGAGTTGCCGGGCAGCTACGAGGTGGGACCGTTCCGGCTGGACGCGGTGCCGTTGCCGCACTTCGTGCCGAATGCCGGTGTCCGGATGTCGACATCGGATTATGTGCTGGCCTACACCGGTGACACGGTCCCCGACCCGGCGCTGGCCGAGCTCGGCGCGGAGGCGGATCTGTTCATCGTGGACGCGACGCGGCACGTGCCGCCGCCGGCCGGGACCCGGCGCGGGGTGCTGGCCGCGACCGAGGCCGGCGAGTGGGCCGCGCGGGCGCGGGCGAAAACGTTGATGCTGTCCCATTTCTGGCCGGGCATCGACCGCGCCGAGTCGGTCCGGCTGGCCGGCGAGTCGTTCACCGGTGAGGTTCTGGCCGCCGAGGAGGGACTCACCGTCGAGCTCAGGCGGCGTTGAGCGCGGTGACCAGGTCCGGGATCCGGCCGGTGAGCTGGGCCAGGGTCAGCGGGTTCATGAAGTCCCGGTAGCGGACGATCTCGCCGTCGCGCACCCGGATGATGCCGAGCGCGCGCATCTCGTAAGGGCCGTCGAGAACCCGGGAGTGCCCGCGGTGCACGATCTCGGTGATCACCACCTCGGGGTCGTCGGTCTCCCAGACGGTGGAGGTCACCTCCTTCATCTCGAACAGTCCGCGCATCTCCGCACGGGCCGTGAACCACTCCCGGATCGCCACCCGGCCCTCCAGCGCGACCGGCATGCCGGGGATGCCGAACGGGTACTCCATGACGCCGTCCTCGGCGAACAGGTCGGCGAACACCAGACCGTCCCCACCCTCGACGATGCGGCGGGTCAACTCGGCGACCTCACGGGGGCTCCTGGCCATGACCTCTCCTCTATAATCGGAACGATGAACCCGGTTAGTCGAACGATACGGAACGCGCGCCCCGGTTGTCAACGGGGTGGCGCATGACCGAGCGGCCGCTGCGCGCGGACGCCCAGCGCAACCGCGCCAAGGTGCTGGCCGCGGCCACGGCGGCGTTCGCGCTGGAGGGGATCGCCGTGCCGCTGGACGAGATCGCCCGGCGGGCCGGGGTCGGCGCGGGCACGGTCTACCGGCACTTCCCGACCAAGGAGGCGCTGTTCGAGGCCGTGATGCTGGACCGGGTCACCCGGCTCGCCGGGCACGCGAAAACCCTTGCCACGGCGGAGGATCCGGGCGCGGCGTTCTTCGACTTCCTGCGGCTCATGATCGTCGGGGCGGCCTCGTCGAAGGACCTGGTGGACGCGCTCCTCGGGGCCGACCTGGCCAACGCCGGGCGGATTCTCGCCGCCAAGCAGCAACTGCAGGAAGCCGGCGGCGAGCTGCTCGGCCGGGCGCAGCGGGCCGGCGCGGTGCGCGGCGACCTCGGCGTGTCCGAGCTGATGACGCTGCTCAGCGGCACGGTCATGGCGCTGCAGCAGCAACCCGGCGACGCGCACCTGACCGACGTGGTGTTCGCGGTGCTCCGTGACGGACTGCGCCGCCAGCCGGCAGGCTAGAATTCGCGGCCGCAGGAGGTCGCGAAATGACGCAAACAGGCGCTACGAGCCACAATGTGCCGAAGGTAGCCGGCCCGATCTGGGTCATCTCGTTGTTTCTCGGGCTTTCCGAGGTCGCGGTGGGGTTCGCCACGACTCAGGCGACCGGCTGATACAGGCGATGCTGGCGATCTTCGCCATAACCTTCCCGATCCTGGTGCTCGTGGCCTTCTTCCTGACGCTGTGGTTGAACAACTCGGTGCTCTACCCGCCAAGCGAGTTCACGAGCACGACCAGTGTGCACGATTTCGTGGACGCGATGGACCGTAACAACAAGCGGAACAGGAAAGTCCAGGAATCCGCCTACGCGTATGCCCTGGAACGCCTCGAGGCATATCTCGAACGACTTGACGCCACGACCGAGCGGCAGCGCAAGGAGATCGTGGACCTGGTGAGCATCGCCGCCCGCCCGGACACGATCACGGTCGACGTATCGACGTTCGACGGCGTGCCCCCCGTGACGGAAGTGCCGGTCGACAAGAGCACGAACGTGTCAGAACTGCTGGACGCCGTGTACTTCGCCATGGCCGGCAAAGTGGCGAACTTCTCGTACAACAAGACCTGGATCCTGCGCGATGGGCGGACCGGCCGCCGGTACGACGACATCGGTACGTTCTATGCCCGCGAGCATCTCGAGACCGATCGGGACTATCGCCGGCTGAGCGACGTGGGCATTGGACCGAACGCCTCGTTGTGCGTCGAGAAGCTCCGCGGTCAGGCTGTGCGCACGTAGGGGCAGACCCGGCAGGCGGCGGCACCCTCCTGCGCCCACCACCGGCAGGACTCCCGGATTCCGCACTGCGGCAAGGAGTCCGTGCCGGACGGCACGGCCGCGTCGAAGTCCTCGTGGGCCGCGTCGGTCGCCCGGCAGGAGCCGTCCCAGAACACGCAGGAGCTCTGCACGCAGGGCGCGGCGAACCGGAACCGGGCCTCCAGCGGACCGGAGCCGGAACCGGCCAGCTCACCACGCAACGCGTCGTCGACCTTCGGACCGTGCGGGGTGAAGATCACCCGCCCGCCCGGACCGAGGATGCCCAGCAGGGTGGCGCCCGGTCCGCCCGCACTGCTCGGGCAGGTCAGCTTCTCGGTCACCGCTGCTTGTTGACCAGTTCCTGCACCTGCGCGCCCAGGTCCTGGGCGCGGTCGCCGAGCAGCACGTATCTGCCGATCAGCTCCCACTTGCGCAGGTTGATGCCGTTGACCTCGAAGGAGCCGAGGTCCTTGGCGATAGTTCTGTTCAGCGCGAGGCTGCCCGCGGCCGCGACGGCCTGGGCGATCTCGGTGCGCTGCGCCTGGGTCAGGTCCACACCGTCCACAACGAACTTGAACTCGGTTGCCATGGCTGGCCTTTCTCTAATGGGGAATGTGCGCGGCGGCGAAACCGGCCGCACGCAAGGACTTCGCCGAGACCGCCTGGTAGTACCTGGCGAACCGGAGCTCGATCGGGCCGCGCCGGTCGTCGTGGACGTTCTCCAGCACGCCGCGCACCGCGACGGCCGGCGCGGCGATGTGTTGTGGCACCACGGCCGGCAGTGCAAGCAGACCGACCTGGATGCCGGTGACCGCGACGCAGGCACCACGCTGGTGGTGCTCCACCAGAAAAGGATCACGCAGCAGGCCGGTGAGGGCCCGCTCGGTGCCGCCGGTCCGGACACTGTGGACGTCGACGACCGGGCGGTGCACATGGAACATCCGGGCCAGCACCGGCCGGCCGCCGACCGGCTCGTAGGCCAGCCGGGTCTTGGCGCCGGCCCCGATGAACGGCACGCCGTCCAGCGAGTACGGCGCGCGGACCACCGCCCGGCCCGGCCCGCGGTCGATCTCCGCGCCGGACTCGTCGAGCTGTGCCCACTGGTCCAGCACCACGTCCACGTCGCCGAGGCCGTCCGGGAGCAGCCGGGCCGCCCGGAGCAGCTCGCCGGCGTCCTGGAACAGCAGCGAGCTGGTCTGCTCGCCGAGCACGTACCGGGGTCCGCCTTCGTCATCGACCTCGAGAACATCGGTCCAGGGCCGGCGCTCGTCCGGGAACGCGCGGCAGACCTCGGTGTCCCGCGCCCGGACCGCGCCACTGGCCGCGAAGTACTGGACCTCGCCGCGTCGCCCGGCGTGCGCGACGCCCTCGGGCAGGTCCAGCTCGATCGTCTCGCCGAGCGTGAACCGGTCGTGCAGCGTCCGCACCGCGTGCAGACGCTCCTCATAGGACGGTGTGGCCAGGGTGGCCACGGGTAACTCGTCGGGGATCTCCGGCGGCGTGACCCGCCAGTCGATGCCCTCAAGCGAGAGGCTCATGGTGTCCCACAATCGGGTCAGCAGGTGCCGCGGGCCGTGTAGAACGTGCGGCCGGCCGCGGGAGCGGGTGGCTCCCCGGCCTGCAGCCGCTCGTCGTAGGTGTCGGCCTCCGGGCTGGTCGCGCGCAGGTAGGCCCAGTGCACGTCGGCGCTCTCCACGATCTCGTTGGCCTCCGCCCAGGCCTCGCGCACCGGCATGTCGAACGCGCCGAAGAACGAGTAGTGCAGCCAGGCCGAGTACGCGGCCGGCAGCGAGCCGCGCGGATCGTGGCTGGAGCCCGAGTAGTAGGAGTCGTCGTGGAAGCCGAGCAGGTAGTGCAGCCGCTCGAACGCCGGGATCCACCGGCCGGCCGAGTTGTCCGGGGTGTGCTCGAGGAGTCCGCACGCGTGCGAGGCGAACACCTCGAGGTCGCTCTTGCCGAAGTCCACGGCGTCGTCGGTGGACACGTAGCCGTCCGACACCGCGAAGCCGGACGGCGACCCGTGGCTGGACATCACCAGCGCGGCCACGCCGTCCCGGCCCGCGGTGAAGCTGGCACCGTCGACGAAGTCCGTGATCCACCAGCTGCCGATGCGTCGCGACATGACATCCCTACCGGGTCGCTGGTGCCCGCCGCGGGCACCCCTGCCTGGAGGAGTCGCGATCACTTCGGTTCGATACAAATCCTGCCCCTAAGGGCAGCGCCTCAGGCCATGGCCGGGAGGTCCTTGAGGGCCTGCTCCACCTCCGCCTCGCTGAGCTGACGGTCGACCATCTCGCCGGCCAGGTAGCTGGCGTAGGCCGGCAGGTCCAGGTGGGCGTGCCCGCACAGCGCCGTGAGGATCACCTTCTCCTCGCCGGTTTCCTTGCAGCGCAAGGCTTCCCGGATGCACTCGGCGAGCGCGTGAGTGGGCTCCGGAGCGGGCAGGATGCCCTCGGACCGGGCGAACCGCACGCCCGCGGCGAAGCACTCGTTCTGCGCGATGGCCACGGCCTCGACCAGGCCGAGCTCGACGATGTGCGACAGCAGTGGCGACATGCCGTGGTAGCGCAGCCCGCCGGCGTGGATCGGGTCCGGGATGAACCCGTGGCCGAGCGTGTGCATCTTGAGCAGCGGGGTGAGCCCGGCGGTGTCGCCGAAGTCGTAGGCGTAGACGCCGCGGGTGAACGACGGGCAGGCCGCCGGCTCCACCGCGCGGATCGTCGGGCTGATCCGGCCGGCCAGCTTCTCGCGGAGGAACGGGAAGACCAGGCCGCCGAAGTTGGAGCCGCCGCCGGTGCAGCCGACGATCACATCCGGGGTGTCGCCGGCCTGCTCGAACTGCAGCAGCGCCTCCTCGCCGATGATCGTCTGGTGCATCAGCACGTGGTTGAGCACGCTACCCAGCGCGTAGCGGGCGTTCGGGTCGCCGGCGGCCACCTCGACCGCCTCGCTGATCGCGATGCCCAGGCTGCCGGTGGAGTCCGGGTGCTCGGCCAGCACCGCCCGGCCGGAGTTGGTGAGGTCGGACGGGCTGGGGTGCACGGTGGCGCCGTAGGTCTCCATCATGATCTTGCGGTACGGCTTCTGGTCGTACGAGGCGCGCACCTGCCACACCTCGCACTGCAGCCCGAACACCGCGCAGGCAAAGGAGAGCGCGCTCCCCCACTGCCCGGCGCCGGTCTCCGTGGTGAGCTTGGCGACGCCCTCGGCCGCGTTGTAGAACGCCTGTGGCACCGCGGTGTTCGGCTTGTGCGAGCCGACCGGGCTCACGCCCTCGTACTTGTAGTAGATCCGGGCCGGCGTGCCCAGCGCGCGCTCCAGCCGGCGGGCGCGGAACAGCGGCGAGGGCCGCCAGAGCCGGTAGACGTCGAGCACCTCGCCGGGGATGTCGACATGACGATCGCCGGACACCTCCTGCAGGATCAGCGCCTGCGGGAACAGCGGGGCCAGATCCTCCGGACCGACCGGTTGCCCGGTGCCGGGGTGCAGCGGCGGCGGTGGGGGCGCCGGCAGGTCGGGCACGATGTTGTACCAGGTGGTCGGCATGTCCGACTCGTCCAGGATGAACTTCGTTCGATCAGTCATTGGTCGAATGTAGACCGCGCGGCGGGAGTTCGGCGAGCAGCAGACCGCTGCGCGGCTTGGGGGTGAAGAACGTGCTCTTGCGGGGCATCCGCAGGCCCGCACGGTGCACCGCGAGCACGTCGGCCAGCGGCACCGGGGCGAGCTCGAGGACGGCGTCCACGGATGTGGACGGCTGCCGGCCGGCGGGCAGCGGTCTCACCCGCGGGCCCTCGGGGTCGATGCCGAGCACCTTGTCCAGCAAGAGGTTCTCCACCACGGCGTGGTCGATGCGGGGCACCGGCTGACCGGCGTCCGGTGGCGGAAGCTCGACCACGAACGTGCCACCGGGACAGCGCACGAGCACCTGTCCAGGTACGGGGACGGCGTCCACGGATGCGTCCCGGATCTCCAGCCCGGCCCGGTGCCAGCTGGTGGTCAACGCGCCGGCGTCCAGCCCGGTCCCGGTGAGCACCCGGTGGAACGCCCCGATGCGCAGGTCCGGGCCGGCGGTGACCAGCGCGAGCATGCCGTCCAGCCCGGCCGTCGCGGCGGCCGCGACCCGGTGGTTGCCGTCGGCCACCAGCAGCGGCGCCGACGCGGCCAGCGCGAGCAGGTGCTCCCGGTCGGGGCCGGGCCCCAGCAGCCAGAGCCGGTGCCGGCGTCCACCGGAGTCCACAGTGGACACAGCGGCCGGGCCGGCGCCGTCGATGACGTCGCGCACCGTCGGGGTCAGCCGGTCGGTGTCGGTCACCGGCACCAGCAGCGCGGCGCTGGTCAGAGAACCGAGCCCGGCCAGCACCTCGGCCCGCTCGGCCACGACGTCCGGGTAGACCTCCTCGGTGTGCCGCACCCGGCGCCGCCCGCCCGGCCCGACCGCGGCCGGATCCACCAGGCACAGCAGGCCGGTGGCCGACCCGTCCGGACCGTCCACCGCGTACGCCGCGACGACGTCCTCGACCGGGCGGTATGCCGTGCGCAGCAACACCGACAGCACCGAGCGGGCGATCGGCAGCGCGTCGGTCAGCCCCAGGCCCGCGGCCCGCGCGTCCGGGGTGCGGTGCGGGTGCTGCACGGCCAGCAGCGTCCGCCGCGCCGCCTGGCCCTCGGCCAGCGCCGCGACCACCCGCTCCGGCTCGGCGAACTCGTCCACGTCCGGGCCCGGCACCTCGTCCCGGACCACCCAGCCCCGCCGGACCGGCCGAACCCAGGCACCCATGACGCACTATCGTGCCCGATCACCCCTCGAGAACCGGTCCGAAACCAAGACCTGGTTCGTGGATCATCGTGTAGGTCTTGGCCCGGCCAAGGGAACCTCAGGGGACCGTGACGCCACCCAGCCACAATCCACCTGCCATCCGCACCGTTCGGTGGAACGCAACGGGCCCGGCTGCGACCGGCGGATGTCGGCCTGCCCGCGGGGGTTCGGCGGCGCACGCCGGGGCTGCGGCGCGAGGAAGTGGCGGAGCTGTCCGGGGTTTCGGTCACCTGGTACACCTGGCTGGAGCAGGGCCGGAAGATCGCGGTGTCCGCGCAGATGGTCGACGCGCTGGCGCGCACGTTCCGGCTCGGGCCGGACGAGCACCGGCACCTGCGGGCGCTCGCCGGGCTCGCCGTCCAGCGGGCGGAAACCGAGGTACGCCAAGGAGAGGTCGCGCCGCGATTGCGGCGGCTGGTGGACGCCGCGGCGCCGAACGCGGCGCCGGTGTACGACCGGCATTTCGACTTCGTGGCCTGGAATTCGACGTACGCGCGGCTGCGGCACGACCCGGCGGCGCTGCCGGACGGGCGGCGCAACCTGCTGTGGATGATGTTCACCAGCGCGGCGAACCGCGCCCGGATGGTGCACTGGGAGCCGGCCGCCCGTGCGGTGCTCAGCCAGTTCCGGGCCGCGGTCGGGCAGCGCCCGGACGATCCCCGGTTCGTGGAGTTGGTTTCCGCGCTGACCGAGGCGAGCCCCGAGTTCCGCCGGTGGTGGCCGGAGTACCCGGTTCGGGAGTTCAGGGCGGCGACGATCGGGATCGACCATCCGGACGCCGGGCGGATCGCCCTGGACCTGTTCCAGCTGCGCCCGGTCGAGCACCCCGACCTGCTGCTCGTCCTGCAGGTTCCGGCGACGCCGGCGGACCTGCGGCGGGTCACCGCGCTGCTATAGCCCGACGGTGGCGTAGAGCGAGCCGATCTCGGCGCTGGTGAGCGGGCGCAGGCTGCCGGAGCGCTGGTCGCCGAGGTGGACGTCGCCGACCCGGGTGCGGACGAGCTTCTGCACGGGGTGGCCGACCTCGGCGAGCAGGCGGCGCACGATGTGCTTGCGGCCCTCGTGCAGCACGACCTCGACCAGGGTGCGGCCGGGGAGGCTGTCCACCACGCGGAACGAGTCCACGGTGGCCATGCCGTCGTCCAGCTCGACCCCGTCCCGCAGCCGGCGGCCGATGCCGCGCGGGATGGTGCCGGCCACCTCGGCCAGGTAGGTCTTGAGCACCAGGTAGGACGGGTGCATCAGGCGGTGCGCCAGGTCGCCGTCGTTGGTGAGCAGCAGCAGACCCTCGGTCTCCGCATCCAGCCGGCCGACGTGGAACAGGCGCTCCCGCCGGCCGCGCAGGTAGTCGCCGACGCACGGGCGGCCGCGCTCGTCGGCCATCGTGGTGTGCACCCCGCGCGGCTTGTTCAGCGCCAGGTAGACGAGGTCCTCGCGGACGTTGACCCGGACCCCGTCCACGTGGATGACCACGCTCCGCGGGTCGACCCGGCGGCCGAACTCGGTGACCACCTCGCCGTCCACGCTGACCCGGCCCTTGGCGATCAGCTCCTCGGCCGCCCGCCGCGAGCCGACCCCGGCTTTCGCCAGGACCTTCTGCAGCCGTATTCCTTCGGGTGCCTCAGACGTCATCGATGGAGTCCACTTCGGGCAGCAGGGGGGCGATCGGCGGCAGTTCGTCCAAAGAGGACAGGCCGATGCGCTCGAGGAACAGTTCGGTGGTGCGGTACAGGATTCCGCCGGTGTCGCGGTCGGTGCCGGTCTCCTCGATCAGCCCGCGGGCGAGCAGGGTGCGGATCACACCGTCCACATTGACCCCGCGCACGGCGGCCACCCGCTGGCGGGTCACCGGCTGCCGGTAGGCGATCACCGCGAGCGTCTCCAGCGCGGCCCTGGTGAGCCGGGAGCGCTGGCCGTCCAGCAGCAGCTTCTCCACGAACGGCGCGAACCGGTCCCGGGTGTAGAACCGCCAGCCGCCGCCGACGTGTCTGAGGTCGATGCCGCGCTGCGCCTCGGCGTAGGCGGTCGCCATCCGGTGCAGCGTCTCGGTGATCCGCTCCTGGGGCACGCCGACGGCGGTGGCCAGCAGCTCCTCCTCCGCGGGCGAGTCGACGACGAGGAGCAGCGCCTCCAGGGCGGCCTCGAGGTCGGCGTCCGCGGTGACGTCGGGCAGCTCCGAGTCGGCGGCCATGGCGACCTCGCCCGGCAGCTCGGACTCCTCCGGCGAGTCGAGCGGGTCGGCCTCGGCGTCCGGCGCCTCGCCGTTCTCGTCCCGAGCGTCGAACTCGGTTGCTGGAGCGTCGAACTCGCGGGTTTGTTGGTCGGGTGCGGTCACCCGTACTCCTCCTCGTCGGTACTGGCCCGGTCGGCGTTGGCCGCGGCCGTCGCATCCTCCACGCTGCCGCCGGTCCACCGCACGTGCAACTCACCGAGCGCGTCGACCTGCTGGAAGGCGATCACGGCCTCTTTGTACAGGTCGAGCAGGGCCAGGAACCGGGCCACCACCTGCACCGTGTGCGCGCAGTCGGCGACCAGCTCGGCGAACGTCGCCGCGCCGGCCGAGGCCAGCCGCACCCGGAGGAGCGCCGCCTGCTCGCGCACCGACACCTTCGCGGCGTGCAGGTGGTCCAGTGAGATCGTCGGCGGCGGCTTGGGCCGGAACACCGCCGCGGCGATCTCGGCGAACGCCTTCGCGTCCACCCCCAGCATCACCTCGGGCAGCAGCGCGGCGTACCGCTCCTCCAGCGCCACCGAGCGCGGGTAGCGGCGCAGCGCCCCGGCCTCCAGCTCCCCGAACAGCGCCGCCACCTGCTTGTACGCCCGGTACTGCAGCAGCCGGGCGAACAGCAGGTCGCGCGCCTCGAGCAGGGCCAGGTCGTCCTCGTCCTCCACGTCGGCGGAGGGCAGGAGCTTGGCCGCCTTCAGGTCCAGCAGCGTGGCCGCGACCACGAGGAACTCGGTGGTCTCGTCGAGGTTCCAGTCGTCGCCCATGGCCCGGATGTGCGCGATGAAGTCGTCGGTGACCCGGTGCAGCGCCACCTCGGTGACGTCCAGCTGGTGCTGCGAGATCAGCTGCAGCAGCAGGTCGAACGGCCCCTCGAAGTTGGCGAGCTTGACCGTGAACCGGCCCGAGCCCTCCGGGATCGCGACCTCGGGCGATGGAACCACAACCTCCACTATGAAGCATCCTGCCGCAGGCGCCGCACCAGCATCGAGTTCTCGCCGTTCTCCTCGAGGTCGGCGAGCATGATCGCGACGGCCTCGCGGACGACGCGGCCGCGGTCGACGGCCAGGCCGTGGCTCGCGCGCAGGGCGAGCCGGGAGTGCTCGAGCGCCAGCAGCTCCTCGTCGGAGACGTAGACGGTGATCTTGGAGTCGTGCTTCTGGCGTGGTGAGCCCCGGCGCGGGGTGGCGGATCTCGCCCGGTGGGTCCGGGCTTGCTGAGGACCGCCGAACCAGTCGTCACCGTTGTCCTCGGCAGCGTGGGCCGGTGCGACGGTCGAGCGGAACAGCTCCGCTGCGCCCGGCAGCGAGGTGCGTCGGGTCACCTGGCGATCACTTCTCGGGCCAGCTGCCGGTACGCCTTGGCACCCGCCGACCGCGGCGCCCACTTGGTGATCGGCTCGCCGGCCACGGTGGTCTCCGGGAACCGGACCGTCCGGTTGATCACGGTGTCGAACACGGTGTCCCCGAACGCCTCCACCACGCGGGCCATGACCTCCCGGTTGTGCACCGTGCGCGGGTCGAACATGGTGGCCAGGATGCCGGTGATGTCGAGCTTGGGGTTGAGCCGCTCGCGCACCTTCTCGATCGTGTCGATCAGCAGGGCCACCCCGCGCAGGCTGAAGAACTCGCACTCCAGCGGGATCAGCACGCCGTCCGCGGCGGCCAGCGCGTTGACGGTGAGCAGGCCGAGCGAGGGCTGGCAGTCGATCAGCACGTAGTCGTAGTCGGCGATCACCGGCCGGATCGTGCGGACCAGGGTGTGCTCCCGGCCGACCTCGGACACCAGCTGGACCTCGGCCGCGGACAGGTCGATGTTGCTGGGCAGCAGGTCCATGCCCTCCACGCAGGTGGGGATGACCACGTCGTGGATGCCGATGGAGCGCTCGATGAGCACGTTGTAGATGGTCTGCTCGAGCTGGTGCGCGGGGATGCCGAGGCCGACGGACAGCGCGCCCTGCGGATCGAAGTCGACCAGCAGCACGCGGCGGCCGAACTCGGTCAGCGCGGCGCCGAGGTTGATCGTGGAGGTGGTCTTGCCGACGCCGCCTTTCTGGTTGCACAGGGCCAGCACCTGGGCCGGGCCGTGGCCGTTGAGCAGGGGTGGCTCGGGGATGTGCCGGCGCGGGCGGCCGGTCGGGGCGGAACCGTTGGTGGGGATGTCGTCGAGGGCTTCGTCGTCGTCGGAGGCGGCGCGTGGTGAGAGGCTCAGCTCCCGTTCCGAAGGCTGCAATGTCGACATAGCGACCTAACTCCTTGTCGTCCCGACAATCTCGGCCGCATCCTATGGGCGCGTTCTGCCGCCTCCGGTGAGCCACGCCGCGCGCAGCTCACCCCTGTGGCTAACCGGACAAACCAGTTATGCCGTCTGGCAGGATGTCCTTGTCATCAAGGAGATTCCCAGGGAGCGCGATGCCGGGCGGGTCGGGCCAGGTCAAGCCGGGTGTGATCGCGCTGCGCCCGCTGCGGGTGGGCGAGATCCTGGACGGAGCGCTGGCGACCATCCGGCGGCATCCGGTGCACATGCTCGGCGTGGCGGCGATCGTGGTGCTGGTGAGCCAGGTGCTGATCAGTGTGGCCACGTACCCGTTGCTGGACAACCTCCGGGACACCGCTGCCATCACCCCGAGCTCGCCGCCCGCGGAGGTGAACCGGTTCCTGCAGGTGCGGGTGGCCTACGACGGCATCTCCGCGCTGATCGCGTTGCCGTCCCGGGTGCTGCTGGCCGGCCTGCTCACCATCGTGATCGGCAAGGCGGTGCTGGGTCAGCCGCTGGAACGCGGCGAGTTGTGGGCCCGGGTGCGGCCGCGGCTGCTCGCCCTGCTCGCGGTGAGCCTGATCTACCCGGCGATCACCGTCGGTGCCGCCGTGGTGATCTACGGGCTGACCCTGGCCGGGTCGTCGCTGTCGGTCCTGGTGATCCTGGTGGCGATCCCGGTCGCGCTCTGGCTCTACATCCTGTTCTCGTTCGCCACCCCGGCACTCATGCTCGAGAACGCCCCGGTGGCTCGCGCGTTCGGCCGGTCCCGCACGCTGGTCCGGGGAAGCTGGTGGCGCGTCTTCGGCATCCAGCTGCTCGCCGCGCTCATCGCGCTGGTGGTCGGCGTGGTCCTCTCGTTCCCGTTCCAGGTCGGCGACAACCTCGCGCTCGGCACGCTAGGCGCGATCGTCGCCGGCACCCTCACCGAGCCGTTCGCCGCCGCGGTAACCGTGCTTGTCTACACCGACCAGCGCATGCGCCGCGAACGCATGGACCTCGACCTGGCCCGCGCCGCCGGCCGGCCACCTCTCCATTAGTCCACTAGGGACACTTCTACCCGGTTGTCGTGGTAGACCGCTCCCTTCCGCCGCCGGCGAGCTTCGCCCAGTGACCCTGCGTGGTGGCCGCGACGCCCTCGCGATCATTGGAGACCCACACCCTGTGGGCGAGCCGGTGAACGGGTCCTCCCGGGGTAGCCCTCGGCGCACGGCGTGATGATCCGGGTTGCTGGTCCCCAGGGTTCGCCGTGATCACAACAGCGCCTCTACCGAGTGGAGCAATCCGCCGATGCCGAGTGGGAGGACGTCACCCCGGGCGGCATGGTCGACGCCATGCCTGTGCTCCGCTGATGGGCCCTCGCCCGCCCCCGGCTGGCCTCCTCGCCGCCCTCCCGACGGGCCCGGTTTTCCCTCGTGGAGCAGAATCCTGACATTCGGCGTGATACTGCGGCCCGCGATCGACGTGGATCTGCACCTAGCCGTGCGAGGTCCGCGAGCTGACATTCACGCAGACCCGGCCTACCTCGATCCGACCGGGCAAACCCGTCTCCCATGCGACCGTCACCAACCCCGCTGACGTCCAGCGCCCGGCGCCGTCGACGTCGTGCATCGCGTGGCCATGTCCCGCTGTGGTCTGACATGCGGCCGTCACCCACCTGCGCCCGCAGGTGGGTGATCAGGGCCGAGTTCGGCCGCCAGATCCTGCCGACCTCATATGAGTTGGGTGTGGCTCCTTTGGAGGGAGTTGTCCATCGTGATCGGGGTGATCGGGTCTGGGGTGGCTGGTGGGACCGGTGGGGCGTTGACCAATGCCCTGAAGGCGGCCTTCAGGACGTTGAGCGTCCTGAAGGCCACCTTCAGGGCATGTGTCGACCGCCCAATAGTCACATCGATCCCACCTGCCTCACCAGCCACGGCCCGGCCGAACTCACATCCCTGGCAACACGCCCGACGACACGAGGGGCAACGACGAGCAACTCCCTCCAACGGAGCCACACCCATATGAGTTTGGCCGCAATGAAACCAACAGCCATGCACACAAAGGTAAATTTTGCGATAAATAACGGTGTAACGAAGAGTTTCATCCCTGCCTCCGCGTTTAAGGATGTTGAGCACGTTGTGCGTTCCAGGCACTTTCTCCGTATCCCAAGTACAGCCCTAAGCCTCTTCAGATAGAAGTACGGTCCGTCGTAAGCGCCGCTGCCCAAATGCATGCTTTCGCGTCCGGACGAAAGCGGGCCATGCCAAACAGCCGATGCCTCATGAGTCAGCATGTCTACCTTCCTTGACGAAGTGACTGTGTACACATGGTTGGTCATGCATGCACTCTCAATTAGAACCCGGACTTCGCAAGGTGCCAAGGTGATCCGGTAGTCAGCGTGGGCGACACTGGCCAGCGCCATTGCGAGCTCATCCCAGCCGGTTCCACTCGGCCGTGTGCTCCGCCACGAACCCGTCGATGTCGCAGCGTAGCCTGATCACCATGGCCGCCAGCCGAACCGCGCGCTACGTCGCGCTCTACCGCGCGCTGGAAACGGTCGAGCGCCGGCGGGCGCCGCTGTTCCAGGATCCGTTCGCCATCCGGTTCCTGCCCCCCGCGCTGGCCCGCACCGTCCGCGCCGCCCGGCACACCGCCGTGCACGCGCTCGTCCGCCGCTACGCCGACCACCGCGCGCCGGGCGCCCGCACCAGCGCCGTCGGGCGCACGAAGATCCTCGACGACGTGGTCCGCACCGCCGTCGCCGCCGGCACCACCCAGCTGGTCATCCTCGGCGCCGGCTTCGACTGCCGCGCGCACCGGCTCCCGGAGCTCGCCGCGGTCGACGTGTTCGAAGTGGACCGGCCGGAAACCCAGGCGGAGAAGCAAACCCTGATCGGTGGTACCCGCGACGGCGTCCACTACGTACCCGTCGACTTCCTCCGGGACAGCGTCTCCGGCCGCCTCAGCGCCGCCGGCTGGAACCCGGCGGAAACCACCTGCTTCCTCTGGGAGGGCGTCACCAACTACCTCACCGAGGAGGCGGTCAAGGAGGTCCTCGCCTGGATCGGCGACGCCGCGGCGGGCAGCACCGTGGCGTTCACCTACATCCACAAGGGACTCCTGGACGGCACCGTCCCCTTCGCCGGCGGCGCGAAGATGCTCGCGAATGTCCGTCATCTCAACGAACCATGGACGTTCGGCCTGTATCCGGAGGACCTTCCCGCGTACCTGCGGCAGTTCGGGCTCACGCTGCGGGAGGATCTCGGCGCCGACGACTACCGCGCCCGCACCGGGCTCACCCATGCCAGCGGCTACGCCTTCTACCGTCTCGCCGTCGCCGCCCGCTGACACCCCAGTTCGCCCGTTTGGCGGAGTGACAAACGGCGGCTAAGGCGTCAATCGTGGACCGCGGTTCATTGTGGACGCGGGTTGTCGGGGTCCGCGCTGAGACCTACTGGGGGTTTCGGTGATTGCCTTCCGTCGTCGTATTCGCGCGCGCTCGGTCCGGCTCACCGTGCTCTTCGCGGTGCTGGGCCTGCTGCTGTCCACTGTGGAGGTGACGGTCACACCCGCGGCCGCCGCACCATCGCGCGGCACGGCGGTGGACCCGCGGACCGTGCCGCTGCTGCCGAGCCCGCCGCCCGCACCGCGGGCCGGCGCCCCGGCGAACCCGGGCGCGGACTTCACCCCGCTGGCCGGCGCGGCCAGCCACTTCGACGCTCGGCGGTCGCGACCGGTGTCCCGGTCGACGTTCGCCACGGAGTACGCGAACCCGGACGGGACGCGCACCTGGCAGCAGTCCACAGCTCCGCTGAACGTGAAGCTTTCGGCGGGGGTCTGGCAGCCGGTCGACACGGGCCTGTCGACGGACCGGAACTCGGGTCGGGTGCGGGTGAACCGGCATCCGCTGAACCCCTCGCTGGGCGCCCGCGGTGATGACCCAGCCCTGGTCTCCGTTGAGGTGGAAGGAAAACGTGCCTGGTTGGGCCTCGAGCAGGCCGCGGGCAAACCGGCCACGGTGGACGGATCGACGGTCGGCTACGCCGAGGTGCGGCCGGACACCGACCTGAACTACGACGTGACACCCGGCTCGGTGAAGGAGACCATCCGGTTGCGGAAGCCGGGCCCGGCATCGTGGCGGTTCCGGTTGGGGACAACGGGCCTGACCCCGCGCCTGACCGGCAGCGGTGAGGTGGCCTTCATCGACGCGACCGGCGCCGCGGTGTTCGGGATGCCGCCGATCGAGGCCTGGGACTCCAGCGGCACCGCGGACCGCCCGCCAGCCGTGACCGGTGGCCGCTACCAGCTGGAGAAGGCCGCGGACGGGTGGGTGCTCACGGTCTCGGTCGACGAGGCGTGGCTGCGCGACCCGAAGCGGGTCTACCCGGTCGGGGTGGACCCGACCTTCTCCTTCGCCGCCGACGGGGCGATCAACTACAAGTCCGACGGGTTCTCCTGCAACTTCTGCGACATCCGGTTCGGCAACCCGCTGGATCGCGGGTTCGTCTGGCGCAGCGTCATCCACTTCAACTACGCGTCCCTGCAGGGCCAGAACGTCGTGTCGGCCAAGCTGGACGTGAGCAGTACCCGCGCTCCGGCAACCGTGGACCGGACCTACAACGCCGACCTCTACCACGCGACCGCGTTCAGCTTCAACGGTGTGGGCGAGTATCTCGGCGGCGCGCTGGTCGGCCAGGTCGGCACGTTCACCGACACCCGGCTCGCCGACTACCTGCGCCCGTGGGTCAGCGCCGGCAACATCAGCCCGTGGTTCATGCTGGTCGGCAACGAGCAGCCGGACGTGTGGTCGTACAAGAGCATGTACGCGACCCTGTCCCTGGACACGGGTTCCGCGCCGCCCGCGCCGATCCAGACCGCCCCGCCGGACAACAGCGTGCAGACCACGCTGACCCCGACACTGTCGGTGAACCCGGTGTCCGATCCGGACGGTGACCCGGTCACCTACTGCTTCAAGGTGGCCACCGGTGCCGACGGCAAGTCCGGTGTGGTGGTGGACTCCGGCTGCCAGTCGAGTCCTAACTGGACGGCTCCGCCCGGGGTGCTTCAGGACGGTGTCGCCTACACCTGGCTGGCCAGCGCGCACAGCGGGATCACCACGGTCACCCAGCCCTACGTCGGCCACTTCAAGATCGACCAACGGGTCGGCGACCGCGGCCCGGCACCGGTCGACGCGCTCGGGCCGGTCTCGGTGAACCTGGCCAACGGCAACGTGACCACCACCTCGAGCATGCCCACGTTCACCACCGTCGGCGGCTCCGCGGGCGTCACGCTGACCTACAACTCCCAGCAGCAGGACCAGAAAGGCCTGCGCGCCTCCTACTTCGCCGACCTCGCGCACAACGGGAGCATCAGCGACGCCCAGCAGCCCGCGCTGGTGCGCACCGAGCCGCAGGTCAACGTGGACTGGGGCAACACCTCGCCGTTCGCGGCCGCCCTGGAGGCCGACTTCTTCGTGGTGCGCTGGGAGGGTTACTTCCAGGCGCCGGCCACCGGCACCTACCAGTTCGCCGGCGTGCACGACGACATGCTCAAGATCTGGGTCGACAACAACCCGGTGTACAACGTCGGCTGCTGCAGCGAGGTGAACTGGACCCAGTCCACCGGCGTCGCCCTCACCGCGGGCCAGCGGGTGCCGATCAAGGTCGAGCTGGCCGAGCAGACCGGCTGGGCCTACCTGCGCCTGTTCGTGCACACCACCGATGACACCACGGTGCCGTCGCAGATCGTCCCGGCCGACTGGCTCTACCCGACCGACACACCGCCACTGCCCCAGGGCTGGACGCTCTCCGCCGACCTGGACGGCTCCGGCTCGACGTACACCCAGGCCACCGTGGCCGACCAGACCATCGTGCTCACCGACGGCACCGGCGCCAAGCACACCTGGACGAAGAAGAGCACCGGCGGCTACACCCCGCCGGACGGCGAGGACGGCACCCTCTCCATCGACACGACCGGCCGGGTCACCCTGACCGAGGGCACCGACGTGTTCGTGTTCCGCTCCGACGGAAAGCTGGAAACCCAGTCCACCGCGGTGGACTCCCGGCACCCCGCCGCGCTGCAGAACCTCTACGACGGCACCCCGTCCCGGCTGCGCGAGATCCGCGACCCCGTCTCGCAGCGCTCGCACGTGCTGCACTACAACCGGTCCGGCGACGACTGCTACGGCGGCACCACCCCACCGGCCGGCGCCGACGCCCTCGCCCCGGCACAGATGCTGTGCCGGATCAGCTACTGGGACGGCACCGAGACCCGGCTGTGGTACACCAGCGGCCGGCTGGCCCGGATCGAGGACCCCGGCTCCGAGGAGGCCGACTACCTCTACGACGCGGGCGGTCTGGTCACCGCTGTCCGCGACCCCCTCGCCGTCGACTGGGCCGCCGTGGACCCGGCGAACCGCAACACCATCGGCACCTACACCACGGTCGGGTACACCACGCTGAACGGCCGGGTCCACGGCTTCCGGACCACCGCGCCGGAACCCGCTCCCGGGCAGCCGAGGCCCCGGCACACCTACCGCTTCGACCCGGCCAACCATCAGACCTTCGTGGACGCCGACGGGCTCAGTCCGGCCACCGGGTTCTTCTCCAGGGTGACCTATGACGACGCCTACCGCCTGTTGTCCACGACGGACGCGACCGGCCGGACCACGTCGCACACCTGGAGCGTCAAGGACCAGCATCTGACGTCCACCGACGCGGCCGGCCGGGTGTCCGCCACGGTCTACGATTACGCCGACCGGCCCACGGACAACTACGGCCCGGCGCCCGCGGCCTGCTTCAGCGGCCAACTCCCCACCGCCGCGTGCGTGAACACCGTGCCGCACCAGCACACCAACTACGACGAGGGCATGCCGGGGTTGTCCGTCGCCTACTACGACAACACCGGACTCACCGGCGCGCCCAAGGTCTACGCCACCGGCTTCGGTGACCCGACCGGCCGGATGGTCGTCAACTGGGACGGCACCACCGCCCCCGCGCCGGGCATCCCGGCCAGCGGCTTCTCCGTGCGGTTGACCGGAGAGGTGCAGATGCCCGACGCCGGCACCTACCAGATCGTGCCCTGGTCCGACGACGGCATCCGGATCTGGATCGACGACGCGCTCGTGGTGAACGGCTGGGCCGACCAACCGCCCACCAAGGTCACCGGCAGCTACCCCAACACCACGGCCGGGGCCATCCACCGGATCCGGATCGACTACTTCAACAACGCCGCCTCCGGGGCGTTGCACCTGAACTGGGCGCGGCCCGGCATGGCCGAGGAGAACATCCCCGGCCAGTACCTCCACCCCCGCTACGGGCTGACCACCTCGACGGTGACCTCGGAGTCCAGCGGGGTGCCCGACCGGGTCGGCTCGACCCGTTACAACGACAGCGGGCTTGACCCGGTGTACGGCGTCGCCACGTCCTCCGTGGCCGGATCGGGTGGGGCGCAGCTGACCGGGCGCACCGGGTACGAGACGCCCGGCTCCGGATACCTCCGCAGCACCACCAGGACCATGCCGTCCGGCGCGCAGACCGTCACCGAGTACTACGGCGACACCGAGGCGCGCGGCACCGGATGCGTCGCCGGCAACACCCCGGCGGTCAACCAGGGCGGCCTGGCCAAGCGCACGGTCGCGCCGACCCCGGCCGCCGGCACCGCCCGGGTGGAGGAGCAGATCTACGACGCCTCCGGGCGGGTGCTCGCCAAATCCGTCGGCGGCGACTGGACCTGCTACTTCTACGACGCACGGGACCGGGTGACGCAGCAGAACATCCCGGGCGGCCCGGGCCGCGTGGTGACCAACAACTTCGCGGTCGGCGGCGACCCGCTGACCACCTCGGTCACCGACGACCGCGGCACCATCACCACCCGGGTCGACCTGCTCAGCCGGGTGGTCGCCTACACCGACGTCTACGGTGTGCGCACCGACACGAGCTACGACCAGGCCGGCCGCATCCAGTCGGAGACCGTCACCCCGCCCAACGCGGCCGACCCGCCGCAGGTGACGGCCTACACCTACGACGACGCCGGCCGCCGCCTCACCCAGAAGCTCGGCACCGCGGTGCTGGCCACGGCCGGCTACGGCACCGCGGGCGAGCTCGCCTCGGTCACCTATGGCAACGGCACGGCGCTGTCCGCCATCGGCCGCAACGACGCCGGTGAGATCACCTCGCTGACCTGGCAGACCAGCGACAACGTCCAGGTCATGTCCCAGGTGAGCCGGACCCGCGCGGGCACCATCACCGACGAGACCCTCGGCGGGGTCGACGCCCGCCCGGCCGCACCCAACTACGTCTACGACGCGGTGGGCCGGCTGACCGAGGCGTGGGTGACCGGCCACCACTACACCTACGACTTCACCTCGGCCGCGCCTGCCGGTTGCCCCTCCGGCACGGTGGCCAACGCCGGCGTGAACACCAACCGGGTCCACCTGCTCGACCAGACCTCGGCGGGCACGGCCGACACCGGCTACTGCTACGACACCACCGACCGGCTGCTGAGCACCACCGGCGCCGACGCGGTGTCCGGCGTCGGCTACGACGGCCACGGCAACACCACCGGATACGTCGCCGGTGCCGCCACCGTCACGCTGGGCTGGGACGGCGTGGACCGCAACATCGCGGCCCGGGTCACCGGCACCGATCCCGCCGACATCACCTACACCCGCGATGCGACAAACCGCATCGTCCGCCGCGACGCGTCCACCGGCGACTCGACCGCCACCGTGCTGTACGGCTACACCGGCAGCGGCGACGGCGCTGATCTCACCCTCGCCGCCAACCAGCGGGTCGTCTCCCGCAGCATCAGCCTGCCCGGCCAGGTGCTCTACACCGTGCTCAGCACCGGCACGACCCTGCCCACCTGGGACCATCCCACGGTGCGGGGCGACCTGTCGCTGACCACCGACCACAGTGGACACCAGGTCGGCGCGCTCCGGACGTACACGCCGTTCGGCGAGCCCCTCACCCCAACCGGTGCGGTCGACCCGGACGCGGTCCCGGACAACCAGCCGGGTGCGTTCGACAACGGCTGGCTCGGCGAGCACCAGCGCCCGTACGAGCACGCCGGGGCGCTGTCGCTGGTCCAGATGGGTGCCCGCCCGTACAGCCCGCTCCTCGGCCGGTTCCTGTCCGTGGATCCGGTGGAGGGTGGCTCCGCGAACGACTACGACTACGTGGTCGGCGATCCGGTCAACAAGACCGACCTCGACGGCAACTGGTGGTCCTGGCTCAAGAAGGCGGCCCCGATCATCAGCGACGTCCTCAGCACGGCTGCCGTCGTGCTGACGGTCGCGGCGGTCTTCGTCCCGGTGCTCGCCCCGATCGCCATCGCGGTCAACGTCGTCTCGGCCGTCTGGAGCCTTACCCAGGGAGACTATTTCGGAGCGCTCGCCGCCGTGCCCGGGATCGGGGTCGCCGCCAGGGCTTACAAGGCGGCGCGCGCGGTCAAGGCGGCGACCAAGGTGTACAAGGCGGCGCGCGGCGCGCGTGCGGCCAATCCGAGGCAGATGGCCAGGAACGCGGTGCACAAGTTCGGCCGGAAGATCACCCGCTCGACCAAGATCTGGCGCAAGTGGGACCGGCGGGACAGGCGGCTCGTCGCCGCCGACGTCGGCCTCTACGGTTACGGCATGTGCAAGAACCATTGGCGCTGCTAGTGACGTCGGCACGGCACAGGGAGAAGGACATGGGTGGTCGGGCCGACCTCGGTCTGGTCGTGACCGCCCGCTTCCTTCCCTGCGCGATCCTGCTTTTCTCCAGGTACAGCGCCGAGGATCTCGCGCTACACCGTCGAACGCTCCGCCGGATCTCCCGCGGCGACGACCTTCCGGATGACGAGGTCGAGGACTCGATCATCGAAGGCACCCAGGGGCTGGGCGGGTTGGCGATCGGCGGCGTGATCCTCGGCGCCGTGTTCATCTGGGCGTCCGGGCACGCGCTGTACGTTCCGTTCTCCGTGCTCGGTGCGGTGAGCACCGGGGTGCTGACCTTCGCCGGCACGCTCGCGGCCATCTACGGGGCACGGGCGATGTGGCGCCGCCCCCGCCTGCTGCCGCGGCGTCGCGACTTCTGGATCGCCGCCGGTTGCGGGCTGCTGGCCGCCGCCCTGGTTCTGGCGGCCCGGCTCACCGCCGGTTGAGCGGGTGCCGTCCGGCCCCGCGGTACGGTGGCCGGATGACGCGGACCGAGGAGCCGGTGCGGGCGCGGCGGCGCGGGGCGTTCCTGGGGGTGGTGTGGACCGCGCTGGTGCTGCTGTTCGGGGTGCCGTGGTGGACCTTGATCGTGGCGGGGCCGGAGTGGCCGGTGCCGGTGGTCGTGGCGGGCACCGTGCTGTTGGCGGCGGCGGCGCTGGGGTTGCCGTGGTTGATGATGCGTGGGCACGGACGGCGCGGGTCGGACCTGGCCGCGCGGGTCGGGGACACGCTGCTCGGCGTGGTGTGGGTGCTGTTCACGTGGTCGGTGCTGGGCCTGCTGGCTCGGGTCGGGCTCGCGCTGCTGGGCGTGGCGGACCCGGCGCGGTCGCGGATCACGGCGGTCGGGGTGGTCGCCGCGGTGGCGGTGCTGGTGGTGTGGGGGTACGCCGAGGCGATGCGAGTGCCGCGGGTGCGGGCGGTGGAGGTGTGGCTGCCGCGGCTGGGGGCGGGGCTGGACGGGACGAAGGTCGTCGTGCTGGCCGACACGCACTTCGGGCCGATCGACCGGGCGCGGTGGTCGGCCGGGGTGGCGGACGCGGTCAATGACCTGGACGCCGACATCGTGTGCCACGCCGGGGACATCGCCGACGGGAGCGTGGCGCGGCGGCAGGCGCAGGCGGCGCCGCTGGGGACGGTGCGCGCGCGGCTGGCGCAGGGGTGCGTGACCGGGAACCACGAGTACTTCGGCGAGGCGCAGGCGTGGCTGGACCACCTGACCGGGCTGGGCTGGGTGTCGTTGCACAACCGGCACGTGGTGCTGTCCCGGGGTGGTGACCGGCTGGTGCTCGCCGGCGTGGACGACGCCACCGCGCGCAGGTCCGGAGTGGACGGTCACGGCGCCGATCTGGCGGCGGCGCTCGCCGGCGCCGACCCGGACCTGCCCGTGCTGCTGGTCGCCCACCAGCCGCGGCAGGTTGCGGCGGCCGCGGACGCCGGCGTGGACCTGCAGGTCTCCGGGCACACCCACGGCGGGCAGATCTGGCCGTTCCACTACCTGGTCCGGGTCGACCAGCCGGCGGTGCGCGGCCTGTCCCGGCATGGCGCCCGCACCCAGCTCTACACCAGCGCCGGCGCCGGCTTCTGGGGCCCGCCGCTGCGGATCTTCGCGCCGAGCGAGATCAGCCTGCTCACCTTGCGCGCCGGGGCTGCTCCGCGAAGTGGAGGATGAGCGTCGCCTCGGGCAGCGCGGCACCGAGCCGTTCGGCGTCGGTCAGTACCGACGGCTCGTTCTTGCCGATCAGGTGCAGCTGTGCCGCGCTCAATGACTCGGCGTCCGCCTCCTGGGCTGTCCACGGTACCGAAGAATGCGCGGGGCGGGTCGGCTATTCAGCGGCTCCCGGCACGGTTTCCGCGGGAGCGGCGGTGCGCTGCTGCGACCGGGCGAACAGGGCGCCGATCAGCGCCAGGACGAGCACGGCGACCGGGATGATCAGGGTGATGCGCATGGTCGGGATGTAAGCGTCGTAAAAGGTCTTGGAGGCGACCTGCTCGATCGCGGGACGGACCGAGGCGGGCAGGTCGGCCGGGAGGTGGGCGCCGGTCTGGCCGACGCCGACCGCCAAATCCCGGCCGGTCGCGGCGGCTTTTTCGAAGCCTTCGATGAGCCATTTGTGGAAATGGTCGGGGAGGGATTGGACGTTTTCCCGGGCGGACGAGCCGAGGCGGGCGGCGAGCTGGGTCTGCAGCACGGCGCCGGTGACCGCGGAACCCAGCAGCGCGCCCATCTGCCGGGAGGTGTTGATCAGGCCGGCGGCGGAGGAGGCGACGTTCGGGACGACGTTGCGCATGGCGATGCTCTGCAGCGGGGCGAAGGTCAGCCCGAGGCCGAGGCCGGCGACGACCAGGCCGATGATCAGCTCGGTGCGGTTGATGTAGAGCCGGGTCACCTGCAGCACCAGGCCGATCCCGCCGGCCCACAGCAGCAGGCCGGCGATGAGCGCGTCCTTGCCGCCGTAGCGGTCGGCGAGCCGGCCGCCGACCGGGGCGCTGAAGATCGAGGCCAGCGACATCGGGGCCAGCGCCAGCCCGGCATGCAGGGCGTCCAGGCCGAGCACCGACTGCAGGAAGATCACCAGCGGCAGGAACAGCCCGAGCATGCCGAACGAGATCGCCGCGATCACGCCGCTCATCACCGCGAAGTTGCGGTCGGCGTAGATGCCCGACGGGATCAGCGGCTCGCGGTCCCGGTGCTGGCGTTGCTGCCAGACGAACAGCAGCAGCACGATCACGCCGGCGGCGAGGAACACCGGGATGCTCACCGGCCCCCACACCGTGCCCCAGCGGTGTGACGGCCCCTCGATGAGTCCGAAGCAGATCAGGAACAGGGCGGCCGAGACCAGCAGCGTGCCGCGCCAGTCCAGCCGGTGCTTGCGGTTGAAGCGCAGGTCCGGCAGGTACCGCAACCCCAGCACCAGCACGGCGATGCCGATCGGCAGGTTCACGTAGAAGATCCACCGCCAGCCGAACGCGGACACCAGCCAGCCGCCGAACACCGGCCCGGCGATCGTGGCCAGGCCGGCGACCGCGCCCCAGATGCCGTATGCGGCGCCGCGGCGGTTGGGCGGGAAGCTCACCGTGAGGATGGCCAGGGTCTGCGGGGTGAGCAGCGCGCCGCCGACACCCTGCAGGGCGCGCGCCGCGATCAGCTGCCCGGGCGTGCCGGCGAACCCGCACAGCGCCGACGCGGCGGTGAACACGACGAGCCCGATCAGGAACAGCCGCTTCGCCCCGAGCAGGTCGCCGAGCCGCCCGCCGGTGATCAGCAGCCCGGCGTAGACGAGCGTGTATGCGTTGACGATCCACAGCACCTGGTCGAGCGACGCGCCGAGCCCGGTGGTCAGCGCGGGCAGCGCGATGTTCACGATCGTGGTGTCCAGCAGGATCATGAAGAAGCCCAGGCAGAGAATGGCGAGCACGAGCCAGGGCCGCTCCCGCGCCACCATGGTCGGGTCCCCGGTCGCCCCGGTGCTCGACGGTGTGCCGATAGCCATGAGCCGACCTTTCGCCAGCCCCCCACCCCGGTCAACGACCACCGGTGACACATGTCCCTTGGGGGCCGGTGCCCTGAAGGCGTCGTTCGGGACGCTCAACGCCCCGAAAGACGCCTTCAGGACATGTATCACCGCCGCCCGCGGGCACTCCGTCGCAGTTGGACGGCGGCCCTAGCGTTCGGCCGCCGCCGAGCGATTGTCGATCAAAGTGACCTGCGGCGATGGGAGCCGGCTGTGGCGTTCACCTCGTTGGCCGACCAGCT
>NZ_DASYTH010000112.1:0-18837 GCF_036002505.1 Actinophytocola sp. | reverse complement strand
CTTGAGGGCCTCGAACAGGAACTGGTCGTTGTCGTACATGGACAGCATCAGCATCGGCAGGTGCGGGCGGCGGCGGGCCAGTTCCCGGGCGGCCTGCAGGCCGGTCAGGCGGGGCATGGCGATGTCGAGGATGACCAGGTCCACACCGCCGGCCACGGCAAGGTCGACGGCCTGGGCGCCGTCGGCGGCCTCGGCGACGACGGTGAGATCGGGCTCGCGGTCCAGCAGCAGCCGGAGGCCGTGGCGCACGACGGCGTGGTCGTCGGCGACCAGGACGCGGGCCACGGCCGGTGGTGTCATCGGTCCGGCCCCTGCACTGGCAGGTCGAGGCCGACCCGGACGCCACCGGATGGCGCGGTGGTAACGGTGAGGTGCCCGCCGATGAGGATGGCGCGTTCGCGCATGCCGCGCAGCCCCGCACCGGCTGGGGTTTGAGCGGGCAGGCCGTGCCCGTCGTCGACCACCTCCACGTGCACCCGGTCCGGGGTATGCCGCAGCGTCAGCTCGACGCGGCGGGCGCCGGCGTGGCGGGCCACGTTGGTCAGGCTCTCCTGCACGATGCGGTATACCGCCAGTTCGACATCACGGTCCAGCGCGGGCGGGTGCGGGTCCAGCCTGCACTCCACGGTGATGCCGGTGCGGTGCGTGAACGCGCGGGACAGCTCGGTCAGGGCGCTGACCAGCCCGAGGTGGTCCAACAGGCTGGGGCGCAGCTCGTGGGCGATCCTGGTCACCTCCTCCACGGAGGCGCGGACGGCCTCCTGCGCATCGCGCAGCTCGTCGCGGCGATCGTCGGCGACGCCGTCGTGGAGGCGTTCGAGCTGCATGAGCACGCCGGTCATGGTCTGGCCGACCTCGTCGTGCAACTCGGTGGCGACCCGCCGGCGTTCGGCCTCCTGCGCCGCGACGGCCCGGCCGGTGCTCTCGCGGCGTTCGGCCTCCAGCCGGGCGAGCATGTCGTTGAACGCGGCGACCAGCGCGGCGATCTCCCCGCGCCCGCGGGCGGCCAGCGGGTGCGGTTGGTCGAGCAGGTCGACCTGCGTCATGCGGGTGGCCAGCGCGGTGAGCGGGGCGAAGGCCAGCCGCAGCAGCACCGCGTTGACGGCGAGCATGCCGGCCAGGCCGAGCCCGAGCACCACCGCCTCGGTGACGGCGATCGGCCAGCTCACCGTGACCGGGGTGACGCCGAGCACGACCGCGGCGGCGATCAGCAGCACGGCGTTGGCGGTGAACACCCGCCAGAACAGCGACATGCCGCCCACCCGCGGGGCTCGGGATGTCGTCATGCGAGGGCGAAGTAGCGCAGCCATAGGTACCCCGCGGAGATCGCGACGGTGATGAGGGTGACGATCAGCCCGTACTTGCTGAACTGCCAGAACGAGATGCGCGCTCCATTGCGTTCGGCGATGCCGAGCACGACGACGTTGGCGGAGGCGCCGATCGCGGTGGCGTTGCCGCCCAGGTCCGCGCCCAGGGCGAGGGACCACCACAGCACTTCCTTGGCGCTGTGTTCGCTGTTGCTGGCGACCAGTTCCGACACGATCGGGCTCATCGTGGCGACATAGGGGATGTTGTCCACGATCGCCGACAGCACCGCGGAGGCCCACAGCAGCACCATCGAGGTGAGCAGCAGTCGGCCCTCGGTGGCCTCGGCCGCGGCCCGGGCGATCTTGTCGATGACGCCGGTGGCGACCAGCCCGCCGACCATCACGAACAGGCCGGCGAAGAACGCCAGCGTGGGCCACTCCACGTCCTTGGCGACGTCGGCGGCGTCCAGCTTCGACGCGGCCAGCAGCAGCAGCCCACCGACGATGGCGACCACCGACGGCTGCAGGTGCAGCGCGGTGTGCAGCACGAACGCGGCGGTCACCAGCGCGAGCACGACGAGGCTGACCACGAGCAGCCGCCGGTCGCGGATCGCGTCGTGTTCTCGCAGCGCGGCGATGCCGGCGGCGCGGTCCGGGTCGTAGGCGAACGCGTGCCGGAACAGCCACCGGCACAGCGCCAGGAACACGACAAGCAGCACCGCGACGAGGGGGGCGAGGTGGACCAGGAAGTCGTTGTAGGACAGCCCGGCCCGGCTGGCGATGATGATATTGGGTGGGTCACCGACCAGGGTCGCGGTGCCGCCGATGTTGCTGGCCAGGGCCTCGGCGATCAGGAACGGCACCACCGGCACCCCGAGCCGCTTACACACAACGAACGTCACGGGCGCAACCAGCAGCACCGTGGTCACGTTGTCCAGCAACGCCGACGCGAGTGCGGTGACCAGCACCAGGATCACCATCACCCGAAACGGACGGCCCCTCGCACGCTTGGCCGCCCAGATCGCCAGATACTCGAACACCCCGGTGCGCTGCAGCACCGCGACGATGAGCATCATCCCGAGCAGCAGGAAGATGACGTTCCAGTCGATGCCGGCCTGCTCGGAGAAGAACGCGTGCTCGGCGTCGGTGGCGCCGATGACCAGCATGATCGCTGCGCCGCCCAGCGCGGCGGCGACCCGGTGCACCCGCTCGGTCGCGATCAGCACGTAGGCGACGACGAACACGGCCACCGCCAGCCACGCGGTGACGCTCACGACGCCAACATCCGGTCCAGCAACGCGTCCAGCGTGACCGCGCCCCGCATCATGCCAGCCTCGTCGACCACCGCGACCAGCGGGCTACGGGTGCGGGCCATCAGCGCGGCGATCTCCAACACCGTGGCGTCCGGATCCACCACCGGCAACTCGCGCGGCGGCTCCGGCAGGCATTGCCGCACCGTCCGTCCGGCCAGCCCGGACAGCAGCAGGTCCGCCTCGGCCTCGTCGATCACCCGGGCCAACGCCGGGTCGTCCTGGCAGTACGCCGGCACAGCCATGCGCAGCACCTGGGTGCCGGGCAGCACCGTCCACGGCCGCCCGGCCTCGTCAACCACGATCAACCCAGGCAGATTCTGCCCGGCCAACAATCGAGCCGCCTCCACCGCCGGGGTGTCCAACCCCACGGTGGGAAACGGCGCGGCCATCTCGCCCGCGCGCACGGTACGCCCCCAGCCCTCATCGGCCATCAACGACGCCGACCAGGCTTCCCGGCACACCTACCGGTAAGGCTACCCACAGACCCGTCCCGGCCTCGATGGGGAATCGCGCCGGCCCGGAATACACGCTGCCCACCAGTTGACCAGTACCGCGGGACGTCGAGGACGAACGGGCCGAACGGGGCCAGGGGGCACCAGCGGTGACATGACGCCGAGTAACAGGGTCTGCCACACCCTCACCCCGGCGATTGTCGTCATCGATCTCCGCGTCAGCCGACCATCGAGACATCGACCCGGGAGGTGGCCAAGATGAGTGGCGGCGCGATCTTCAAACGGTGCGGATGCCGTGATCCCCAAACCCGCAAGCGACTGGAGCGGGCGTGCCCACGACTCGCCGAACGAGGACACGGAAGCTGGTCGTTCCACTGCTCGGTGACGACCATCTTCGGCCAGCAGGAGCGGATCCGCCGCGGCGGCTACGCCACCCGCCGGGCCGCCGAGGCAGCGCGGGACGACCTGCTGGAACGGTCGCGCGCCGAACGCACCACCGCCACCTGGACGGTCGCCCGCTGGCTACGACACTGGCTCACCACCCGGACCAGCATCCGGCCGAGCACGTTGCGCTCCTACACCGAACACGTCGAACGGCACCTCATCCCGCACCTCGGCGGCATCCGGCTCGGCGAACTGACCGGCCGCCACATCGCCGCCAGGTTCGCCACCCTGGCCTCCACCGACACGCGAACCGGCCGACCGCCTACCCCGTCAGCGCTGCACCGCATCCGGGCACCCTCCGCTCAGCGCTCAACGCCGCGATCCGCGACGGGCTGCTGCGCGACAACCTCGCCCGGTTCGTCGAACTGCCCACCGACAACGGCGCACCGCTGCACCCGGACTGGCTCACCCGCCGGTTCCGCTACCTCGTCACCCGATCCGGCCTCCCACCCGTGCGGCTGCACGACCTCCGCCACGGCGCCGCGACCCAGGCCCACGCCGCCGGCGCCGACCTCAAAACCGTGCAGGAACAGCTCGGGCACACCAGCATCGTGCTCACCGCCGACACCTACACCAGCGTCCTGCTCGACCTGCACTTCAAGGTCGCCGAAGCCACCGCCCGGCTCGTGCTCAAAGCCGCCGCCCGCAACCCCGGCCGCCGCTACCGATCCAAGATCGGCCCGCACACCCCGCAGATGCCGGTGTACCACGGATCCGCTGGACAGCCGTAAGGACATCACAAGGGTCTGGTAAGAACCTGCACCGCCGACGGCGCATAGCGTCCGGCCTGACGGACCGTACATGCTGTAGAGGAGGCAACGTCATGCGCCTGCGTGCGCTGTTGTTCGTACCCGCATTGCTGTTGGCCCTGCTCGCAGTCCCGGCACCGGCGCAGGCGGGCACGCCGCCGTTTGTGTTCCCGACGGCTGCTGTTACCTCGACGGCCGCGTGGTCCGCACGGTGGTGCCGCCCGCGGCCGCTCCGGACGCGGGCCGCGACGACTTCTACGCGGTGATCGGGGGTGTGGCCGGACAGAAGGGCGTCGTGGCGGTTGGGCCGGGCTCGGCCGGCTACCACGGCGGCGACGATCTCGCCGGGCGCGTCCTGCTGAACCTGAGTGCGGACGCGCGGGCGTTCAGGGAGATGCTGGCATCGCCGAGGACGTCGCGGTGGTGTCGCGGCCTGCGCACGATTTGCCAGTCCAACGGTGCGGGGCGGTCACGTGCGACGGTGCTGGCCACCGGCCGACATCGGCCGGCGCGGTCTCGCGGGTGCGGGCGTGGCGAGAGCGCCGAGCCGACACCCGCCCGCCAGCCTCGTGTCCGAGGGTGATCGGCCATCGCAACGTCCTGCGCGTGTTTGAGCATCCACGCCGGCGACCGGCACGATTCGCCTGGCCGTCCCGGGGCCGCTACGGCACGCTCCGCGCGGGCCGGGCGGTGCGCCCGCCGATGGTCATGAAGAACTGGGCCGCGGCCAGCTGCACGCCGGAGGACCAGGTGGGGTAGGCGTGGGTGGCGGCGGCGAGCCGGCCGGTGAACATGCCGGTGGCCATCGCCAGCACGGGTTCGTGGATCATTTCCCCGGCGCGGGCGGCGACGATGGTGGCGCCGAGGAGCTGCCCGCCGCCGAGGGTGCACAGCAGCGGCCGGGGTCCGGCGATGAGTTTGATGAACCCGTCCGTGTCCGCGGCGGCCAGTGCCCGGTCCATCTCGTCCATCGGCAGCCACGCGACCCGCCCGCCGTGGTGGGCGGCCTGGGCTTCGGTGATGCCGACGTGAGCGACCTCCGGGTCGGTGAAGGTGACCCGCGGGGTGGCGTGCGTGCGGTAGCGGCGACGCCGCCAGGGCCGGCGGGCCAGGGCGTTGCCCGCGGCGACACGGCCCATCTCGAATGCGGCGTGGGTGAACGGCATCCGGCCGGTGACGTCCCCGGCCGCGTACACGCCCGGCGCGGTGGTGGCCAGGTGCGCGTCGGTGACCACCTGTCCGCGGTCGTCGACCCGGACCCCGATGTAATCCAGGTTGAGGCCATCGGTGACCGGGCGACGGCCGACCGCCACCAGCAGCTGCTCGGCGGTCACGCCGTCCGCGCCGGCCAGGTCCACCCGGATCCCGGCGCCGTCGGCGGACACGCCCTCGACCCGGGCGCCGGTGCGCACGCCGATGCCGGCGCGGCCGAACACCGCCGCGATCACCTGGGAGGCGTCGGGGTCTTCCCGGGGCAGCAGCCGGTCCTCGCCTTCGATGAGGGTGACCTGGCTGCCGAGGCGGGCGAACGCCTGGGCCAGTTCGCAGCCGGTCGCCCCGCCGCCGAGCACGGCCAGGCTGGCCGGCAGGGCCGGCAGGGCGAAGACGGTCTCGTTGGTCAGGTAGGGCACCGCCTGCAGCCCGCGGATCGGCGGGATCGCCGGCGCTGACCCGGTGGCGAGGACGAACCGCCGGGCGGTCAGCGTCCGCCCGGCGGCGTGGATGCGGCCGCGGCCGGTGAACCGGGCCCGGCCGAGCAGCACGTCGATGCCTTCGCGCCGCAGTGCGGCGGCGTCCTCGGTGGCGGCGATCCGGGCCACCACGTCGCGGACCCGCTGCGCCGCGGCGGTGAATGGCAGGCCCTGTCGGGCGGCTTCGATGAGCGTCTTGGACGGCACGCAGCCGTAGAAGGTGCAGTCACCGCCGGGCTCGCCGTCGCAGACCAGCAGGGTGCGGGCGCCGGCCCGCACCGCGGCCCGGGCCGTGCCCAGCCCGGCGGCGCCACCACCGATGACGATCAGGTCATAGTCCACGGGTGGTCATCCTCTGATCGGTAGGCAGGCCACGGTGGTCAGACACGCCGCCCGGGCCGGGCAGGGCGTCACGACGGCCGGTCCGGTCTGTCGGCCACGAGCAGGCCGTAGCCGAGCAGGCCGTCGGCGACCGCAGCCCGGGCGGCGGCCAGCACCGCGGGGGCCCGGTCGAAGTTCATGCCGAGGGCCTCGGCCCGGGCGCGGGCGGTCATCCGCACCACACCGAGTCGGCCCTCGATCTGGTCGATCATGCGGCGCATCGCGGCGTCGTGCCGGCCGGTGTGCATGATCCGCAGGCCGGCGTCGGTGAGGATGGCGGCGTACTCGTCGATCGGGCGGGCGTCGGCGACGCAGGCGACCCAGGCGGTCAGCCCGGTCAGCTCGCCGGGCAGCCGCGCCGGGTCGGCGACCACGTCGGTGAGGCCGACCCGGCCACCCGGACGCAGCACCCGGGCCAGTTCGGCGGCGGCGGCGGGCTTGTCGGGGAAGGTGCAGAACGCGCACTCGCAGACGACCGCGTCGAAGACGGCGTCGGGGTAGGGCAGCCGTTCGGCGTCCCCGGCGGTGAACCTCACCTGGGCGGCAACCCCGGCGGCGTCGGCCGCGCCTTGGGCGAGGGCCACGTTGGTGGCCGACAGGTCGACCCCGTCGACGCGGACACTGTACTCGTGGGCCAGCATCAGCGCGGTGGTGCCGCGTCCGGCGGCGACATCCAGCACCCGGTCGTTGGGGGTGAGGGCGAGCAGGCCGGCGAGGTGGCGGGTCAGGGTCATCCCGCCGGGGTGGTAGGCGTCGCCGAGCAGCATTGCCACCAGGTCGGAGCCGTAGGTGGCCGCGCAGCAGGACTTGACCTGCTCGGGTGTCGGGCGTGCGGTGGTCATGCGGGGTCCCCGCGGAATCGTGAGCGCAGCGAGCGAATTCGTGGGGCACTCATCGCCGCACCGCCTTGGTGCCGACGTTGGTGGTGTCGGAGGCCACCGGCGCACGGCCGCGGTGCCCGTTGCCGCCATCGCGGGCGACTTTGGACCCGTACCGGGAGTCGGTCAGGATCGGCTGCAGGCCGGCGGCGTTGGGCACCACGTCGGCGACGGCGACGCCGGACATGCGGGCGCGGACCTGTTCGCGGTAGCCGACGGAGTTGTAGGCGCAGAACGGGATCAGCCGCCCGTCCGGGGTGATCTCCTCGACGCAGCATTTCATCAGCTGTTTGACGTTGAGGGTGTACGGGTCCTGAAAGTCCTGGATGACGATCATGAACGCGTGGTCGGTGAGGTTGCCGATAGCGTCGGGCAGGTTGATGCCGCAGGCGTCGGCGCAGTCGAGAGCGGCCGCCGCGGCGGCGAGTTTCTCGTTGGTGGTGTCGGTGCCCATGAACGCCGATGCCGACCACAGCTTTTCGAGGGCTTCGCGGACGGCGTGGTCGGGCACGACCCGGTTGGACACGTAGTCCAGGTAGTCCTCGACGTTGAGCAGCCTGGGGATGGGAACGAGGCCGAAGTCGGGCTGGCCGGGTGTGCCCTCGGTGAGCAGGTAGGTGATGGAGCGGCAGGTCGGGAAGCAGCATGGCACCGGGAAGAAGTCCGATGCCTGGAACCAGTGCGGGCGTTGGGCGGCGATGGCGTGGATGATGTCGGAGTTGGTCAGCCGGGTCAGTGGGTCGAACTGCAGGTGCCGGCCGGCGTGGGTGACCGGCTGGAACGCCACGCTGCGTACCGCCGGGTGGGCGATGCCGAACTCGATGATGTCGCCGAGCTCGTGCTCGTTGAGGCCCTGCTCCACCGCCGCGACCAGGGTGACGGTCAGGCCCACGTCGGCGCAGTTGTCCAGTGCCTTGCGTTTGATGGCGCGCAGGTCGCGGCCGCGGATCTCGCGGTGGGTGCGTTCGTCGAAGCCGTCGAACTGCAGGTAGATGGTGACTGCCCGGCCGGGCCGGTTCCGCGCGCCGAGAGCGGCGACGAACCGTTTGTCGGTGGCCAGGCGGATGCCGTTGGTGTTGAGGGTGACCGACCGGATCGGGCGGGCCTGGGCGGCGTCGATGAAGTCGAGGATGTGTTTGTGGATGGTGGGTTCGCCGCCGGAGAACATCACCACTTCGGCCTCGCCCTCGGAGGCGACGAAGACGTCCAGCATCGCCTCGCACTGTTGGAGGGTGATCGCATACCCGTCGGGTTGGTGGCCGGAGTCGGCGAAGCAGATCGGGCAGTCCAGGTTGCAGCCGGTGTTGACCTCGATGATCCCCAGACAGGCGTGCTGCTTGTGCTCCGGGCACAGGCCGCAGTCGGACGGGCAGCCGTCGCGGACCTCGGTCTGGAAGGTCAGCGGGATCGTGCCCGGCTTGTTGAACCGGGCCGAGTCCAGGTACATCTGGGCGTCGCCGTAGACGAGGGCCTCGAACCAGCCGTGTTCCTTGCAGCGTTTGCGCAGGTACACCTTCCCGCCGCGGATGTTGACCTGGGCGTCGACGACGACCTTGCACACCGGGCAGACCGACTTGGTGTACTCCACGAACACCTCATCGCGATCCCGCTTGACCCGTGCCGGCTCCACCACCGTCATCTGGCAACCCTCCACGATCGAACATCGGCGAACCATGGCCAGCCTGACAGGCGCACGGCGGTGCGTACCGTGATCGCGCTTACCGTCGGGCGGCCTGACCCACGGCTGTACGCCTCGATGTAGCCCAGCGCACGGAAGAAGCCCGGCCGCCAGGAAACACTCACCCGGAAGGGCCGGGTGTCCCCCCGTGCGCCCGACCCCTTCCAGCACGTCAAGCAACCGCCGTGCCTCCCAGGTCAGGGCGGGTCGCGGTCGAGGCATGTCCGGTGAACCCGGGCCACCGTAAGCACCGTCACAGTCCGTCCACCCCGCTGGTCGACAAACTGCATTCATGGGCAGCTTCGCTGTCACGGCCGCGTCCGCGGTGGGTGTGATCACCGCGATGCTGCTCGCCGCCTGCATCGCCGCCGGTCCGGACGACCCTAACTCCGCGGCGCCGCAGGCGGTGACGTTGCCGCAGACGGCCGCCGGGCCGAAGGAGGACGTGCCATCGGCGCTGCGCAACCCGCGCGACGCGGCCTTCCCGCCGCCGCTGATCGACCCCGGCGAGATCCGCTCCGGCGGCCCGCCACCGGATGGCATCCCCACCATCGACCGGCCGACCTTCCTCCGCGCGAGTGATGTCACCTGGCTCCGCGACGCCGAGGCCGTGCTGGCGCTGACCATCGGCGGGCAGACCCGCGGCTACCCGGTACAGATCATGACCTGGCATGAGATCGTCAACGACACCGTCGCCGGCACCCCGGTCGCGGTCACCTACTGCCCGCTGTGCAACTCCGGCGTGGCCTTCGACCGCACCGTTGGCGGCCGGGTGCTCTCGTTCGGCACCTCCGGGCGGCTGTACGCGGACAACCTGGTCATGTACGACCGGCAGACCGAATCGCTGTGGCCGCAGCTGACCTTCACCGCCGCCGTCGGCGTACTCACCGGCACCAGGCTCACCCCGCACGTGCTGCAGACGGTGGCCTGGCGCCAGTTCGGCACCGCTCACCCGCGGGCGTGGGTGCTCTCCCGCGACACCGGCTTCACCCGCGACTACGGCCGCAACCCCTACGCCGGCTACGACGACCCGCAGCAGCCGCCGCTGTTCCCACTCCCGGACGCCGACCGGCGGGAACGGTTGAAGGAGCGGGTGATCGGCATCGGCGACGGCACCGCCGCCGTCGCCGTCGTGCGTTCAGCGGTGGCGGCCGCCGGAGTCGTAGAGGTCACCGTCGGCGGCCGGGATCTCATCGTGTGGCACCGGCCCGGGCAAGCCTCCGCGCTCGACGACGACGCCGTGGGCAGCGGCCGTGACATCGGCACCGTCGGCGTGTTCGACCCGATGCTGGACGGGCGGCGGCTGCACTTCACCGTCACCCCCGGCGGGTTCCGCGACACCGAGACCGGCTCGACCTGGGATGTCCTCGGCCGGGCCACCGCCGGACCCCTCGCCGGCACGACCTTGACCGCGCAACGGCACCTGGACACGTTCTGGTTCGCGTGGGCGGCCTTCCAGCCCCACACCACGATCATCCGATGACCACCGACCGCACCCGTGGCCGCCGGTGGCCAGGCCCCCCGGGAGCGGTGGACGATCGGGGTATCACGGTTGGCGATGGTCGCCCGTAGCCGGCGCTGTTACCACAGCCCCTGCCACCCTCGGTGCGGGCATGTGGCTACGTGAGCTGGGTTACCGAACATCGCTGGACCGTGGGGCAGGCTGAAGTGTCCGTGGCGACGGGGACGCGGCGGCGACGCCGGATGGGAGATGAGGGTCGCGATGAGCCGATGGCCCAGACTGTTCGGGCCGGTCCTGGCCGGGGTGTTGGCGTTGACCGCGTGCGCCGGCCCGGCCGGGCGGACCGACGCGGCCGATCCGGCGATCCGCGATCGGGCCGCGGCATCGGAGAAGGCCGACCTCAGCTTCACCGTCGCCACCCTCGACGGCGGCACCTTCGACGGCCGGAGTCTGGCCGGTAAGCCGGCGGTGCTGTGGTTCTGGGCCCCGTGGTGCCCGACCTGCGCGGCCGAGGCCCCGCACGTGCGTCAGGTCGCCGCCCGGTACGCCGGGAAGGTCACCGTGGTCGGTGTTGCCGGGCTCGACGAGGTGGCCGCCATGCACCGCTTCGTCGAACTGACCAAGGTGGACACCATCGCCCACGTGGCCGACGAGCAGGGCGTGGTGTGGCAGCGCTTCGGCGTCACCGCCCAGAGCACCTATGTGCTGCTCGACGCCTCCGGCACGATCGTGCACCGCGGCTACCTCGACGACGCCGACCTGGACCGGATGCTCGCCCAGTTGGCGGGCTGAAGCGTGGTCGAGGCGCCGTTGGGCCTCGCGGTGGCCGCCGGGATGCTGGCCGCGGTCAACCCGTGCGGGTTCGCGTTGCTGCCCGCCTATCTGGCGTTCCTGATCAGCGGCGACGGTCCGTCGCGTCGGGGCGCCGCGGTGCGGCGTGCGCTGGGCGCCACCGCCGCGATGACCGCCGGGTTCGCCGCGGTGTTCGGCGTGTTCGGGCTGCTGATCGCGCCGGCCGCGGGGCAGGTCCAGCGGCACCTGCCCTGGGTCACCATCGGCATCGGCCTCACGTTGGTCGGGCTCGGCGGGTGGCTGCTGGCCGGGCGAAGCCTGCCCGGGCTGCGCCTGCCCACCGCTCGCGGCCCGCAGGTCACCCGGACCCTGGCGTCGATGGCCACCTTCGGCGCGGCCTACGCGGTCGCCTCGCTGAGTTGCACCATCGGCCCGTTTCTGGCCATCGTGGTGGCCAGCTTCCGCGCCGGCTCACCCGCCGAGGGTGTCGGTCTGTTCCTGGCCTACGCCGCCGGCATGGGCCTGACCGTGGCCGCCGCCGCGCTCGCCGTGGCCCTCGCCCACGGCACGCTGGTCACCCGGCTGCGCAAGGCGGCGCCGCTGATCTCCCGCCTGGGCGGGCTGCTCCCGCTGGTCGCGGGTGGCTACGTGGCCTACTACGGCTGGTGGGAGAGGCGGGTCCTGGCCGGTGGCGCGGCCTCCGACCCGGTCATCGACACCGCGGCCTCGGTGCAGCGGTGGCTCGCCGGCACGCTCGACCGCGCCGGCCCGGCCACGATCACCGCGATCTTCGCCGTGCTGTTGGCCGGCGGCCTCGCCGCGGCGTGGGCCGCCGCCCGGCGCAGCCGCTCTAGCGTGGACCGGTGAGCTCACGCTGGCCCGGCTACCTCGACGCCTTCCACACCCGGCATCCGGGCATCACCGAACGCGTGCTGTGCCGCGCCCGGGCCGCCGGCGGGGACGCCTACGACTGGCTCGCCCAGGCGGTGCCCGCCGCCACCACCGTGCTCGACGTGGCCTGCGGCAGCGCTCCACTGTGGACATTGCTGCCCGGTCGTACTTACGTGGGTGTGGACATCAACGCGGCCGAACTCGCCGCCGCCCGCCGTCGCGGCGCACCCGGCCTGACTCGAGCCATGGCCGCCGCGCTGCCGGTACGCGATGCCAGCGTCGACACCGTCGCCTGCTCGATGGCGCTGCAGATCCTCACCCCGCTACCGCGGGTGCTGGCCGACATCAGCCGGGTGCTGCGGCCCGGTGGGCGGCTGGTCGCCACCGTGCCCGCCCGCCACCCGCTCCGCGCCACCGACCTGCCAGTGCTGGCCGGGCTGCTCGCCGCATTGGGACGCGGGCTGGCCTACCCCAACGACGGACTGCTGCACCGGTTGCCGACGCTGCTGCGCTTCGCCGGCCTGACGGTGATCGCCGACGAGCACCGCCGCTTCCGGTACCGGCTGCGGGCCGGCGCCGACGCGGACCTCTTCCTCGCCTCGCTCTATCTTCCCGAGCTTCCCGAGTGGCGGCGCCGGGCCGCGCGAAGCTACCTGCGGGCGCTCGCCCGTGCCCGGGTGAGCCTGCCGGTACCGATCCGCCGCATCACCGCCCAGCGCCCGCCATCGCCGGGCATCGGCAGCTCATGAGGTGCGACCGGCCGGCTGCTTATCGCGTTGCGGGGGGGTCGCTCTCTTTCCAGATTTGTCGCTGCGTCAACGACATCACGGGCCGGTTCGGTGTCGCTGTCTACCGTCCATTGGTCCGTCGGGAGCCGCGGGCCGGCGGCGGCGCTGGGCAGCGCACTCGGCATGATCAGGTATCGGTTGCCGTGGCGGGGCAGGTTCCGGCCGGGACACTCATGCGCCGCCCAGTGTCCGGAGCGCGTCTTCGATTCCGCGGTGGAACGTGGGATAGGCGTAGATCATGTGCCGGAGCCGGTCGAGCGGTAACTGGCCGTGCACCGCGACGGCCAGCGCGCCGAGCACCTCCCCGCCGGCCGGGCCGGCGGAGGTCGCCCCGATCAGCACGCCGCGGTCGGCGTCGGCGACCAGCTTGATGAACCCGTCGTTGCCGGCTTTGTGGATCCAGCCGCGCGCCGTGGACGGCACCTGCGCTGTACCGATGTGGACCCGGATGCCCTCGGCGCGGGCCTGCGCCTCGGTCAAGCCGACCGCGGCGATCTCCGGGTCGGTGAAGGTCACCCGTGGCAGCGCCCGGTAGTCGGCCGGCGGTCCCGGCTGGCCGAGAATGTCGCGCACCGCCATGCCCGCCTGGTACATCGCCACGTGGGTGAACGCGCCGCGGCCGGTGACATCACCGACGGCCCACAGCCGTTCGCCCGCCCACATCCGCTCATCCACCTGCACCGCCCGCGCACTCGGGTCCAGCCCGACGGTGTCCACGCCCAGCGTGGGCAGGTCGGGCCGGCGTCCGGTGGCCACCAGCAGCCGCTGCCCGCGATGGGTACCGCCGTCGGCGAGCGTCATCGTGAACACGTTGCCGTCGTGGGCGACCCGCCGTACGGCCGCGCCGGTAACCACCGCGACCCCGTCGGCGGTCAGGGCGCGCGCGGCCAGCGCCGAGGACTGCGGCTCCTCGACGGCCAGCAGCCGGTCCAACGCCTCGATCACCGTGACCTGGACGCCGAACCGGGCGAACACCTGCGCGAGCTCCAGGCCGACCGCGCCGCCGCCGAGCACCAGCAGCGACCCGGGCAGCTCCTTGGTCTCGATCGCCTCCCGGTTGGTCCAGTACGGGGTGCCGGCCAGGCCGTCGATCGGCGGGATCGTCGCCGCCGTGCCGGTGCTGATCACCACGCCACGACGCGCGTCGAAGGTCTGGTCACCGACGGCGACCCGCCCCGGCCCGGCCAGCCGCCCCCAGCCCCGCACGAACCGGCCGCCCCTACCGACCAGCCGGTCGACCGCAACCTGGTCGTTCCAATCATCGGTGGCCTCGTCGCGGATCCGCGCCGCCACCGGCGCCCAGTCTGGATGAACCTCGGACTGCCCGGCCATGCCGGGAATCCGGCGCGCCTCGGCCAGCAGATTGCCCGCCCGGATCATCATCTTGGACGGCACGCAGCCCCAGTACGGGCATTCCCCGCCCACCAGCTTGCCCTCGACGCCCACCACCGACAGGCCGGCCTCGGCCAGCTTGCCGGCGACCTCCTCGCCGCCCGGGCCGAGCCCGAGGACCACCACATCAACCTGCTCGGTCATCGCCGCTCCCGCCGATCGGCGGCCTCGGCGACCGGCTCCACCCGCACGCCGTGCCAGAACGCCACCCGGTCCTTGACCTTGCGGGCCAGCGGTGTCGGATGTGGGTAGAACCAAGCGGCGTCCGGGTTGGCCACCCCGTCCACGGTGACCGTGTGGTAGGAGGCGATGCCCTTCCATGGGCACACCGTATGGGTTGCGCTAGTGGTGAAGTACTGCCGGTTCAACGACTCCGGCGGAAAGTAGTGGTTGCCCTCGACCACTACGGTGTCATCACTTTCGGCCAGCACCGCACCGTTCCAGACCGCTCGCATCCTCATGGTCGCGTCATCTCCTTCGTCGGTGTGCCGGTCCCCGCGGCTGCACGGGTACGCCGGGCGCGCAGACCGCCACGGATCATGACCGCGGCGTAGACCAGCAGTAGCCCGTCCCGGGCGAGGGTGAACCAGGTCAACCGCTGGCTCAGGTACCGCCCGAAGCAGCCGCAGTTGTCCACCGCCAGCCCACGCGCGTACGCCTGGACACCCAGTGCCGTCCACGCCGCCGCCACCGTCGTGTACACCCATACCGGGGCCAGCGCCCGCGACCGCGGCCGGGCCAGCAGCCACACCCCGGCCAGCAGCTCCGCGACGATCAGCACGGCCGCCAGCCACGGCAACACCCCGGCCGGTGCCGCGTCGTAGGCGCCGAGAATGCGCGGCATCGCCGCCCACGACGCCAGCTGCCCGGCGGCCATCGCCACGTACAGCGCGCCCAGGATGGTCCGCAACAGCATGCCGGCCACGCTACTTACCATCCCGGGCGGCGTTCCGTGACCCCGCTCACCAAACGCTCCTCACGTCCGGCCCGGTCGGTGAGCGCCGTCGTACCCGCGGTGAGGCGTTTGCGTGTGCCGGGTTACACACCATCCGGACCGCAGGGGAAAGGCTTTTCACCCACCTGGTCCCCCAACAGGTTCACCGACTACGTCAACCACTACGTCCACACCGACCTCGGCCTGCCGCCCGCACCCCAAACAGCTGGCCTGCCGGCCCGCGCAAGGCCGTCGCCGGCTTCCTGGGTGGGGTGGTGGCCGGGGATCAGATGCCGGCGTATGCGCGCAGCTCGGCGATCGCCGCATCGACACTTGCGGGCAGCCGCGGGTCGTCGCGGTCCACACTCGGGTGCAGGCGCACCACCCACAGCAGCGCGCCGGTGGCGGGCTCCCGCCGCACAGTGACGCGCGCTTCACCCAGATTGTCCAGGTGCAGCGTGCTGGCCAGCAGGGTGGTCCACCGGATCCGTTCGCGGGCCAGCAGCATCAGCGCCACCCCGTCGGCCAGCAGCAGCTCGGTGCGCCGCAGCCCGTCGGGCGTGGGCCCGGTCAGGATGAAACGCCGGTGTTGCGGGTCCCAGTCGGCCCGGTCCACCTGTTCCCAGCCCAGCCGCGTCCACAGCGCATCGGGCTGACGATCGTGTCGGTGGTAGAGGGCCCGGTCGGTGGCGACCACGGGTAGGCCGTTGGCGTCGCGGGTCGACAGCATGCGGCGCTCGCCCCGCTGCAGCGGGGCCGCAGCCGCGCCCCCGGCGTCGGCGTGACCACGCCAGCCCGACAGCGGCCAGACCGCGCCGACGGCCCACTGCTGCGACATGCTGTGCGCCCCTCGCGTCGTCATCGTCAACCTCCCGACCGTGGCGCTGCACGCCTTCGGCCACCAATGCTTCGCCCCGCCGAGCCGGCGCAGTGTGAGCTGGCTTACCGAACGTGGTTACCAACCGCTGACGGCCCGCTGCCGGCCCGACCGCGCAGCCACCCCGCGTCGGTCATGTCCGGGCGTGGACAGGGATGGAGCGCGAGGCCGCGGTGTGGATCGACGGTGCGGTAACGCCATCGCCGTGGTCGAGCACGCCGGCGGCGAGCCGGTTGAGCCGCGCGGCGACGCCGGCGATGTCGGCCGTGAGGAACTCGATCGCGGCCCCGGCCCGGCCGGTGTCGGGGTGGGGGTCTGGGTGGCCCACCGGGTGACCTGGGCGATGGCGAACGGGTAGACGATGGCACGGCTCGCCTGGACGAGATGTTCCTGCCGGATGTCCGGGTCCAGGAAACGCAGGTCAGGGCGGTGTCGTCCGGTAGCCAGGCCACCAGCGCCGGTTCGATGGCGCGGCCGTGGGAGATGATCTGGTGGTGGTACGCCGTGATGGCTGACGCCCTGGGTTTCAGTGGGTGCCTACGCAGGCCGGCCCGGCAGTGCGCGGCTCCGGACCATCGGCCATCGGCGGACCGTGCCGTGGCGGTGGCCGAGGTGGCGCGGGCGGAGGTGCGTGTCCTCCCGGCGCGTGCGATCTTCAGGGTGACGGTCGCCTACGGGTCCGGGGACAGGATCAGGCTGATGTGGGTGCCGCCGAGCGAGGAGCTGTTGACCAGCACCGGCCCGGCGGGACTGCCGGTGTCCCACTGGTGCAGGGCCAGCGCGGCGGACACCAGCGCGCCCGCCCCGACCGGGTCGCCCAGGGTCAGCTTCGGCTGCCGGATCGGGACATCTGCGGTGCCGGGCAGTCGGGCGATGGCGTCGTGTTCGGGGCGGTCGACCGCCGGCAGGCCGGTGGTGGTGGCCCAGATCGCCGCCAGATCGGCCGGGTCGAGCCGGGCCGCGGCCAGCGCGATGCGCATGGCGCGTTCGATGCCGGCCCCGCCGGGATCCCACCGGCCGATCCCGGCCGCGTCGCAGGCGATGCCGTGGCCGGTGAGCACGCCGAGGATGCGTGCGCCGCGCGCGCGGGCGGCGCGGCGGCATTCCAGGACGAGCGCGACGCCGCCCTCGGCCAGCAGGTAGCCACGCCCGGCCCGGGGCCGTAACGCCGGGAGTGCGGCGTAGACCTGCAGCGCCAGCGGGGACAGGGCGTCGACGCCCACACACAGCAGCGCGTCGGCGCGGCCGCCGCGCAGCAGGTCGTCGGCCACGCACGCGGCCGCCGCGCCCGCCGCGTGGGCCGCGGTCACGGTGGAGGTGGGCCGCGGGTTCCCAGCAGCATCGCTCCGGAGCAGGCGGTGCTGATCCCGATCATCGGCCCGGTCGCGTGCAGCAGGCTGGCCATCGCCGCGGCGGGCAGGTTCGGGTTGCCCTCAAGGGTGAGATGGGGCGGCTGCCGCAGAAACGGGTCACGGCTGCCGGTGGTGGCGCGCAGGTGTCCGATGTCGACGAGCAGTTGCAGGTCCGGCCGGCCGACGCTGCCGGCCATGGCCACCCCCCGCCGGTCGGTTGCCGGCCCGACGGCGGGTACCCGTGCGGCCTGGATGGCCTCGGCCGCCGCCGCGAACCCGAACCGGCCCGCGCGCGACAGGTGCCGCCACCGTGTCCCGGCCGGGATCTGCCTGTTGGGGTCGAACCCGCGGACCTGCCCGATGATGCGCACCGCAAACCCCGCCGTGTCGAATGTGGACAGCTCGCCGATACCGCTTCGCCCGGCCACCAGGCCCCGCCAGGTGCTGGGCGCGTCGTTGCCCAGCGGGGTGACCGCGCCAACCCCGGTGACCACCACCCGTCTGGTCATCGCCGCGGCTCCGCTCGCAGCAACTGGCGGGCCATCGCCTCGGTGCGCTCGGCCGTGTCCATCGTCTGCGCGTCGCGCAGGCCGCACATGATCCCGTCAACGCGAAGGACCTGGCGGCCGGCGACCTCGACCGATCCGTCCACCATCGCGGCGTCGCCGGCGACGGCCGTGACCGCCGCGGTGATGCTCAGCACGTCGCCGGGTGTCACGTCACCGCAACAGGTCACCTCCCGCACGGACAGCAGCACCGCCCGGCGGGTGAAGCGGCTGCTCAGCACGATCAGGTGCCGGTGGCCAGGACGATGCCGCGCCGGGCGCGCCACACCCGATCGCCGACGTTCACCTCGCCCGGCGCGGTGATCCGTCCGCGGCCGCGCACGAACCGGCCGCCCTTACCGGTGAACGGGTCCACCGCGACCTGATCGTTCCACCCGTCGGTGGCCTCCTTGCGGATCCGCCAGGCGACCGGCGCCCAGTCGGGCCGTACCGTCGCCTCGCCGGCCAGGCCGTTCACCCACCGCGCCTCGGCGATCAGACCGGCGGCCCAGATCATCATCTTGGTGGGCACGCAGCCCCAGTACGGGCACTCGCCGCCCACGAGGCAGTCCTCCACACCCACCACCGACAGGTCCGCCTGGGCCAACTGTCCGGCGACCTCCTCGCCGCCCAACCCCAGGCCGAGCACCACCACATCGACGTCTTCCGGCCTCGCCGTCTCCTTACACTCGCAGCGTCAACCGCATGCGCGGCACAACGCCGGAACCTGCGGCACGCGCCCGCAAGTGTCACCGTGCTGACACAGTCGCGGCCCCGATGCGGATGCGGCCCGCGGGGGCGATCGGGCTGGCCCGCTTTGCGTCGGGCGCGGCGAGACCGCGGCGCTGGCGCACCCGATGTCGAGGCGCTGGCCGCGTCGCTGCAACCACGTATCAGGATCGGGTCCACCT
>NZ_DASYTH010000111.1:0-30700 GCF_036002505.1 Actinophytocola sp. | reverse complement strand
CGGGCTTCGCACCCCGCAGTTACCCGCGACGCACGCCGAAGCGGGGACGGTCCTTGCGCACTGGACCGAGAACTACACCATCGACATCAGCCGATCCTCCTTCGACGAGTTCCACTGCTCTCATGCGACTTCGTGTCGCACCACTTGGTTCAACCAGGACGCGTGCACCGGTGTGTGCACCATGACCGCGTTGGGAAACCGCGCGGCCAGACGATCAATCGCTTTCTTGCCGCGGTGGGAGGACCCGTTGTCCACAATCCAGAACACCCGCTTGGCCGATGCATACGGCTCGGTACTCATGACGTCTTCGACCAGTGCCATGAACGGCACAATGCCGGTCGAGGGCGCGCAGCGGCCGAACACCTGGGCTTGGTGCACGTCGTAGGCGGCCAGATAGGCCAGCGCCCCACCCCGCTCATACTCGTGGTTGACCCGCATCATCCGGGCTTTGCACGGTGGCTGGGATGGCAGCGGGCACCGAGACTGGATCGAGGTCTTCTCATCACTGGAGATCACGTACTCATCTGGCCCCAGTTTCTTGCCGTTCCAGCGCCGTTCATACAGGTCAAGAACCCGCTCAGCCTTCACCCCGAAGTCGGGGTCGCGGGGAAACAACCACGACCGGTACTGCCACGGCTTGATTGCCTCACGAGCCAGCCACCGACGCACCGTCGACGCCGAGATCGCCTCGGCGACGCCCAGTGTGACGGCTTCGCGGGCCAACTCCGGACACGACCACCGCGACAACGGCGCTCCCGCGCGGGCGGGCAGTTGGCAGGCCAGCGACTTGACCTGCGCCACCTGCACCGGGCCGAACCGGGACGGCCGCCCAGACCGGGGACGATCCACCAGCCCGGCCAAGCCCTCGGCGGCGAACCGGCCACGCCAGGTGCGCACCGTATCCACCGTGACGCGCAACTCCGCAGCGATCCGCGTGTTAGGCCACTGACGCGCAGCAAGCAACACGATCTGCGCACGGATCTTGTCTCGATACGGAGTCTTCTGGCCTCTCGCCCGTCGGATCAACAGCCGGCGCACGGCACCGGTCACCGTCACAGGACACGCAGCAACTGCGGGCATCGCCACCGCACATTTCATGATCGACTGACAGGGCAGCGCCCACCTTGTCGGTCGGGCACGATAGTGCCCATGGCCGCCCCGCCCGAGTCCACCAAGCTCTCCCTGCGGCAACGCTTGACCGTGCATGCCCGGGCCCATTGGCCGCAGGTCAAAGCCCTGGAAGTTCGCTACCGCGGACAGTTCGCCTACGTCGAGGCCCAACTCGCCGATGGAACCACCCAGCCGTTGATCCGGCTGCGCTACGGCGGATCAGCCCAGCACTGGGGCTTCGGGCTCTACCTGGCCAGCAGCGACCGCTACGAAAACCAGATCCTGCCCACCGGATTCCCCACCGGCAGCCCCGAAGAAGCCCTCGACGGCGCCTGCCGCCTCTACCTCGACAACCCGGCCTGACCACCAAACCAACCCCGAAGAACTTCCGAAACCGACCTCGAAGCCCGAGGTTCGAGGCCGGCTGGGAGCCGGTGCCCGGTCAGCTGCTCTGGAGCCGGTCGAGGCCGTCGAGGATGAAGTCGAGCGCGAACTCGAACTCGATGTCGTCATCGCAGCGCCCGAGGGCGCCTCCGTGGGTGACCGCGAGGGCCATCTCCGCGACGTAGGGAAGGGCGGCGCCGAGCTCGCTGGCGAGGCTGGCGGCCGTCTCCGGCTCGAGGTCTCCGGAGTCGTCGAAAAGATCCTGTGTGAACCCGAGTACGCGGCTGCCGAGGATGTGCAGGGCGTGATGCGCCTGTGCGATGGTGAAGCCACCTTCGCGGAGGACGCCGATCACGGTGTTGACGTATCGCATCATGGCGGGCCCGGGCGTGGTTCGCGACTCGATGGGGCGGGGTGCCCACGGGTGAGTGAGGACGACGCTGCGTGCGGCGAGCACCATCTGACGCAGCGACGTCTTCCAGTCAGCACCGTTGGCACTCGTCGGGATCTTGCCGATCACGGCATCGACCATGCCGTCGAGCAGGTCGTCCTTGTTGCGTACATGGGTGTAGAGGGACATCGCCTCGACACCCAGTTCCTGCGCGAGCCTGCGCATGCTGATCGACTCGATGCCGTCCCGACCCGCGAGCTCGATGCCAGCTGCCACCACCCGCTCCCTGGTCAGCTGAGTGCGGCGTTCCGCGCCTGTCTTGCCCAGTCCGGCGATCTTCATGAGCTAATCCTCCCTCCGATGCCGACTCTTGTCGTCCGAGGAAACCTCCCTTGACACCCTTACGGTGTACGGGCTAGCCTTACGGTGTACGCAGCACCCTTACGGCGTAAGGCCCAGTCGAGCTTATCAGGTCGCCGGACAAGGAACGGGTCTCCCAAGCCGACGACCAGCTACACGTCCACAGCAACGGCTACCTCGTCTGGCGACGCCATTCAGGGGCACGTGTCAACGAGCGCGCCGGACGACCGGTCGCGACCCTGGGACTCGAGTGCCCTGACGAGAAGACGGGTACAGCAACGCCGCTTGCCAGGCTCGACCGCCGCACCACGTCGACGGTGTCCCAGACACGGACCTCACCTCGTGGCGGGTTTACGAATAGCAGGAGGAACAAGAGCATGACGACCGATCCCCCCACGATGCAGGCCATCATCCAGGACGGCTACGGAGCGCCGGAGCGTGTGCTTCGGCTCGATCAGACGGCCCGACCGTCGATCGGTGCGGACGACGTCCTCATCCGAGTCCGGGCCACGAGCGTCAACACCCCGGACTGGGCCACTGTCGCGGGGGTGCCCTACGCCCTTCGCCTGCGGTCCGGGCTGCGGCGACCGTCGCACCAGGTCCGGGGCAGCGACGTCGCCGGCGTCGTGGAGGCGGTAGGCCCGCGAGTCACCGACCTCCAGCCCGGCGACGAGGTGCTCGGGTCCCTGTGGGGCAGCACCACCGGCTCGCAGGCTGGAGCGTTCGCGCAATACACCGTCGCGCCGGCATCCCAGCTCGTGAAGAAGCCTGTCGGACTCGGCTTCGAGGAGGCTGCCGCGTCGGTTATGACGGGGCTGACCGCGTTGATCGCGATGCGCGACGTGGGCCAGGTGCGCCCCGGCACGCGGGTCCTCATCAACGGAGCCTCGGGCGGCGTCGGGACGATGGCGGTCCAGATCGCCAAGTCGCTCGGCGCCGAGGTGACGGGGGTGTGCAGCACCCGCAATGTCGAGCTGGTCCGATCGCTCGGCGCGGACCACGTGATCGACTACGCGAAGCAGGACTTCACCCAGAGCCAGCAACGTTACGACGTCATCTTGGACAATGTGCTGAACCACTCGCCGAAGGCCGCCGCACGGCTGCTGGCGCCCAATGGGGTACTCATCCCGAACAGCATCGGGAACACCGGAGGGCTGCTGGCCGGCCTGCCGAGGGTGGCGCGGGCAACGCTGATGGGCAGGGGTGCTACCAACGTCAAGTTCGTCACGCTCGCCGTGAACCGCGAGAACCTGAACGCGCTCGTCCGTCTTCTCGAAACCGACAAGGTCAGGGTGGTCATCGAGCAGACCTACCCGTTCGACAAGACTGCCAGTGCCGTCGCACACGTGCTGGAACATCACGCCAGCGGCAAGGTCGCCATTGTCGTATAGGCGAAGCGACTGCCCCGCCGCTCACCAACCAACCGCACGTACCGAGAGCCAACGGCCACACATCGGACTCCACACCTTGTCTGACCACAACCCCGTCTGACAGCCCGAAACCCCGAAGAACTTCCGAAACCGACCACTAAGTTCTGCGCGGAAGGCGTGGGAGCACAACGTGACGTTGCTTCCCCACCGGGACCTGCCAACCACCCCTCCGGCCAGGACGAATCGTTCAACGAACTGCCGACTCGGGACACTAGAACGGCCACCGCCCGCCGAACCGCGGCGCCAGCGTCCGGTCCCGCCCGAACACTCGCCCCGACGGCACAATCGCCAGCAGCAGCAACGGAACCAGCTCGTTCGGGTACTCCCACAGATAGAGCCCCTTCGGCAGCATCATGATCCACACCGGCGCGATCAGCAGCAGCGGGATGGTCGCCCCGAGCCGGCTCGCGACCCCCAGCACGAGCAACACCCCCGCGAGCAACTCCGCAACCGTCAGAAACCACGCGAAGAATCCCCAGTTACCCAATACAAAATCGTTGTAGATCCCCCGCAACGGCTGCCACGTGTCCCGCGAAGCCCGTTCCAGCAAGCCCCGCGCGGTAGGCTGGTTGATCAGGTTGAACTCAACAAAACCCCAGTCCACCCGGCTGTCAGAATTAAGAAAGACCTTCGCCAACCCATTACTCAACCACACCACGCCGGAGAAAATCCGCAGCGCCGCGAACGCACCCCCCAACCCCCGCACCGAGACTCCCGCCACCACCGTCACCACCTCGCTCCACGGGACAGATCACGGCTCATCGTGCTCCCCACCACCCCGGCCACCACGCCCGCCCCCTCCACCCCTGCTGACCTGCACGTCCGAGCACACCCCGGCCCGATTCCCGGGCCGGACGGAGCGTGGTCTACGATGAGTCCCCGGCACCTCGGAGCGCTTCGCGGTGTCCACGTCCGGCCCCGTCGTCTAGCGGCCTAGGACGCCGCCCTCTCAAGGCGGTAGCGCGGGTTCAAATCCCGTCGGGGCTACAGATGCTGACCAGCCCGTTCCCGTGAGGGGCGGGCTGGTCATCGTTATTGGGGCATGAACTCATGTCATCACGGACGTGACCGTGAGTTCGCGTGGCGGTGGGGGTTCGGTGTGTTGGCCCCTGGCGTCGCCATGTTGGCCGGATGAGCGTCGGGGTTGTCCTCGGCGGTGTCCGGCGGCATCGTCACCAGCCAACACACCCACGCCAGACGCCAACACGGCGACGTGAGGCGCCAACATGGATACGAAGTGCGGCTGCCGTGCTAGTCGCCGACGTCCCGCTCGAGGCGCACGTATCCCGCGGAATGGACGGCCATCCCCAGGATTGCGCTGGCCAGCACGGCTACTCCGGCGATCCACGATATGTGCCAGAATCCGGCCACGATCCCGGCGAAGGCGCTGGATTGGGCGACCGCCTTGGTGATGGACACGAGGATCGATTTCGTGGCCCGTCGGCGGAAGGCTTCCTGGCGGTTGACCATCACCAGGGCGGCGAGCAGCGGAATGGCCACGGCGAACGTGATGACACAGATCCTGGCGGGCAGGTCGAGCGATGGCGCGGTGAGGAACTGCTGGACCATGACGATGCCCACGCCGATCAGGCCGCCGTAGGCGAGGTTGCTCTGCCGCAGCCATTCCTCTTCCTGCCCGGCGACACGCCGCAGCCACCACTCCTTCTCCTGCTCGGCGGCGCGTTGCCACCGCTCTTTGTCCTCTTCGGTCATGACGGGCCCGCCTCACCGGCCAGCGCCGCGGGCAGGTGGAAACCGTCCTCGGCCGCAGCGAAGTCGTGGACCGCGACGACCGCGGCCGCTGGGATGGGACCGTAGACGTGCGGGAACCGGACGCCATCGGGGCTGGCGGGCACGCCGGGCTCCCAGCACACGGGGACGTCGAGCCGGGCCGGGTCGATCTCGAGTAGGACCAGGTCGGTGCGGCCGGCGAAGAGGCGGTCGGCCGGCAGATGCACGGTGCCGAAGTCCGAGCAGTGCACGAAACCCTCGGTCTGCAGGGATGCCGCCCGGTAGGACTCACCCGGCCGGTAGTCCCCGCGGGGGACGATGTGCAGGATCATGGCCCGACGCTAGCGGCTCACGAGCCGGGTAGCCGGGCGATCACTCGCGGCGGCCTCTTGTCCGCGTGCGTCGTGCGCAGCCCGACGCGATGCAGCCGGCCGACCGTGCTTCGACCTCGCGCGTCCACGCCGCCGGTGGAGATGTGCTTGCCGCGGACACGCGCGCTGCCGTCGGGTGAATGTGGCGCGGCCTGCTCGCTCAGCGGGTCGCTGGGAGCGGGCTGCCTGAGCCAGGTGCGGAATCCATTGCCACGATCGCGCCATGTCGTGCGCCGGTGGCCGATGGTCAGCGCGGTGGTGGGGATGTGTTGGTTGGGGTGGGGTGGTGGGTGATGCCGCGGCGGATTTCGCCGGGGGTGTGGTCGGTGCGTTCGAGGTTGCGGTGGGTGGTGGAGTCGAGTTGCCAGGGGACGCTGGTGACCATGACGGCGGGTTCGAAGAGGAGGCGGCCTTTGAGGCGGAGGGCGCTTTGGTTGTGGAGGAGGTTTTCCCACCAGCGGCCGACGACGTATTCGGGGATGTAGACGCAGATGACGTCGCGGGGGCTTTCGCGGCGGAGGTTTTTGACGTAGGTGATGATGGGGCGGGTGATTTCGCGGTAGGGGGATTCGAGGACTTTGAGGGGGATTTTGGGGTTGTGGGTGTCCCATTCTTTTTGGAGGGCGCGGGTTTCGTTGTCGTCGATGTTGACGGTGATGGCGGTGAGGGTGTCGGGGCGGGTGGCGCGGGCGAAGGCGAGGGCGCGGAGGGTGGGTTTGTGGAGGGTGGAGACGAGGACGAGGGCGTGCACGCGGCTGGGGAGGGTTTCGCTGCCGGTGTCGGGGCGCAGTTCCGCGCGGACGCGGTCGTAGTGGCGGTGAATGGCGCGCATCATGAGCCAGAGCAGGGGGATGGCGATGACGACGAGGTAGGCGCCGTGGGTGAACTTGGTGGCCATGACGATGACCAGGACCACGCCGGTGAAGGTGGCGCCGAGGGCGTTGATGATGCGGGAGCGGTGGATGCGCAGCCGCTCGGCTGGAGATTCCACATGGGATAGTTCGCGGTTCCAGTGGCGGACCATGCCGGCCTGGCAGAGGGTGAAGGAGGTGAAGACGCCGACGATGTAGAGCTGGATGAGGCGGGTGGTGGAGCCGTCGAAGGCGTAGATGAGGGCGCCGGCGATGGCGGCGAGCAGGATGATGCCGTTGGAGAAGGCGAGCCGGTCGCCGCGGGTGTGCAGTTGGCGGGGCAGGTAGCGGTCTTGGGCGAGGATCGAGCCGAGGAGCGGGAAGCCGTTGTAGGCGGTGTTGGCGGCCAGGATCAGGATCAGCGCGGTCGCGGCTTGGAGGTAGTAGAACAGGAAGGTGTGGTCGCCGCCGAAGACCGCCGCGGCGAGCTGGGCGATCACGGTGCGCTGGGCGTCGGAGTTGCAGTCGCCGCGGAAGCCGACGAGGTCGCAGGTGTCCTCGGCGATCTTCACATCGGCGATCATGGCGAGCAGGGTGACCCCGGCGAACATGGTGATCGCGATCAGGCCCATCGCGGTCATGGTGCGGGCGGCGTTCTGCGCCTTGGGTTTGCGGAACGCGGGCACGCCGTTGGAGATGGCCTCGACACCGGTGAGCGCGGTGCAGCCGGAGGAGAACGCACGCAGTACCAGCAGGATGAGCGCCATTGTGGACAGTCCGACCTGCTCCGGCCGGATGTCGTACGCCGCGCTCTCGGCGACCGGCGCGTGCTCGCCCATCGTGCGCACCAGCCCGACGACGATCATGAGGTAGACGCCGGCGACGAAGGCGTAGGTGGGCACGGCGAACGCGCGGCCGGACTCGCGGACGCCGCGCAGGTTCATCGCGGTGAGGAACACGATGAACCCGAGGTTGATGGCCACGCGGTGCGGGTTGAGCTCGGGCACCGCGGAGATGATGTTGTCCACGCCGGCGGCCACGGAGACCGCGACGGTCATGATGTAGTCGACCAGCAGGGCGCCGGCTACGACGAGCCCGGCGGAGCGGCCGAGGTTGCGGGAGGCGACCTCGTAGGAGCCGCCACCGGACGGGTAGGCGCGCACGACCTGGCGGTAGGAGATCACCACGACGGCCAGCAGGACCACGACGCCGAGCCCGACCCAGGGCGCGAGGTGCAGGTAGGCCAGGCCGCCCAGGGTCAGGATGAGCAGGATTTCCTGGGTGGCGTAGGCGACCGAGGACAGCGGGTCGCTGGCGAAGATCGGTAGGGCGATCCGTTTCGGTAGCAGGGTCTCGCCGAGCTTGTCGCTGCGAAAGGGCCGACCGACCACCAACCGTTTCAGCAACGCGGGGGGAGACGCCACGCCCGCGAGCGTAAGGGCGACGAGGCGTTGACTCCGTAGTCGCGGCGTAAAGATCCCATCAATAGCCGTAAGGATTGCATCAAGATTGGTCGGGGAGGTGTTGGGGCGGCATCAGGAATTCGGCACGGGTCGCGGGATTCGGGTCGTTTGTTCTTAGCGTGGGGCATGTTCGTCGATCCTGACGATGAGGCGGCGGTGGTGCGGCTGGTGAGTCAGCCGTATGTGGTCGAGGTGCTCGACGCGCTGTCCACCCGGCCGTGGACTCGGCAGCAGTTGGGTCGAATGCTGCATGTGCGCCGGTGCCGGCTGATGGTGGCGTTGCGGGCGCTCGCCGCCCATGGCGCCGTCCGCCGCCGTGACCATCAGGGCAGTTGGGACGGCGACGACCCCACGTCCACCGAGACGAGCTCACCGACACGGGCGAGGGGGTGATCGAGCTGCTGGAGCGGGTTGACGTGTGGGATGCCCTGTACCAGCGCTACCTCGACAGTGAGTGATCAGGACTCGAACCGGTAGCCGAGGCCGGGTTCGGTGATCACGTGCCGGGGATGGGCGGGGTCCGGTTCGAGTTTGCGGCGCAGTTGGGCGAAGTAGACCCGCAGGTAGTGGGTTTCGGTCTGGTAGTTGGGTCCCCAGACCTCGGCGAGCAGCTGCTTCTGCGACACGAGCCGGCCGCGGTTGCGGACCAGCAGTTCGAGCAGGCCCCATTCGGTCGGGGTGAGGTGCACGTCGGTGCCGTCGCGGCGGACCTTCTTGGCGGCGAGGTCGACGGTGAACGCGGCGGTGTCGACGACCTGTTCTTCCTCGCCGCCGGTCGTGGTGGTGGCGCGGCGGACGGCGGCGCGCAGGCGGGCGAGGAGCTCGTCCATGCCGAAGGGTTTGGTGACGTAGTCGTCGGCGCCGGCGTCGAGGGCAGCGACCTTGTCGGTGGAGCCGACGCGGGCGGACAGCACGATGATCGGCACGGTGCTCCAGCCGCGGATGCCGTCGATAACTTCTGCGCCGTCGATGTCGGGCAGCCCGAGGTCGAGGACGATCACGTCGGGTTTGGTGTCGGCGGCGGCGCGCAGCGCGGCGGCCCCGTCGTGCGCGGTGATGACCTCGTAGCCGCGGGCGGTGAGGTTGATCCGCAGGGTACGGACCAGCTGCGGTTCGTCGTCGACGACCAGCACCTTCGTCATGGCTGGCGCGCCGCGGCGACGGGCAGGGCGATGACGATGGTCAGGCCGCCGCCGGGGGTGTCCTCGGCGCGGATGCTGCCGCCCATGGCGTCGACGAAACCCTTGGCCACCGACAGGCCGAGGCCGACGCCGCTGGTGTTGTCCCGGTCGCCGAGTCGCTGGAACGGCGCGAACATCTGCTCGATGGCCTGTTTCGGCAGTCCCTTGCCGTGGTCGACGATCCGCAGCTGCACCTCGTCAGCGTAGGTACTGGCCCGCACGGCGACCGGTGACCTGTCGGCGTGGCGCAGGGCGTTGTCGATCACGTTGGCGACGACCCGTTCGAGCAGACCCTCGTCGGCCAGCACAGGTGCGAGTTGCTCGTCGACATCGACCGTCAACCGCCCGTTTCCGTCTACATGGGACAGTGCGCGGGCGACGATCTCGTCGTAGCCGACCGGTCGGAGCTGGGGTTCGACCGCGCCGGTGGCCAGGCGGGAGGAGTCGAGGAGGTTGCTCACCAGGGCGGTGAGCCGGTCGGCGGACTCCTCGATGGTCGCCTCCAACTCGATCCTGTCTTCCGTGGACAGTTCGAGGTCGGGGGCACGCAGACTGCTGACGGCGGCCTTGATGGAGGTGAGCGGGGTGCGCAGATCGTGGCCGACGGCGGAGAGCAGGGCGGTGCGCAGCTCGGTCGTGGCGGCTTTCCGTTTGGCTTCGGCGGCCTCGATCGCGGCGCGTTGGTGTCGCAGGGTGACCAGGGCCTGCCCGGCGGCGCCCTCGAGGACGGTGCGGTCGGCGGCCGGGAGAGCGCGGCCGCGCAGCGCGAGGTGCACCTCGTCGGTGACCGCGACGTCCACATCGGCCTCGTCGGGCTCGGCGCAGCCCGGGGCGCCGGCACAGGCCACCTGCTGCCACCCGCCGTCACGGCGTTCCAGGAGGGCGACCGAGGTCATGCCGAAGTTCTCGCGCACCTTGTCCAGCAGCCGGTCCAGCGGTTTGGGGTGGGTGAGCATGGTGCGCGCGTAGGAGGCGAGCAGCGCTGCTTCCGTACGGGCGCGGGCGGCCTGCTCGGCGCGGCGGGCGGCGCGGTGGACGACCAGCGCGACCAGTACGGCGACGATGAGCATGGCGATCAGGGTGATCACGTTCTCGACGTCGGCCACGAGCAGGGTGTAGTAGGGCTCGGTGAAGAAGAAGTTCAGCAACCCGGCCGACAGGAACGCCGCGGCGACGGCCGGGCCGAGCCCGCCGAGCAGGGCGACCAGGACGACGACGAGGAAGTAGCCGACGACGTCGGTGGACAGGCTCACGTGGGGGCGCAGCAGGAGCCCGAGGACGGTCATGATCGCTGGGCCGATCACGGCCAGCGCCCAGCCGGCGAGTCGCCGCGACAGGCTGAATGCGCTGTGGCCGAGGTGGATTCGCCAGCCGCGGCCGGCCTCGTCGTGGGTGACCATGTGCACGTCGATGGGGCCGGAGGCCTGCACGACGGCGGAGCCGACGCCTTCGTCGAGCAGCCGGGCCCAGCGGGAGCGGCGGGAAGTGCCGAGGACGAGCTGGGTGGCGTTGACGCCGCGGGCGAAGTCGAGCAGGGCGGTGGGCACGTCGTCGCCGACCACGGTATGGAAGGTGGCGCCGACGCTGTCGGCGAGCGCGCGGAGCTTGGCCACGGTGTCGGGTCCCGCACCGGCCAGTCCGTCGCCGCGCAGGACGTGCAGCACCAGCAGCTCGCCGCCGGCCCGGGCGGCGATGCGGCGCGCCCGGCGGATGAGGGTTTCGCTTTCCGGGCCGCCGGTGATCGCGACCACGACGCGTTCGCGGGCTTCCCAGGTGTCGGTGATCTCCTTTTCGGCACGGTAGCGCTGCAGGGCGACGTCGACCTGGTCGGCCACCCACAGCAGGGCGAGCTCGCGCAGCGCGGTCAGGTTGCCCGGCCGGAAGTAGTTGGCCAGGGCGGCGTCGACGCGGTGGGCGGGGTAGACGTTGCCGTGCGCCAGCCTTCGCCGCAGCGCCTCGGGGGTGATGTCGACCAGCTCGATCTGCTCGGCCCGGCGGACGACCTCGTCCGGGACGGTCTCGTGCTGGTGCGCGCCGGTGATCCGCTCCACCACGTCGTTGAGCGACTCGAGATGCTGGATGTTCACCGTGGACAGCACGTCGATGCCGGCGTCGAGCAGCTCCTCGATGTCCTGCCAGCGCTTCGGGTTGCGCGAGCCCGGAATGTTGGTGTGGGCGAGCTCGTCGACGATGGCGACCTCGGGTTTGCGGGCGAGCACGGCGTCAAGGTCCATCTCGGTGAACTCGTGCCCCCGGTACATCAGGTGCTTGCGGGGTACGACCTCCAGGCCCTCGATCAGAGCGGCGGTCTTGGCCCGGCCGTGCGTTTCGACGAACCCGACCACGATGTCCGTGCCGCGTTCGAGCCGGCGATGCGCCTCGCCGAGCATGGCGTAGGTCTTGCCCACGCCGGGCGCGGCGCCGAGGTAGATCCGCAGCTCACCGCGGCGGGTCAGGCCCGGCCGCGCCGGTGCGGCCGAGGGGGCGTTGTCGGTGCTCACCGGTCCAGTGTCCTCAGGGTTCGAATCGGTAGCCCATGCCGGCCTCGGTGATGAGGTAGCGGGGTCGGGAGGGATCGGGTTCGAGCTTGCGGCGCAGCTGGGCCAGGTAGACCCGCAGGTAGTGGGTTTGACCCTGGTGCTCCGGTCCCCAGATGTCGTGCAGGAGCTGCTTCTGGGCGACCAGGCGCCCGCGGTTGCGCACCAGCGACTCCAGCAGGCCCCATTCGGTCGGGGTGAGGTGCACGTCGGTGCCGTCCCGGTGCACCTTCTTCGCCGCGACGTCGATGGTGAAATGCTCGGTCCGCACCACCGGCTCCACCCCGGCCGCGGCGAGCGTGGTCGCCCGGCGCACGGCGGCCCGGAGCCGGGCGAGCAACTCGTCCATGCCGAACGGCTTGGTGATGTAGTCGTCGGCGCCGGCGTCGAGGGCTTCGACCTTGTCACTGGAGTCGGTGCGCGCGGACAGCACGATGATCGGGACCGTGCTCCACCGCCGCAGCCGCTCGATCACCGCGACGCCGTGCAGATCCGGCAGGCCGAGGTCGAGCACCACCACGTCCGGTTTGGCTTCCCCGGCCGCACGCAACGCCGAGGCGCCATCCTGGGCGATGATCACCTGGAAGCCACGGGCGGTCAGGTTGATCCGCAACGTCCGGGCGATGTGCGGCTCGTCGTCGACAACCAGCACCGTGCTCACTGCGCCGCCTCAGTGCTTGGCCGTTAGCACGGCGAGGTTGAGCTCGAGCACGTTCACCCCTGGATCGCCGAGGAAACCGAGCCCGCGGCCCTCGGTCGTCTCCTGGACCAACTCCCGGACCTGCTGTTCGGACAGGCCGGTCTCCCGCGCCACCCGGGACACCTGCAGCTCGGCGTAGGCCGGGCTGATGTCCGGATCCAGCCCGGATGCCGAAGCGGTCACCGCGTCGGCCGGGACCCGCGAAGGGTCCACGCCCTCACGCCGGGCGATGAGGTCCTTGCGCTGCTGGATGACGGCGACCAGATCCTGGTTGAAGGCGCCCTTGTTGGAGCCGCCGGAGGTGGTGGCGTCGGCCGGGCCGAGCCCGAGCTGGTCGGACGCGGTGGCCGAGGGGCGATTGTGGAACCACGGGTCGTGGTTCGGGTCCGTGGCGACGGGGTCGATGCCGATCAGGTCGGAGCCAGCGGCCTGGCCGTTGGCGGTGACGATGGAGCCTTCCGCGTTGCTCCGCAGGCCGGGGATCCGGCTGACCGCCCAGACGCCGAGCGGGTAGAGGATGCCGGTGATGACGGTCAGGACGAGCAGCACCCGCAGCCCGGCCAGACTCTGTTTGACGAGACTGCGCATGGTCACATTCCTGGGATGAGTCGGACGAGCAGGTCGACGAGCCAGATGCCGGCGAACGGCACGATGATCCCACCGATGCCGTAGATCAACAGGTTGCGGCGCAACAGGTTGCGCGCGCTGGACGGCTTGTACCGCACACCCCGGAGGGCCAGCGGGATGAGCGCGATGATGATCAGCGCGTTGAAGATCACCGCGGACATGATGGCGGACTTCGGGCTGTGCAGGGCCATGATGTTGAGCTTGTCCAGCTGTGGGTAGATGGCGCTGAACATGGCGGGCAGGATGGCGAAGTACTTGGCGAGGTCGTTGGCCACACTGAAGGTGGTGAGCGCGCCGCGGGTGATCAGCAGTTGCTTGCCGATCTCGACGATCTCGATCAGCTTGGTGGGGTCGGAGTCGAGGTCGACCATGTTGCCGGCTTCCTTGGCGGCCATGGTTCCTGAGTTCATTGCGACGCCGACGTCGGACTGGGCGAGGGCGGGGGCGTCGTTGGTGCCGTCGCCGGTCATCGCGACGAGCCGGCCGCCCTCCTGCTCCTTGCGGATGAGGGCCATCTTGTCCTCGGGGGTGGCCTCGGCGAGGTAGTCGTCCACTCCGGACTCGTCGGCGATCGCCTTGGCGGTCAGCGGGTTGTCGCCGGTGATCATGACGGTGCGGATGCCCATCTTGCGTAGCTCGGCGAATCGGTCCCGCATCTGTGGTTTGACCACATCGGACAGTCGGATCACGCCGTGCACTGCCGCGGTGCCACCCCGGCGTTCGGCTACCACGAGCGGGGTGCCGCCGTCCTGGCTGATCTTGTCGACGATCTGGTGCACCTCGGCCGGCACGGTCCCGCCGTGCTCCTCGACCCAGGTGCGCACCGCGCTCGCCGCGCCCTTGCGCACCAGGCGGCCATCGAGGTCGATGCCGCTCATCCGGGTCTGCGCGGTGAACGGCACGAACTCCGCGGTGCCCTCATCCTCGGTGGACTCGGTGGCCAGGCCGTGTTTCCTGCCGCACAGGTCGACGATGCTGCGCCCCTCGGGCGTCTCGTCGGCCAGGCTGGACAGCCGCGCGGCGCTGGCAAGGTCCGCGACAGTGGCGGTGCCGACCGGGATGAGCTCGGTGGCCTGCCGGTTGCCGAAGGTGATGGTGCCGGTCTTGTCCAGCAGCAGCGTGGACACGTCGCCGGCGGCCTCGACCGCACGGCCGGACGTGGCCAGCACGTTGCGTTGCACCAGCCGGTCCATGCCGGCCATGCCGATCGCGCTGAGCAGCGCGCCGATCGTGGTGGGGATCAGGCACACGAGCAGGGCGGTCAGCACGATCACCGACTGCAGGCCGCCCGAGTACCGGGCAACCGGTTGCAGCGACACGACGGCGAGCAGGAAGATGATCGTCAGCGTGGCCAGCAGGATGGTCAGCGCGATCTCGTTGGGTGTCTTCTGCCGCTCGGCGCCCTCCACCAACGCGATCATTCTGTCCACGAAGGACTCGCCCGGTTTGGTGGTGATGCGCACGACGATCCGGTCGGACAGTACGGTGGTGCCGCCGGTGACCGACGAGAAGTCCCCGCCCGATTCGCGGATCACCGGGGCGGATTCGCCGGTGATGGCCGACTCGTCCACGGTGGCGATGCCCTCGACCACGTCGCCGTCGCCGGGGATCAACTCGCCGGCCTCGACCACGACCAGGTCGCCGATGCGCAGCTCGACACCGGGCACGCGTTCCTCGTCGCCGTCCTCGTTGAGCCGGCGGGCGATGGTCTCCTTCTTGGTGCGCCGCAACGTTTCCGCCTGCGCCTTGCCCCGGCCCTCGGCGACCGCCTCGGCCAGGTTGGCGAACAGCACGGTGAACCACAGCCACAGCGCGACCCCGATGGTGAACACGCTCGGCTCGCCGACGGCGAACACGGTGGAGAGCACCGACCCGACCCAGACCACGAACATGACCGGGTTCTTCAGCTGGGTCTTCGGGTTCAGCTTGCGCAGCGCGTCCGGTAACGACCGCACCAGTTGGCGCGGGCTGAACACCCCGGCGGCGATCCGCCCGGTCTTCTCGGCGTGGTGCTGCTGCGCCTGCAGCGGCGTACGGTCCTTGATGGTGGTGACAGTCATGCCGCGAGAGCCTCCGCGATCGGACCAAGAGCAAGGGCGGGAACGAAGGTGAGGGCGGCGACCAGCACGATGGTGCCGGTCAGCATCGCCGGGAACAGGGCGCCGGTGGTGGGCAGCGTGCCCGCGGTCTCCGGGACCTTCTTCTGCTCGGCCAGGGAACCCGCCAGGCACAGCACCGCGAGGATGGGGATGAACCGGCCGAGCAGCATGCACAAGCCCAGGCTGGATTGGAACCAGCCGTTGGTCACGGTGATGCCGGCGAAGGCACTGCCGTTGTTGTTCGACGCCGAGGTGTAGGCGTAGAACACCTCGGACCAGCCGTGCAGGCCGGAGTTGGCTATCGCGGACGCCGAGCTGGGTAGCATGATCGCGATACCCGAGCCGATCAGCACGACGGTCGGCATGGCCAGGATCGCGATCGCCGCCGTGGTCACCTCCCGGCGCCCCAGCTTCTTGCCCAGATACTCCGGGGTCCGGCCGACCATCAGCCCGGCCAGGAACATCGTGATGATCGCGAGCACCAGAATGCTGTACAGCCCGGTGCCCACCCCACCCGGCGTCATCTCCCCGAACAGCATGTTCAGGATCACCCCGCCCCCGCCGAGTCCGGAGAAGCTGTCGTGCATGGAGTTCACCGCGCCGGTGGAGGTGCCGGTGGTGCTGTCGGCCCACAAGGCTGAACCGGCGATGCCGAACCGGACCTCCTTGCCCTCCATGGACCCGCCGGCCAGCAGCGCCGCCGGCCCGTTGGGATGTGCCTCGGCCCACCAGATCACCGCGAGCATGGCGCCCCACAGGACTGCCATGACCGACAGCAGCGTGTAGCCCTGTTTCTTGTTCCCGACGAGCTGGCCGAACGTCCGGGTCAGCGCGACGGGAATGACCAGGATCAGGAAGTTCGTGATCAGATTGGTCCAGGCGTTGGGGTTCTCGAAGGGATGGGCGGAGTTGGCGTTGAAGATGCCGCCGCCGTTGGTGCCCAGCTCCTTGATGACCTCCTGGCTCGCGGTCGGCGCGAGCGCGATCCGGTTGCCCTGCCCGTCCACAGTGGTCACGTCCACACCGGACTTGAGACTCTGGATCATGCCCAGGGCGATCAGGACGATGGCGAACACGAACGAGATCGGCAGCAGGATCCGGATCGTGCCACGGGTCAGGTCCACCCAGAAGTTGCCCAGCCGGTCGGTTCTTGCCCGGACGAACCCGCGGATGAGCGCGATCGCCACTGCCAGGCCCGCGGCGGCGGACAGGAAGTTCTGCACGGTCAGCCCGACCATTTGGACGGTGTGTCCCATCACCTTCTCGGGGATGTAGGACTGCCAGTTGGTGTTGGTGACGAAGCTGACCGCGGTGTTGAACGCGATCCCCGGCTCCACCGCACCCCGCCCGAGGTTGAACGGCAGAACCGCCTGCAGCCGCTGCAGCAGGTACAGCAAGATGACCGACACCGCCGAGAAGCCCAGCACCGCCGAGGCGTAGGTCTTCCAGTGCTGCTCGGAACCCGGGTCGACCCGCACCACCCGGTAGATCGCCCGCTCGATCCGCAGATGCCTGGTACTGGTGAACACCCGGGCCATGTAGTCCCCCAACGGCTTATAGGCCACGGCGAGGAGCACGACGAGCAGGCCGACCTGGAGCAGGCCGGCGGCAGTAGGCGACATCAGAACTTCCCCGGCTTCACCAGCGCCACGAACAGATAGACGATCAAGGCCAGGGCCAGCGCCCCGCCGACCACATTCGCCACCACACCGGTGCCGCTCATGGCGTCGCCTCGCAAGCTCGGCGGACGCCCGACGCCAGTGTCAACGGTTCGCCCGCAAGCTCGCTCACAGCCGCTCCAGTCCGCGCCACGTCAGCACGAGCACCAGGAATCCGGCGACAAACACCACGGCGTAGGCCAGATCGGCCATCGGCGGTGCTCCCCTTTCCAGCAGACAGGGCCGCCCCGATGGCGGCCCTTGGGTCATCCAGACGAGCATGCCCCGGCCTGCGCCGCACCTTGAGCCACCCTGACGGGACCTTGACGCACGGACCGAGAAGATTTACGCGACGTTGACGGCATCAAGAAGGCATCAAGGTTTCCGGCTCGACCGTTGGGATCCCGACAAGAGCCCTACAGGTGCGCCGGCCAGCCAGGTGCACTGGTGCCGTGCACCGACCACGCGTCTGTCTGCCACCGGTTCCGGCTGGCATCGGGTTCCCGCTGGGCTTCCTCGCCGCGGTCGTCGCGGCCACGGCCGCGGTCGGCGGCGGAGCCACCGCCCACCCGGATCTGGCGTTGGTCGCCCTCATCGGCGTCGTCGTGGCGATCGCCGCCGTCAGCACGCTCGGCGCCACCCTGGGCACCGCCGCCGTCAGCTGGGCACTGCAGGCCGGGTTCGTCCTCGGCCGGCACGGCGACCTCGCGCTCACGACGCGCGCGCTGCGCGACGCGATCATCCTTGCCGCCGCCGCGCTGCTCGCCGCTGTCGTCACCGCGCTGATCCGGGCAATGCGCCACCGGCTACGCGCCACGGCCGTCACCATCCCGACCCCGCGGTCCGCGTCGGCGCCGCGGAATCCCCCGACGACCAACGCACCTGCCGACTCGGCCGCCGCAACGAACCTCTGACCTATCGTTCTGTTGATCAAGTGGTTGCCGGTTGGTCGGAGAGTCTTGAAGCGTGCCGAGTTCTGAGATCTCTGCCTTCAGGCGACCAGGGCCGACACCTCCCCGCCACCGAATGGGCCTTGCGCCGACGCTATTCAGCGTTACTATGTACCGGTACTCAGCAACACTGAGTACTCGGAGGAGGCGTGTTCCGTGGGTAAGCAGATGACCGAGATGCTCAAGGGCGTGCTGGAGGGCATCGTCCTGGCGATTCTGTCCGTGCGGTCTGCGTACGGCTACGAGATCACGGCGTGGCTGCGCGATCAGGGCTTCTCCGACATCGCCGAGGGCACCGTCTACGCGCTGCTGGTCAGGGTCGAGCAGCGCGGCTTCGTCGACGTGGAGAAGGTCCCGTCCGAGAAGGGGCCGCCGCGCAAGGTGTATTCGCTCAACGCCCAGGGGCGGGAATGCCTCGAAGAGTTCTGGAGGACCTGGAGCTTCCTCGCGGAACGGCTCGAACAGCTCCACAAAGGAGGCAGATGACCATGTCCGACACAGAAAGGGGCGGCTTCATCGCAAAGGTGATCGGCCCCAAACGGCAGTGGCGGGAGTACAAGGCGCGCGGGCGACAACTTCCCGTCAGCTATCGCATGGCGCTCGATGCGCTGGAGCGGTACCTGAACTATTACGGGGGGACGGGGGGCGACGGGACTGCGCTTTACGGAGATCTCATCGACCTGTTCGAACAGAGCGCGGCGAGTGGAACTCCGGTCCGCGAGATCGTCGGGGAGGACCCGGTGGAGTTCATCGAGACGTTCGTCCGGAACTATCCGAAGGGTCGGTGGATCATCCGCGAGCGGGAACGGTTGATCAGGGGTATCGAACGCGCTGAGGCAGAAGACACCGGAAAGGAAAAGGGGACGGTCTGATGCCGACACAGCAGGTCCCGGCGATCCACGTGCAGGGCCTGGAGAAGTCGTACGGGAAGCTGCCTGTGCTGCACGGTGTGGACTTCGGCGTGGCGCGGGGCAGCATCTTCGCCCCGCTCGGCTCGAACGGGCGGGTAGGACCATGGTCGTGAACATCCTGTCCACGCTGCTCAAGGTGGACGCGGGGACCGCAAGCGTCAACGGCTTCGATGTCGCCACGCAGGCCGCCGACGTGCGGAAGGCCATCAGCCTCACCGGACAGTTCGCGGCCGTCGACGAGATCCTCAGCGGACGGGAGAACCTCGTGCTCGTCGCCCGGTTGCGGCACCTGAAGCGTCCGGCACGATCGCGGATGGTCTGCTGGAGCGTTTCTCGCTGACCGACACGGCCGCGCGGAAGCAGCGTGGGCACCATTCATCACGACCGCGATCATGCAGGGCGCCGTGGTGCTGTCGTTCGTCTACGTGTTCGGCGGTGCGGTCAACACAGGGTCGGATTCCTATGTGAGCTACCTGCTGCCCGGCATCCTGCTGATCACGATCGCGTCGGGTGTCTCCTACACCGCATTCCGGCTCTTCAATGACATGAAGAGCGGGATCTTCGAGCGCATCCAGTCCTTGCCGATCGCACGGTCGGGCGCGCTGTGGGCACATGTGCTGACCTCGCTGGTCGCCAATCTGATCTCGCTCGTGAGCGTGGGCGTCGCTCTCCTCATGGGCATCCGCTCGGGGGCGGGAGTGCTGGCCTGGCTCGCGGTCGCCGGTAGCCTGATCCTGTCCACCCTGGCGTTGACGTGGCTCGCTGTGATCTCTGGTCGCTCCGCGAAGTCGGGGGAAGGCGCGGACGCGTTCTCCTACCCGCTTATCTTCCTGCCGTTCCTCAGCCCCGGCATTCGTGCCCACCGCAACGATGCCCGGCCCACACATGCAGCAGGGCCGTTTCAAGATCGCTTGAGCAGCGGCTCAGGCGGTGCTGGCCGAGACCGATGGCGTGCCGGGTGGTGCCGGAACCTCGCGGCATTCGAGTGTCCACTGTGGAGTAGATGCGATGAAAGCATCCTTCCTCACGCTGAGCGTGAGGAACGCGTCCTTCGTCGCACAACCTCGGAGCCACTGGAGTACCTCGCGTCACCACAGTCCCATCAGCAACAGCAACCACCTCGACGATCTTGAAACAGCCGTGGCACGTGCAGACCGCGCAGCCCGAGGGCAAGCCGTGGTGGCAGTGATGCGCCTGACCAGCGTGGGCTGCTTCTCCACGCTGGTCACCTTCATCGAGATGAACGGCGTGGCCGGCCCCGGCCAGTACGACCAGCGCATCGTGGTCGACCGGATCGGCATGAGCTACATCCCCGCACCGATCGGCTGACCACTCACCAGCGTTGCGAGCCGTTACCCGGAATGGCGCAGTTGCTCGATCGTGTCGTCGATCCACTGCGCCTCGACGGGAATCGAGGTGTAACCGGCGACGAGCGGGTCGGGGCTGTCGGAGCCGACGGAGAGCACCCCGGCCTGCCGGAAGCCGCCGCACGGGTCGCGGACGAGGAGCGGGCCGCCCGAGTCGCCGCGGTTGACCGTGGAGTCGTTGCCGAGGCCCACGGTGCAGATCGTCGTCGGGCCGAACGCCGGCGGGTTCACGAAGATCGTCGGGCCACACCCCGCCGCGTCGCTGAGCACCTTCTGACCGGTCTCCTGCAGCACGGTCGGCCGGGTTTCGCAGACCGGTGGGACCGGGATGTTGGTGCAGCCGAACCCGGCGATCACCACGTGCGCCCCGACGCGGGGCTCGGCGGGGGCCAGCCGGATGGTCGGACCGGATTGCGGGATGGCCAGCCGGACCAGCGCGATGTCGTCCCGGTTGTCCCCGTCGGGATCGTAGGTCTGCGGGATGGCGTGGCCGAGCGAGCCGATCTTCGGCGCGGTGGGCCAGTCCGGGATGTTGGCGCCGACCACGGCGGTGATCCCACCCTGGGGGACGCCCACGACGCAGTGCGCCGCGGTCAGGAAGATGTCCGGCGCGATGAGCGTGCCGCCGCAACGCGGGTTGTCCGGCGTGCTGGCCAGGCGCAACGAGACCATGAACCGGTACTTGCCGAAGTCGGCGTCGTGGCCGTGGTAGATCGCCTGGGCCGGGGCGACCGCCACCAGCGCGCCCACCGCGGCGAGCAGGACACCCAGGAGCACCGCTCCGACTCGGCGGGGTCGAACAGGCATGCGTTCCTCCTTGTGCGGCAACCGGTTGTCGCACAAGGGTGCGGCGCCGGCCGTCGGCGATGGTGTGGAAATCCTGAAATGGCTGCCTGGACGGCCCGCGGGGTGACAGGATCCCCTCGGGGAGACAGCGATGACGGTTGAGTTCCGGTTGCTCGGCGATGTCGCGATGTACGCCGGCGGGCAGAGTGTCGACATCGGGCACGCCCGGCAGCGCTGCGTCCTCGCCGCGCTGCTGGTGGACGCCAACCGGGTGGTTCCGGTGACGACCCTGGCGGACCGGGTGTGGGCCGGCCGCCACCCGCGGAGCGCCCGCAACGCGCTGTCCGGTTACGTGTCCCGGCTCCGGCGACTGGTCACGTCCACCGGCGGGGCGCGGCTCGTCCGGCAGCCGGGCGGCTACCTGCTCACCGTCGACCCCCTGGCGGTCGACCTGCACCGGTTCCGCCACCTGACCGCCCTGGCCCGCTCGGCACCCGACGGGACGGAGGCGCTGACGTTGCTGGCGGAGGCGTTGCGGCTGTGGCGCGGCGACGCCTTCGCCACGCTGGACACCCCGTGGCTCAACGGAATCCGCGACGCGCTCGACGCCGAGCGGCTGGCCGCCGAGCTCGACCGCAACGACCTGGCCCTCGACCGTGGCCGGCACAGCAGCCTGCTGCCCGAGCTGACCGCCAGGGCCGCCACCCACGCGCTCGACGAGCGCCTCGCCGCCCAGCTCATGCTCGCCCTCTACCGCAACGGCCGGCAGGCCGACGCCCTGCGCCACTACGAGCAGCTGCGGCTGCGCCTGGCCGAGGAGCTCGGCGCCGACCCGTGCCCGCCGGTGCGGCAACTGCACCAGCGGATACTCGCCGCGGACCCGGCCCTCACCCCGACCACCGGCGCCGGCGGTCTGGTGCCCCGCCAGCTCCCGGCGCCGCCGGCGGCGTTCACCGGACGAGCCGCCGAGCTCGACCGCCTGGACGCGATCCTGCCCGCCGACGCATCGTCCACAGTGGACATCGCGGTCGTGTCCGGGACGGCCGGCGTCGGCAAGACGGCCCTGGCTCTGCACTGGGCACACCGGGTCGCGCCGCGCTTTCCCGACGGCCAGCTCTACGTCAACCTGCGCGGCTTCGACCCCACCGGCTCGGTGCTCGACCCCGCCGAGGCCATCCGCGGCTTCCTGGACGCCTTCGCCGTGCCACCGCCGTCGATCCCGGCCGGTCTCGACGCCCAGACCGGGCTGTACCGCAGCCTGCTGGCCGGCAAGCGCGCCCTGGTCGTGCTGGACAACGCCCGCGACGTCGAGCAGGTCCGCCCGCTGCTGCCCGGCACACCCGGCTGCCTGGTCCTCGTCACCAGCCGCAACCGGCTCACCGGCCTGATCGCCGACCACGGCGCCCACCCGCTCACCCTCGACCTGCTCAGCCACACCGAGGCCCGGGACCTGCTCGCCGCCCGCGCCGGCGCCCACCGGATCGCCGAGGAACCCGCCGCGGCCAACGAGATCATCACCCGCTGCGCCCGGCTTCCGTTGGCCCTGACCATCACCGCCGCCCGGGCCGCCACGCACCCGGCGTTTCCGCTCGCGGGCCTGGCCGCCGAACTGACCAGCGCCGGCCCGCTCGCCGACCTGCGCGCGGTCTTCTCCTGGTCCTACCGGACCCTCAGCCCGGCGGCCGCCCGGCTGTTCCGGCTGCTCGGCCTGCATGTCGGGCCCGAGCTCAGCGCGCCGGCCGCCGGCAGCCTGACCGGCCTGCCGGTGGCCGAGGTGCGACCCCTGCTGACCGAGCTCGCCGACGCGCACCTGGTCACCGAGCACACCCCCGGCCGCTTCACCATGCACGACCTGCTCTACGCCTACGCGATCGAGCTGACCCAGGCCCACGACAGCGGCGCCGAGCGCCACCGGGCGACGAACCGGATGCTCGAGCACTACCTGCACACCGCGCAGGTGGCCGACCGGCTGCTGCAACCCGAAGGCAGGCCGATCCGCCTGACCCCCACCCAGGCCGGGGTGACCCCGCAGCACCTCGCCGATCACGAGCAGGCGATGAGCTGGCTCGCCGCCCAGCACCCGGCGCTGGTCGAGGCCGTTCGCCGGGCCGAGGACGCCGGGGTCGCCACCCAGGTGTCCTGGACCGTCGCGACGTTCTTCGACCGGCGGTCGCACTGGCACACCTGGGCCGCCACCGGTGACTACGACGAGGCGCACACCCACCTGTGCCGGGCGCTGGAGCTGTTCCAGGCGCGAGGTGACCACGCCGGCCGAGCCCGAACCCTGCTGGCGCTGGACTGGATCTTCGGACGGCAGGCCCGCTTCACCGAGGCGGTGGCCTACGCCCGGCAGGCCTACGAGCTGTACCGGGAAATCGGTGATCAGCTCGGGCAGGCCAAAGCCCTCAACAGCATCGGTTGGGCGGGCGCCCAGCTCGCCGACCCGGCCGCGCTCGACTCCTGCCGGCAGGCCGTCGCCCTGCACCAGCTGGTCGGCGACCAGTACGGCGAGGCCGCCAGCTGGGACTCGCTCGGCTACGCCCACCACCGCCTCGGCGCCGCGGCCGAGGCCCTCACCTGCTACCGACGGGCACTCGAACTGCACCGCACGGTCGGCCACCGCTACGACGAGGCCTACGTGCTCGTCCACATCGGCGAGGTGCACGCCGCCACCGGCGAGGACCGCCTCGCCGCCGAGACCTGGCAGGTAGCCCTCGCCATCCTCACCGAGCTCGACCACCCCGACGCCCAAGCCCTCCGCGCGAGGCTGCCGGGTCGAGATCGGGCCGAGATCGCTGTTTTGGGAGGCTGACGCTCATATTTGAGCGTAAACCTCCCAAGACGACGATCATGCAACGCTGTTCCGGTTGGGAAGGTGTTGTCAACGGGGTTGAAGGGTGATGGTGAAGGTGTCGTCGGCGTTGGTGTGCGGAAGGTTGACGGTGGTGGCGTTGTTCGTCAGCGTGGCCACGAAGTTCTGGATGGTGACCGGGCCCTGGACGGCGCCGCCGCCGTTGTAGGGAATGCGCTGGGCGATTATCCGGACCTGATTGTTCTGCACGATTCCGGTGGTGGTGTCGAGGCGTTGGAGGTTGACGGCGATGTTGCCGGTGGTGCCGCCACCGCCGACGAGGATTTTGGCCACTCCGGGAGTTTTGGTGGCGACGGCGTCGTAGGCGGGGCTGGGAGTGACGGCGACGAGCTGCCCGGTCTGCGAGGCGTAGAAACGGTAGACCCACCATTCGCCTTTGGGTTGGTACTGGCCGGCGGAGTTGTGGACGAGGAGGCCGGCGAGGTCGTTGTGCAGGTTCGCTCCGCCGGCCCAGTTGGCGCGAAGGCCGTCGGCGCCGGCTCGTTCGAGGCGGGCGAGGTACCAGGCGCCGTCGCCGGGGTTCTGCTCGTTCGGCGCCGCGTACTCGTTGATCTGGTAAGGGCGGGGGTGCGGGATGCCGCGCGGGTTGAGGGTGGCGTTGGCGGCGGCGACGTTCGCCACCGGGTCGCCGGGCAGCGCATGCCAGCTGACGATGTCGGGGACGACGTTGTTGGCGCGGACGAAATCGAGGTACTGGTTCCACCACGCGTTGGTGGTCGACGGGACGCAGGCGCAGCTGGGGCCGACGATCAGGTGGCTGGGGAATGCGGCGCGGATGCGTTGATACGTGCGCCGCCACAGTTCGAAGTACTGGGATTGGGGTCGGTTCCAGAACAGGGTGATGTTGGGTTCGTTCCAGAGGTCCCACTGGACCGGTGCGCCGGTGGCGCGGACGTCGTTGATCAGGCGGGTCAGGAAGTTGTCGTAGTCGGTCCAGTTGCCGTTGTCGCCGGGAAACCGGGAGATCGGGAAGCCGTCGGCGCCCCAGAGGTCGTGGGCGAGCAGGATGAACTGGCCGCCGAGGGATCGGGTGCGCAGGAGCTGGGCGCGGGTCGAGTTCCAGCGGCGGTCGTAGCGGCCGGACACCCAGCCGCCCGGGCTGTCGAGCTGGGCTCCGCCCGCGCGCATGAACCGGAAGTTCACGTCCCGGTAGAAGTTGTCGGGGGGTGCCGTGGCGTTCTCGGTCATGCCGTAGATCCAGCCGGAGGCCCGGTAGGTCGGGGCGCCGCCGGCGACGGAGAAGTTGACGGCGATGGACTCGTTGGCGGCCTGCGCGGGCGCCGAAAAACTGATCACGGATGCGGCGACGAGGGCGCCGGCGGCGAGGTGGCGGACGCGGCGGCGATGGGGTGCGGTGTCCACGGTGACACTCCTTGGGCAGCAGGGAACAGGCAGGGAAAGCGTTTGCCCTGGGGTTGTTTTCGGTTGTCGGTTACCGGGCCGGCGCGGGGCCGGTGCTCGCGCGCAGGGAGACCGGCGGGGTGAGCAGCAGGTGCCGGGGCGGGGCGTCGGGGGTGGCGATGCGTTCCAGGAGGAGCTCGACGGCGTGCGTACCCATCTCGGTGGGAACGTCGGCGGCGGTCAGCGGGGGCCGGAAGTCCTCGGCCCAGTGCCGGGCCACCACGCCGGCGATGGACAGGTCCCGGGGTACGGCGAGGCTGGCGCGTTCCAGGGCGCGCTGGATGCCCGGCAGCGCCGCCTCGTTGATCGTCGCGATGGCGGTGACCTCGGGGTGCTCGTCGCGCAGCTGTTCCAGGCAGGCCTCGCCGCCGGCCGGCTCGTCGGCGCAGCACAGGTCGACGGCGGTGAGGCCGCGCTGGCTGGCGGCCTCGGTGAAACCGGTCAGCGCGCGCTGGGCGGGGCCGTAGCCGGCGGCGACCAGCTCGGCCGACCGGTTGATCAGCGCGACGTGGCGGTGGCCGAGGTCGGCGAGGTGGTGCACGCACCGGGCGACGAGCGTCGCGTAGTCCAGGTCGACCCAGCAGGTGCCGTGCGGGTGGGCGGTGTGGCCGATGGTGACGAACGGCAGGCCGGTCTGGTGCAGCCGGGTGACCCGGTCGTCCTCCAGGCGGATCTCCATGAGGATGACCCCGTCGACCCGCCGGCCGCTGACGATCCGTTCGAACGACCGGTCGTGCTCCCCGCCGGAGGGTGAGAGCAGCACGTCGAGGTCGGCGCGGGCGGCGGCTTCCACGACGCTGGCGACGAAGCCGAGCTGCATGTCGGTCAGCCGGAGGCTGGCCGGCGGGATGACCAGGCCGAGGGTCCGGGTCCGGCCCTCCTTGAGCGCGCGGGCCGCGGCGTTGGGCCGGTAGCCCAGCTCGTCGATGACCGCCTGGATGCGCCGGGCGGTCGCCGCGGAGACGGTCCGCTTGCCGGTGAGCGCGTAGGAGACGGTGCTGCGGGACACACCGGCCCGGCGGGCGATCTCACCGATGTTCACCAGGAGCTCCTCACGGCGAATCGATTCGACACAAGCCTAGGTTCCCATGATGAGCGATGTCAACGATTCACTTGACGGCCGTCATCAGCGGGCTTAGGTTCGGCGAACCGATTCGACGAATCGGTTCGACTGACGGAAGGGGAAGACCGTGGAATCGTGGGCAGGGAGCCGGCGCGCGGTCGGCGTGGCGCTCGCGGCGGTGGTCGCGGTCGCGTGTTCCTCGTCGGACAACGGCTCCGGCGGCGGCACGTACACCATCTGGGACCCGTACCCGCAGTTCGACAACGCCTCGGACTGGGTGAAACTGCTCAGCCGGTGCGGCACCGACGCCGGGGTGACCGTGACCCGGACCGGCAACGACACCACGGACCTGACGAAGAAGGCGCTGCTCGCGGCGCAGCAGGGCAACTCGCCGGACGTGCTCGTCGTCGACAACCCGGTGGTGTCGACGCTGGCCGAGGCCGGCGTGCTGACCACGACCGAGGAGACGAAGCTCGACACCTCGGCGATGGCCCCGAACCTGCTGGCCGCCGGCCAGAGCGGCGGGAAGGCGTACGGGCTGCCGATCGGCGCCAACACGCTCGCCCTCTACTACAACAAGGCGGTGCTGGACGCCGCCGGCGTGACTCCGGCGTCCATCAAGGACTGGACGAGCCTGACCGCCGCCCTGGCGAAGGTCACGACCGCCGGCAAGAAGGGCATCACGTTCTCGGCCATCGGCACCGAGGAGGGCAGTTTCCAGTTCCTGCCGTGGTTCTGGGGTTCCGGCGCTCAACTGTCCACACTGGACTCTCCGGACGGGGTGGCCGCCCTGTCACTGTGGACGGAGTGGCTGACCAAGGGCTACGCACCCAACTCGGTCATCAACAACACCCAGACCACGAGCTGGCAGGAGTTCGCCACCGGCCAGTACGCGTTCGCGGAGAACGGCACCTGGCAGCTGGCCAACGCCAGGAAGGCCGGGTTCGAGTACGGCATCATCGCCATTCCCGGCCGGACCGGCGGCACCGCGCCCGCGCCGACCGGCGGTGAGTTCGTCACGATCCCGGCGCAGCAGCGGACCGACCGGTACGCCACCGCGCAGAAGCTCGTGAACTGCCTGGCCAGCAGCGACAACCTGCTGGCCACCGACACCACGCTGTCCTACATCGCGCCCACCGAGGCGGTGCAGGGCAAGCAGGTCGCCCAGAGCCCGGAGCTGAAGGTGTGGGTCGACGCGGTCAAGGCGGCCAAGGGGCGCACCGGCGACGACCTCGGCACCCGGTACCCGAGGATCTCCGAGCAGCTGTGGAAAGCGGTGCAGTCCGCCCTGTCCGGCGCGCAGACCCCGCAGGCCGCGCTCGGCCAGGCGCAGTCGGCGGCGAAGTAGCCCGCGTGGCAGTGAGAACGGCAACGCGGGCGCCGGCCCGCGCCGGGGTGGAGCCAACGCCCACCCCGGCCGTGGCCTACCGCGGCGGCCGATGGGCGGCCTGGGCGTTCCTGCTGCCGTTGGTGCTCTATCTGCTCGCGTTCTACGCGTATCCCTTGTACCGCAACCTGGAGCTGAGCCTGCGGCACTACACGGTGCGTTCGTTCGTGCAGGGTGGCGCGCCGTTCACGGGCCTGGCGAACTACCGGGCGGTCTTCGACGATCCGACGTTCGGGCCGGCGGTGGCGCACACGGTCGTGTTCACCGTCGCGTCGCTGGCCTTCCAGTTCACCATCGGTCTGGCCCTCGCGGTCTTCTTCCACCAGCATTTCCGGCTCTCCGCGACGCTTCGGGCGCTGTTCCTGGTGCCGTGGCTGCTGCCGCTGATCGTGTCGTCCTCGGCGTGGTCGTGGATGCTCAACAGCGACGCCGGCGTGGTCAACGCCGTCCTGCGGTCGGTCGGGCTCGCGCCGGTCAACTGGCTGACCTCGCCGGACTGGTCACTGGTCTCGGTGATCATCGCCAACGTCTGGATCGGCATCCCGTTCAACCTCGTCCTGCTCTACAGCGGCCTTTCCGGCATTCCAGCGCAGATTCACGAGGCCGCGGCGCTGGACGGGGCCGGCGCGTGGCAACGCTTCTGGCGCCTGACGTTCCCACTGCTGCGGCCGGTCTCCGCGATCACCCTGCTGCTCGGCCTGGTGTACACGCTCAAGGTCTTCGACATCATCTGGATCATGACCAGGGGCGGCCCCGCCGACTCCTCCACCACCCTGGCCACGTGGTCCTACCAGTTGGGGTTCGGCAGCGCGCTGCCGCGGTTCGGGCCGGGCGCCGCGGTGGGCAACCTGCTCATCGTGGCAGCGCTGGTGTTCGGGCTGGTCTACATCCGGGCGCTGCGCCGTCAAGGGGGTCCGGCATGAGCTTGCGAATGCCGGAGCGAGGGAGTTGGCCTACCGCGACGACGGTAGGCCGAGGAACGAGGTCTGCCCGAGGAGTGGTCCTGGTGACCGGCCAGCCGAGGCGACCCACGACATTGGCCAACATTCCCGAGTTGGAGAACACGGCATGAGGCGGTGGGCGAAGACCGGGGCCGGGCTGGTGCTGACCGCGTTGCTGCTCTTTCCGGTCTACTGGCTGGTCAACGTCTCGTTCACGCGCGAGCAGGACATGCGCAAGACACCCCCGGACTGGCTGCCGGTCCACGGCACGCTCGAGGGCTACCGCGCGGTCCTGCACCAGCAACTGCCCTACCTGGGTACCAGCCTGCTCGTCGGCCTCGGCACGGTCGCCCTCACGCTGGCCGTCGCCGCCCCGGCGGGCTACTCGCTGGCCACGCTGCGTCCGGCCGGCCGCGGCACGCTGAGCTTCCTGTTGCTGGTGGCGCAGATGATCCCGGGAATCGTGATGGCGATGGGGCTCTACGCCGTCTATCTCAACCTCGGCGTGCTCAACACGGTCATCGGCCTGGTCGTCGCCGACGCCACCATCGCCGTCCCGTTCGGGGTGCTCGTGTTCCAGGCGTTCATGTCCGCGATCCCCGCGGAGATCATCCAAGCGGCCACCGTGGACGGTGCCGGGCCGGTGCGCACGTTCTGGTCGGTCGTCCTTCCGGTCAGCCGCAACGCGACCGTCACGGTCGCGCTGTTCACGTTCCTGTGGGCCTGGTCGGACTTCGTCTTCGCGTCCACTGTGGATGGTGGCGGCCGGCTTCGGCCGATCACGCTCGGCATCTACCAGTACATCGGCAACAACAACCAGCAGTGGAACGCGATCATGGCGACCGCCGTCGTGGCCTCGATCCCGGCGACGATGCTGCTGGTCGTCGCCCAGCGCTTCATCGCAACGGGCATCACCGCCGGCGCCGTCACCGACTGAAAGCGATCACCACATGCGCGGCCCGGAGTTCTCGATACGGGAGATCCCGTTCAGCTTCGACGGATCCTGGTTCAACTTCTCGCCGGTGGTCGCGGAGAACAGCTACGCCGACGACATCCACCTGGTCTCCCACCAGACCGGACTGCACCCGGTGCTGCGCCTCGTGCCCCAGGCCAGGGGCGCCCGGGCGGAAACCAGCGTCACGGCCGTGCCGTCCCAGCTGACCTGGACCCACGGCGATGCCCGCATCACGTTGGCCTACGAATCGCCCGACACCGTGCGGGTCCGGGGCCACGGGCTGGGCCTGCGCATCATGGCGGCCGAACCGTCGCTGACTCCGTTCTCCGGCCCGTATTTCCTGCACGACCCGGTCGACGGCGGCTATGTGTTCACCCTGTACGAGACCGGCCGGCGCTACCGCGTCACGGTGCTGTCCGGACCAGCCACCACCACCGGCACCGGGCAACTGGGCACCACCGAACGGGCCGTCACCCTCACCGAGGCGCCATGGGAGGTGGCGATCGAGGAGTACGACGGCGCCCGCGCGCCATACCGGGTCACCCGCACCTTCGCCGAGATCGCCGCGGCCGCCGCCACCGAGTTCCACCGGTTCGCCGGCGCCGTCGCTCCCTGGCGCACCGCCGGCACACCGGCCGCCGAACTCGCGGCCTACGTCCTCTGGTCGGCCACCGTCCGCCCGGCCGGATTCCTCACCCGCCCCGCGGTGCTGATGTCCAAGCACTGGATGGACAAGGTGTGGAGCTGGGACCACTGCTTCAACGCGCTCGCTCTCGCCGGCGGGCTGCCGGCACTGGCCTGGGGCCAGTTCCAGTTGCCGTTCGACCACCAGGACGACGCCGGCGCCCTACCGGACTCGGTCGCCCATTCCGAGATCCTCTACAACTTCGTCAAACCACCCATCCACGGCTGGACCCTGCGCCGGCTCCGCCACCGAATCCCCATTGAACGGTCCGAGACCTATCACCGGCTCACCCGCTGGACGAACTTCTGGCTCAGGCACCGCCGCGTGCCCGGACACCCACTGGCCCACTACCAGCACGGCAACGACAGCGGCTGGGACAATGCCACAACCTTCGACCGCGAGCGCGTCGTGGAAGCTCCCGACCTGGCCGCCTTCCTCGTTCTGCAAATGCGCGAACTGGCAGAGCTCGCAGGGCAGCTCGGCCACAAC
>NZ_DASYTH010000110.1:0-2953 GCF_036002505.1 Actinophytocola sp. | reverse complement strand
GCGAGCCTGCGGTCGAGCACCGCCTTCTCCATCTTGAACTCGGGGATGCCGTAGCGGAGCAGACCTCCGATCCGGTCAGCACGCTCATAGACGGTGACGGCGTGCCCGGCTCGGGCGAGCTGCTGCGCGGCAGCCAGCCCGGCAGGGCCGGACCCCACCACCGCGACGACACGACCCGTCGGCCTGGGCGGGGGATGGGCCGCCGCCCACCCGGCGTCGAGCGCGCGATCGGCGATCGCGAGCTCCACATTCTTGATAGTCACCGGCTCGGCCGCAATCCCCAGGACGCATGCGGCTTCGCACGGTGCTGGGCACAACCGCCCGGTGAACTCAGGGAAGTTGTTCGTCGCGTGCAGCCGGTCCGCCGCCTCCTCCCAGCGATCGGTGCGGACCAGGTCGTTCCACTCTGGGATGAGGTTCCCGAGGGGACATCCGGTGTGGCAGAAGGGGATACCGCAGTCCATACATCGGCCGGCCTGCTTGGACACGATCGGCAGCAGCGCGCCCGGCTCGTACACCTCCCGCCAGTCGCGGACCCTTACACGCACAGGCCGGCGCGGTGGCAGCTCCCGAGGGGTGGTGAGGAAGCCGCGAGGATCGGCCATGAGCTACCTCCCACCCAGTGCGGCAACCACAGGGCCGGGGTCCCCGCGGAAACGCGCAGCGTGTTCGTGGGGTGGCAGGCCGCGTAGATCAGCCATGCGCGGCCTCCATCATCAGCTCGGTGGCGGCATCGTCGGACAGACCGTCACGCTCGGCTGCTGCGCGCGCTGCGAGCACCCGCTTGAAATCCTCTGGCATGACCTTGGTGAACCGCCGCATGGCCTCCGGCCAGTCGGCGAGCAGCGCTGCGGCAACCGACGACTCGGTCTCCTCACCGTGGCGCCGGACGAGTTCGAGCAGCTCGGTCTCGTCGGTCTGGTCCAGCGGCCCGAGGCCCACCATTGCGGCGTTGACAAGTGACGGGTCCAGGTCGAGAACGTAGGCCACCCCGCCGGACATGCCGGCGGCAAAGTTGCGGCCGACCCGGCCGAGAACGACCACCAGCCCGCCGGTCATGTATTCGCAGCCATGGTCCCCGACACCTTCGACGACGGCGGTTGCGCCGGAGTTGCGTACGCAGAACCGCTCCCCGGCCAGGCCCCGTACGAAGAGCTCGCCGCCGGTCGCGCCGTAGGCCACCACGTTGCCGGCGACCACGTTGTGCTCTGCGGCGAATGGCGCCGCCCGGTCCGGGCGCACCACGACCCGACCGCCGGACAGACCCTTGGCGAGGTAGTCGTTGGCATCCCCCTCGAGCCGCAGGGTGACTCCCGCAGGCAGGAATGCGCCGAACGACTGTCCGGCCGAGCCGATGAAGGTGAAGTCGATCGTCTCGTCCGGCAGCCCGGCGCCGGCGTACCGCTTGGTCACCTCGTGGCCGAGCATTGTCCCGACGGTGCGATTGATGTTGCGGATCGGCAGTTGCGCACGCACCGGCTCGCCCGCGTGGAGCGCGGGCCGCGCCAAACTGATGAGCTGCTGGTCCAGCGCCCTCGTCAACCCGTGGTCCTGGATGGTTGTGCATCGTCGAGTCGCGTCCGCCACGCGCTCAGGAACATGCAGGATCGGGGTCAGGTCGAGACCGGCGGCCTTCCAGTGGTCCACGGCCTGGGAGGTATCGAGCAGCTCGGCCAGGCCGACCGCTTCGGAGATGCTGCGGAAGCCAAGGGCGGCGAGATACTCGCGTACCTCCTGGGCGATGAACTCGAAGAATGTCTCGACGAACTCCGGCTTCCCGGTGAATCGCGTGCGCAGCTCGGGATTCTGGGTCGCGACCCCGACCGGGCAGGTGTCGAGGTGACACACCCGCATCATGACGCACCCGGAGACGACCAGCGGTGCGGTCGCGAATCCGAACTCCTCAGCGCCGAGCAGGGCGGCCACAATGACGTCCCGGCCGGTTTTGAGCTGGCCGTCGGTCTGCACGACGATGCGGTCGCGCAGGCCGTTGAGGAGCAGCGTCTGCTGGGTCTCGGCCAGCCCGAGTTCCCACGGTGCTCCGGCGTGCTTGATGCTGGTCAGCGGGGATGCGCCGGTCCCGCCGTCGTGCCCGGAGATGAGGACTACATCGGCATGTGCCTTGGACACGCCTGCCGCGACGGTTCCGACGCCGACTTCGGCGACCAGCTTCACGTGGATCCGCGCGATCGGGTTGGAGTTCTTCAGGTCGTGAATGAGCTGGGCGAGGTCCTCGATCGAGTAGATGTCGTGGTGCGGCGGCGGTGAGATGAGCCCGACGCCCGGCGTCGAGTACCGCGTCTTGGCGATCCACGGATAGACCTTTGGGCCGGGCAGCTGTCCGCCCTCGCCGGGCTTCGCGCCCTGCGCCATTTTGATCTGCAGGTCGCTCGCGTTGGTGAGGTATTCGGCGGTGACGCCGAACCGTCCGCTGGCGACCTGCTTGACCGCCGACCGCCGCAGCGGGTCGTGTAGCCGGTCGGGGTCCTCGCCGCCCTCACCCGTGTTGGAGCGGCCGCCGAGCCGGTTCATCGCGATGGCGAGCGTCTGATGAGCCTCCAAGGAGATGGAGCCGTATGACATCGCACCCGTGTTGAACCGCTTGACGATCTCGCTCACCGGCTCGACCTCGTCGATCGGCACCGGCGACCGCAGCCCGTTCCTGAGCTGGAAAAGGCCGCGCAGGGTCATCAGGCGTGCCGACTGCTCGTCGACGCGCTGCGTGTACTGCTTGAAGATCTCGTACTGCCGGGTCCTGGTGGCGTGCTGCAGCCGGAAGACCGTCTCCGGATCGAAGAGGTGCGGCTCGCCTTCCCGCCGCCACTGGTACTCGCCACCGACCTCGAGCCTGCGGTGCGGCGCCGTTCTGCCGTACGCCCGCTGGTGCCTGCGCCGCACCTCCTCAGCGATCTCGTCGAGCCCGATGCCGCCGAGCCGGGACGTCGTACCGGTG